>CP136010.1:600000-940000 GCA_030263805.2 Pseudomonas sp. FeN3W
CTGCAGCAGAACGGCATGAGCGACCAGGACATCGACGCCGTCAACATGACCCCGGAAGGCATCCCCGGCGCCATGGCCTCGGGCAACCTGCCGGTCGGCGTGACCTACGAGCCCAACGTCTCGCAAATCCTCTCCATGGGCGGCGGCGACAAGTTCAAGGTGGTCTATTCGTCCAAGGACGCACCGGGGCTGATCACCGACGTGCTGGTCTTCGACGAGGCGGTGATCGCCAGGAAGCCCGCCGCCATCAAGGCGATGATCCAGGGCTACATGGACGGCCTGGCCTACATGCAGGCGCACCCCGAGGAGTCGGCTGAGATCATCGGCGAGGTGCTCGGCGTCAGCGCCGAGGAGGCGGTGGAGCAGATGGCCGGCGCCTACAACATCCCGCTCGCCGAGATGGGCAAGAGCTTCGCGCCCGGTGAAGACACCCATTCCTTCCATGGCAGCGGCGCGATCATCGCCAAGCTGCTCAAGGACAACGGGCAGATCCCGACCATCCCCGATTTCAGCCAGACCTACGACGCCCAGTTCACCGAAGCGCTCGCCCAGCAAGCCGACGCCGGGCGGGCCATCGCCCGCCTGTGCTGGAGAAGACCATGACTGCCAAACCCCTGTACCGCTACGCCGATGGACGCCTGCCCAATACCCTGGCGATCCTCTACACCGCGCTCGCCTACGGCGGCGGTCTGGCCCTGCTGTTCGCCGGTAACGGCTGGCTGAACGCGCTGGGCACGTTGTTGCTGGCCCACGGCATGATCATCGCCGCCTACCTGATCCACGAATTCGCCCATGGCGCCATTTTCAGCGTGCCCAGGCACAACGAATGGGCCGGCAATGTCTGCAGCTGGCTGTGCGGCAGTTGCTACGCCGAGTTCCAGGACCTGCGCAAGAAGCACATGCGCCACCACGTCGACCGCGCCGACGTGATCACCTTCGACAGCAAGGCCTTCCTCAGGGCGCGCCCGCTGTGGTTGCAGAAGCTGGTGCTGACGCTGGAATGGGCCTATGTGCCGGCGGTGGAACTGATCATGCACTTCTACGTGATCGCCCTGCCCTTCATCACCGACAACGACAAGCACCGCGCCCGCCGCGGCAAGGTCGCCGCGGTGCTGGCCATTCGCACGCTGCTCTTCGCCGGGCTCGCCGCGCTCTCGCTCAAGGCCGTGCTGCTCTACGCCGTGGCCTGGATGATCATGCTCAGCGTGCTGCGCTTCGCCGATGCCTATCAGCACACCTACGAGGCCTTCGCCGTGCTGGAAGATGGCGGCAAGCTGCCGGAGGACAAGCGCCGCGACCGCAGCTACGAGCAGCAGAACACCTACAGCAACGTGGTTTCCGAACGCTGGCCGGCGCTGAACCTGCTGCTGCTCAACTTTTCCTTCCACAACGCCCACCACGAGAAGCCCGTGGCGCCCTGGTACCGCCTGCCCAGGCTGCATGCCGAGCTGTACGGCAGTACCTACAACCAGGTCATCCCGATGCGCAAGCTGCTCGGCAGTTTCCACCGCTACCGCGTACGCCGCGTGCTGGACGATGACTACGGCGTAGTCAGCGAAGGGCCGAACAAGGCCGACCACTTCTACGGCGCCGTGGGCGTCTCCTTCCTGACGGCGGTGTGACATGCACAAGGCACTGGATTACCGCGGCCGCTGCGTGGTCATCACCGGCGCCGCCGGCGGCATCGGTCGCGGCCTGGCGCAGAGTTTCGCCGCGGCCGGCGCCACCCTGGAACTGCTCGACCGCGACGCCGACGCCCTCGCCCGGCTTGCCGACGAACTCGCTGGCGAGACGTCGCTGCACTGCACCGCGCTGGACCTGGGCGATCGGCAGGCGGTGCAGCAGTACGCCGATGACCTCGCCTGCCGTGGGCTCAATGCCGATGTACTGATCAACAACGCCGGCGTCGAGTACGCCACGCCGCTGGGCGAGTGCAGCTTCGAGGCCGATCAGCGCTGGTCGGCCCTGCTGGAGAACAACGTCGGCTCCATGCAGCGCCTGACCCGCGCGCTGCTGCCACGCCTGCGCGCCGGCGCCAGCGTGATCAACCAGGCCTCGATCTGGGGGCTGAAAGGCGTGCCGGGCTTTTCCGCCTATGTCGCCAGCAAGCACGCGGTGGTCGGCCTGACCCGCTCGCTGGCCTGGGAACTGGGCCCGCGGCGCATCCGGGTGAACGCGGTGTGCCCCGGCTGGATCGGCACCGATGCGGCCATGCGCTCGCTGCAGGTGATGGCCGACGCCAACGGCCGCAGCGACAGCGCCGAGCTGGCGGCGATCCTCGCCAACCAGGCCATCCCGGAGTTGCTGACACCGGCCGACCTGGGCGGCACCTTCCTGTTTCTCGGCTCGCCACTGGCCGCCGCCCTGACCGGCCAGGCGCTGTCGGTCAGCCATGGCGAGGTGATGCACTGATGGCTGCCATCTTCACCGGCCAGACCGCCCTGGTCACCGGCGCGGCAACCGGTATCGGCCGCGCCACCGCGCTCGCGCTGGCCGCCGAAGGCGCGCGGGTCTGGATCAACCATCGCGACCAACACAACCTGGCGGAACAATTGCTCGAGCAGATCATCGCCAACGGCGGCGCCGCCTGGGCCATCGAGGCCGATGTCAGCGATCCGGCCGCGGTCGCGGCAATGTTCGAGACCATCGAGGCGCAAGGGCCGCTGGATCTGCTGGTCAACAACGCCGGGGTGATCCTGGAAAAGCCCTTTCTCGAGACCAGCGAGGCGGACTGGGCAAGGGTGCTGGGCGTCGACCTCGGCGGCGTCTACCGCTGCTGCCGTCATGCACTGGCGCGGATGCAGCCACGGCGCAGCGGCGCCATCGTCAATGTCGCCTCGGACCTCGGGTTTCTCGGCCGCGAACAGTACGTCGTCTACTGCACGGCCAAGGCCGGGGTGATCGGCCTCACCCGTTCGCTCGCGCGCGAATTCGCTGCCGACGGCATCCGCATCAATGGCGTCGCACCAGGCCCCATCGCCACGGCGATGGTCAGCCCGGAGCACATGAGCGATGAGTGGATGGCCAAGGAGCTGGCGATCCCCATGGCGCGCCTGGGCACGCCGGAGGAAGTCGCGGCGGCCATCGTCTTTCTGCTTTCGCCGCAGGCGAGCTACTTCACCGGACAACTGCTCGGGCCCAACGGCGGCTCCTGGATGGGCGCATGAACAGCCTGATGCCACAGGGCATGCTGATCGGCGGCGCCATCATGTGGGGCCTGGGCTGGCTGCCGCTGCAGTTCTTCGCCGCGCGCGGCCTGGCCGGCATGCCGCTGGTGCTGCTGACCTATTCGCTGCTCAGCCTGCTGGCGCTGCCGGTGCTCTGGCAGCAGCGCCGGGAGTGGGCGAGCCAGTATCGCCAGGTACTCACCATGGGCCTGTGCGGCGGCTGGGCCACCGCGGCACTGGTCACCGCCCTGGCTGACGGCAACGTGGTGCGGGTCATGCTGCTGTTCTACCTGGCGCCGGTGTGGGCGATGGTCGGCGGCTGGCTGCTGCTGGGCGAACGCCTCAGCGGCACACGGCTGTTCGCCCTGGGGCTGGCGATGCTGGGCATCGGCCTGACCCTCGGCGTCACGGGCGAAGCCCTGGACGCGCCGGGCGCGAACGACTGGCTGGCGCTTTCCGCCGGCCTCGCCTTCAGCCTCAACAACCTCGCCACTCGTGCCGCCGACCGGGTGCCGCTGGCGAGCAAGGCGCTGGTCAGCTTCGTCGGCAGCGCGCTGCTCGGTGGGCTGTTCTGCCTGCTGCTGCGCCAGCCACTTCCGCCCCTGGATCTGACCCTGAGCTGGCAGATCGCCCTGCTCGCCCTCGGCTGGCTGGTCAGCATGGCCGCCGTGCAGTACGGCCTGACTCATCTGGAAGCCGGCCGCGCCGCGGTGCTGGTGGTGTTCGAGCTGATCGCCGCAGTGCTGTCCTCGGCCTGGTTCGGCAGCCACGCCATCGGCCCGAACGAATGGCTCGGCGCCGCCCTGATCACCACCGCCACGCTGATCGCCGGCTGGCCGGAACGTCCCCTTTCAATCGCGACAAGGAGCACCTGCGCATGACCGTGCACATGGATCAACTGAGCTGGGTCGATTACGAACGCCGCGTGCGCGAGGGCACCGTGGTCTTCCTGCCCTGCGGCGCCACCGAGCAGCATGGCCCGCACCTGCCGCTGGGCACCGACGCGCTGCTGGCCAGCGCCATCAGCGCCGAGGTGGCGGCGCAGGTCGGCGGGCTGGTCGCCCCTGCGCTGTCATACGGCTATAAGTCGCAACCCAAATGCGGCGGCGGCCAGCACTTCTGCGGCACCACCAGTCTGGATGGTGCGACCTTGAGCGCCCTGGTGCGCGACGCCGTGCGTGAGTTCCATCGCCACGGTGTGCGCCGCCTGGTTCTGGTGCTCGGCCATTACGAGAACCAGTGGTTCGTCGCCGAGGGCATCCAGCTGGCGCTGCGCGACCTCGGGCCGAACGCCGGGCTGGAGGTGATGCGACTGGAGCACTGGGATTTCTGCCACGAGCAGACCCTGACCGACATCTTCCCGGAAGGCTTCCCCGGTTTCGCGCTGGAGCATGCCGCGGTGATCGAGACCTCGCTGATGCTGCATTTCCATCCGCAACTGGTCGCGCTGGAAAAGATCCCCGACGACGCCCCGGCCGACTTTCCACCCTACGACATGTACCCCACCCGTACCGAATGGGTGCCGCCCTCCGGGGTGCTGTCCTCGGCCAGAGGCTCCAGCGCGGCGAAAGGCCAGCGGCTGGCCCACGACATCGTCGAAGGCATCGCCGCCGCGGTGTGCAAGGAGTTTGCCCTGTGAGCCTGACGACGAACCCGCTGTTCCTCGAGCATACGGCGTTGCTGGTGATCGACATGCAGCGCGACTTCTGCGCGCTGGGCGGATACGCCGACCAGGCCGGCATGGACGTCAGCCGCCTGCGCGCGCCGATCCCGGCGATCCAGGCGCTGCTGGATCGCGCGCGCGGCGTGGGCATGCTGGTGGTGCACACCCGTGAAGGCCATCGACCGGATCTTTCCGACCTGCCCGAGCCCAAACGCCGCCGCGCCCAGGCCACCGGCGCTCCCATCGGCAGCCCCGGCCCCCTCGGCCGTCTGCTGGTGCGCGGCGAATTCGGTCATGACCTGATCGACGAGCTGCAACCGCGCGCCGGCGAGCCGGTGATCGACAAGCCGGGCTACAGCGCCTTCGCCCATACCGATCTGGAACTGATCCTGCGCCGCCGCGGTATCGAGCGGCTGATCCTGACCGGCGTGACCACCGAGGTCTGCGTGGCCTCGACGCTGCGCCAGGCCATCGACCTTGGCTTCGACTGCCTGACCGTCCGTGACGCCTGCGCCTCGGCCGACCCGCAACTGCATGCGGCTGCGCTGGCGATGATCGGGGTGGAAGGCGGCCTGTTCGGCAGCGTGATCGACAGCCATCGGCTGCTGAGCCAGCTGGAGGGATCGCCATGACCCCCCGGCCTGATCGCGTCCGAAGCACGTCATTTGCGGAGCATTACCCATGAAAACCGTTCCCGATGCCTATCTCGGCGTCTGGCGCCGTCGCCTGCTGACCACCACGGCCGGCCTGCGCGACGAAACCAGCGAAGTCTACTGGCTGCAGACCGCCAGCCTGCACGCCGACCTGCGTCTGCCGGGGGGGCAACCCGTGGCACCGGCAGCTTCGCTTGAAACCTGCAGCCATGCCCAGCAGTTGGCGCTGAGTGAACAGGCCGGCTTTGCCGGCATCACCGAGGTCAACGGCGATATCTGCCAGTGGCATCGGCTGATCGACTTCCAGCCGCCGGGCGGGCCTGCGGATATCGGCCTGATGCGCTTCGAGACCCCGCAGCGGCTGCTGGAAGACGGGCTGGACGGCAGCTATCACGAAATCTGGCAGCGCCTGCCGGAATCGCAGGGGCGCAACTGGGGGATCTGGCTGCGCGCGGCGGAGCAGCCAGCCCGCCAGGCCTGCCTGCTGGTAGCGGGCGACTACTTCCTGTTCGCCGCCGAGCGGCCGATTCTGCTGCCGGCCAGCTCGGGGCATCTGCGTGAACAGCTGGCCGCCGTCGGGCCCGCGTTGCGGCCGCAGCTGCTGGCCTGCGAGCTGTCCTTCGGCCGCCACCGCAACGGCGCCACACCCTGGCAGATCACCCATTCGACGCTGCCCGGCCGCGTCGGCGACGCGCTGCTGTCGAGCTACTGGAACTTCGCCGACCCCGCCAGTCTGCCCGCCGCGGACCTCGCCGCGCTCGGCCGTTATCCGGCGGCCGGCGGCTGGCAACGCGTCGAACTGGATGTGCCCACCGCTACACAGGAGGTCCCCGCATGACTGCACAGATCAGCATTCCCTCCACTGCCCCCGCCGCTCAACAACGACACACCACAGCACCCGTCGCGCGGGCCGAACCGGTGATGAGCAAAGGCAGTTTCTGGCGCATTCGCGGCGAACTCTCACGGCGCAGTGCCTGGCTGCTGACCGGCGCCGGGCTGAGCCTGCCCTTCGTCGTCTGGTGGCTGTGGACCGCCCTCGGCCTCGCCGACCCGATGTTCATGCCGAGCCCCGGCGCAGTGCTCGAGCGTATCGGCCGCTGGTGGACCAGCGAGGGGCTGCTGGGGGACATCGGCATCAGCGTCTGGCGGGTCATGGCAGGCTTCGGCGCCTCGGCGCTGATCGCCCTGCCACTGGGGCTGTACATCGGCACCTACCGGCCGGTGCAGGCCTTTCTCGAGCCGCTCACCGACTTCATCCGCTACATGCCCGCCGTTGCCTTCATTCCGCTGGTGATGCTCTGGGTCGGCATCGACGAGGGCTCCAAGGTACTGATCATCTTCATCGGCACCTTCTTCCAGATGGTGCTGATGGTCGCCGAGGACGTGCGCCGCGTGCCCATGGCACAGATCGAGGCGGCGCAGACCATGGGCGCCAACCGCAGCGAGATCGTCAAGCTGGTGATCCTGCCCTCGGCCAGGCCGGCGCTGCTCGACACCCTGCGCATCACCTGTGGCTGGGCCTGGACCTACCTGGTGGTGGCCGAGCTGGTCGCCGCCAATTCCGGCCTCGGCTACGCCATCCTCAAGGCGCAGCGCTACATGCATACCGACAAGATCTTCGCCGGCATCCTGCTGATCGGTCTGATCGGCCTGCTCACCGACCAGGCCTTCCGCTGGTTGCACCGCCGCGCCTTCCCCTGGATGAGGAAATGACCATGTCCGATGCCAAGATTCGTGTCCGCCAGGTCGGCAAGACCTTCGTCAGCGAGCGCCGCGAGGTGCAGGCGCTGCAGTCGATCGACCTGGATATCCAGCCCAACGAGTTCGTCACCTTCGTCGGCGCCTCGGGTTGCGGCAAGTCCACCCTGCTGCGCATCATCGCCGGGCTGGAAACGCTGAGCCGCGGCGAGATCCTGCTCGACGGCAGGCCCATCGAAGGCCCCGGCGTCGACCGCGCCATGGTCTTCCAGCACTACAGCCTCTACCCCTGGCTGACGGTGATGCAGAACATCAAGTTCTGCCGCCAGCTCAAGGTGATCGGCGACACCGTGCGCCACGATGGAGACGTGGAGTCCGCCGCCGGCCGCGCCGACGCGCTGCTCAACCTGATGGGCCTGACGCGTTTCGCAGACGCCTACCCCAGCCAGCTCTCCGGCGGCATGCAGCAGCGCGTCGCCATCGCCCGCGCGCTGCTGCCCAAGCCGGCGACGCTGCTGATGGACGAGCCGTTCGGCGCGCTGGACGCACAGACCCGCGAAGTCATGCACGACCTGATCCGCCATGTGCACGCGCTGGAGAAGAGCACCATCCTGTTCGTCACCCACGACGTCGAGGAAGCCATCTACCTCGGCAGCCGCATCGTGCTGATGGCGCCGCGCCCCGGCCGCATCGATTCGATCCACGAAGTGCCGCTGCCGGCCCGGCGCAACCAGGACATGAAGCTCGCGCCGGAATTCACCGAGCTCAAGCGTGAGATTCTCGCCCGCATCCGCGAGACGTCGGGCATGCAGACCGATCTGCAACAGCTGGCCAGGCTCAGCGCCGAGGCCGGCTGAAGCCGGCCTCAGCGCGGCATCATCCGCACCCCGGACAGCTCGGACAGCGGCCGCGGCCGTCCCAGGTGATACCCCTGCACGAAGTCCACGCCGATCTCCCGCAGACGGTCGAGGATGGCCTGCGATTCGACGAACTCGGCCACCGTCTGCAGTCCCATCTCGTGGCCGATGGCGTTGATCGAGACCACCATGGCCCGGGCGATGGAGTCGTGCTCGATGTCGCGGACGAACACGCCGTCGATCTTCAGGTAGTCCACCGGCAGCGTCTTCAGGTAGCCGAAGGACGACAGCCCGGAGCCGAAGTCGTCGAGGGCGAAGCTGCAGCCGGCCGCCTTGAGCTGCTCGATGAACTTCATCGCGCGACTGAGATTGGCGATGGCCGCCGTCTCGGTGACCTCGAAGCACAGGCACTCGCTGGGTATCCGGTGGCGCTCGATGGCTGCCAGGATGAATTCGAGAAAGCTCTCCTCGCCCAGCGACATCGCCGAGAGGTTGATCGAATAATGCCCGATCGTTTCCTTCTGGTGCCGGCACAGGTCGCCGACCCAGGCGAGGAAGTTGCCCACCACCCAGCGGTCCACCGCCGGCGCCAGGTCGTAGCGTTCGGCTGCCGGCATGAAGGCCCCGGGCGGAATGATGCTGCCGTCCTCGCCGAGCATGCGCACCAGCACTTCGTAGCGCGGCACGTCATCCGGCCGGCACGAGGAAACGATCGGCTGCACGTACAGCCGCAGGCGGTCGCCGTCCAGCGCCTGGCGCAGGCGATGGGTCCACTGCATCTCGCCGCGGCGCTCCAGCAGTTGCTGGTCGTCGGCCTGGTAGACGTGCACCCGGTTGCGCCCGCCCTCCTTCGCCGCGTAGCAGGCGCTGTCCGCCGCGCCGAGCAGCGGGCCGAGGCTGCGCGCGTTGGCGTCGATGCCGACCAGGCCGATGCTGGCGCCAATGGCGAAGCTCTTGCCTTCCCAGTTGAAGCGGAATTCGTCCACGGCGCGGCGAATGCTCTCGGCGATCAGCACCGCCTGCTGCAATGGGCAGTCGAGAAAGAGGATGCCGAATTCATCGCCACCCAGGCGCGCGAGCACGTCGGTGCTGCGCATGCGCGTCTTCAGCAGACGCCCCAGCTGGCGCAGCAGCTCGTCGCCGGCGGCGTGCCCGCAGGTGTCGTTGACCACCTTGAACTGGTCGAGGTCCATGTAGCAGAGCACGTGCTCGCGGCCATCCTCCGGCTGTTCGCGCAACAGCCGTTCGAGCTGGCGCTCGAACGCCGAACGGTTGACCAGGCCGGTGAGGTTGTCGTGGTTGGCCTGGAAGGTCAGCTTGCGCGCCAGTTGGCGGGTGACGGTGACGTCGCGAAAGGTCAGCACCAGGCCGATGACCGTGCCGTCCGAATCGCGGATCGGCGCCAGCGCGTCCTGGATCGCGATGCGGCTGTTGTCGCGCCGTTCGAGAATGCCCGGCGGTCGTTCGGCGTGGCCGCTGGCATCGCTGCGCCGGCGCAGCGCCTCGCCGGCGGCCGTGGGCAGGCGTGCGCCGGAGGTCTCGTCGAATACCCGGTAGACCTCCGCCAGGGGCAAGCCTTGCGCCTGCGTCTGCTGCCAGCCGGTCAGCTGTTCCGCGCTGGGGTTGAGATAGCGCACACGCCCCTCGCGGTCGGTGGTGATCACCCCGTCGCCAATGGACGCCAGCGTCACCTGGGCCAGGCGCTTTTCGGCGAACAGCTGCTCCTCGATGCGTCGCCGCTCGGTGATGTCGCGCACGGTACACACGTAGGCTTCCTGGGCATCGCCCTGGCTGGCGGTCAGCTCGGCGGCGAACGGCTGGCCGTCGCGGCCGTGCAGCAGCAGCTCGCAGGTGACCTCGCCCCCTGTCGGTGGCAGCAGCGCGCCGGACCAGGACGAGCCGCAGGCGATGAAGCGCTGCAGCGGCTGGCCGACGATATGCTCGGCGGGCAGGCCCAGCAGGCGCTCGGCGCCGGGGTTGCAACTGGTCAGCACGCCGTCGCCGGTATAGGTGACGATGCCGTCGCGGATGTCGCGAACGATGCTCTGGGTCTTCGCCACGGCGCTCTGCAGTGCGCGGATGACCTTGTTGTACTGCGCGGCGATCTGCCCGACCTCGGTGAACGGCTCGACCTCCACCTCGCGGTGGAACTGGCCCTGGCGCTGGTGTTCGTCCATGGCGTCGAGCAGTTCGATCAGCTCGGTGCGCGCGCCGTGCTCGCTGACGTTCAGGCCGATGCGCTCGTCGTCCGGATCGACCCGCAGCGGGTAGTGGCGATCGATCAGCCGCAACAACAGGTAGGTCAGCCCGAAGGCCCAGAGGGCGCAGGCCAGCACCCCTTCGACCTGCACCAGCAACTGTTCGCCGCGGCCGAGGCCGGTGCCCAGCAACAGCGGGTCGCCGAGCAGCGCCACGGCCAGGGTGCCCCAGACACCGGCGGCCAGATGCACCGGCACCGCCCCCACCACATCGTCGATGCGCCAGTGCAGCAGCAACCGCTCGGCGAGGCACATGGACAGGCTCCCGCCCAGGCCGATCAGGATCGCGGCCGGCACGCTGACGGCATGCGCGCCGGCGGTGATCGCCACCAGGCCGGCCAGCATGCCGTTGAGCGGCAGCACCGGTTCGACGTAGCCATGGCGCCACCAGGACACCGCCATTGCCGTCGCGATACCCGCCATGGCGGCCAGCACCGTATTGACGATGATGCCGGGTACGCGCAGGTCGAATGCCAGCGTGCTGCCGCCATTGAAACCGAACCAGCCGAACAGCAGCAGCAGGCCGCCGAGCATCGCCAACGGCAGGTTCGAACCCGGCATGCCGCGCCGCCGCCAGGCCGGGTCGAAGCGCCCCGAACGCGGCCCGATGACCATCACCGTCGCCAGCGCGATCCAGCCGCCGACACCGTGCACCACGGTGGAACCGGCAAAATCGACGAATCCGCGCTCGGCCAGCCAGCCCTCCCCTTCGCGCAGGGCGCCGCCCCAGGCCCAGTGACCGAACAGCGGATAGATCAGCCCGGCCGACAACGCGGCGACGATCAGGTAGGCGTTGAAGCGCATCCGTTCCGCCGCGGCGCCGGAGACGATGGTCGCCGCCGTGGTGCAGAACATCGCCTGGAACAGGAAGAACGCCAGCGACCAGCTCTCGTCGATGGCGAAGGAGGTGAAGAACAGCCCGCTCCCGGCCAGGCCGTAGTGGCTGGCGCCGAACATCAGCGCGAAACCGAACAGCCAGTAGGCCATCAGCGCGATGCACAGATCGACCATGTTCTTGGTCGCGACGTTGATGGCGTTCTTGCTGCGGGTCAGGCCCGCTTCGAGGCAGAGGAAGCCGATCTGCATGTTGAACACCAGGCCGGCGCATAGCACTACCCAGAGGGTATCGATCGAGGCTGTTGGCATCATGTGTCCGCATCAAAGGAGGGATCACCAGGCTGCGCATCCGCCCGAAGACGGAGATGGCACTGAGCCACTAGCCAGATTCATGCCATGGCAGAAGCCCGATCAGCCGTAGGTTGGCGCTGAGCACAGCGAAGCCCAACACCCGGCACCCATCCCATCGAGGCCCGATTCCTCTCACTGCCGGCCAAGAAGCGCCCGCATCGCCGCGAAAACCTGCGCCATCGCCCGCGGCTCGCGCCCTGGCCCGCCGGCGCAATGGCCCCAGTCCGATTCGAGCACCCGCAGCTCGGCACCTGGAATCAGCGAGGCCTCGTGGCCGGCGTCCGCGACGGTGAAATACAGGTCGCTGCTGCCGGGCATGAGAATCGCGCGCGCCTGGATACGCCCCAGCGCCTCGGCCAGCGAAGCGACGCCGAAGCTGCGCGCCGGATCGGCCGACTGCCAGCTGTGCAGCACGCAGAGCAGGTCGTTGGCGTCCTGCTCCAGATGGTCGCGTTCCCAATAGTCGAGCAGTCCATCGAGGCTCTGGAAGCCCAGCCCGCGCCACAGCTCGCGGCGGAAGAACGCCTGGGAATAGGCCCAGCCGGCATAGACTCGGCCGAACGCGCGCAGGCCGCGCTCGGGCGGCGTGGCGTAGCGGCCGCCCTGCCAGGCGGCATCGGCGCAGAGCGCCGCCTTCAGCCCGTCCAGGAATACCCGGTTGTGTGGCCAGCAGCGCGCCGTGCAGCAGAACGGCAGGATGGCGCGCATCCGCTCGGGATAGGCCATCGCCCAGAACAGCGCCTGCATGCCGCCCATGGACCAGCCGGTCACCAGCGCGAGCTGCCAGTCGTCACCGTACAGCCGGTCGAGCAGTGCCTTCTGCGCTCGCACGTTGTCCAGCAGGCTGACCTGCGGAAAGCCCGCCGCCTCCTGGCCGGGCGCGGCGTTGCTCGGCGACGTCGACCAGCCGGCGCCCAGCAGATCGGTCAGCACCACGCAATAGTCGCCGGTTCCGAGCGGGCCATCCGCACCAAGCAGGGGCAGGCTGCCCCAATGTGTACCACCGTAGTAGCTCGGAACCAGCACCAGGTTGTCCCGCGCCCGGTTCGGCGTACCCGCCAGCTGATAGCAGAGCCGCGCGTTGCGCAGACGCTGGCCGCTTTCCAGGTGCATGTCGCCCAGCGCGAGAAATTTCTTTTCCCTTTTCATTTCAATCATCTGCGTGACTCCTGCATCGGCGAAACGGGGACCGGAAGGCACCAGCGGCGGGCCGTTTCTATACACGCTGGCATGTATATTGGATGAAGGAATCGTGCCAGTGGCCCCGGCCGCCATTCATGACGCCAAGGAGCGCAAGCCCATGACCAGCTTTCCCCTCTCCTCCGTCGAGGAGCTTAAACAGCAGTTGCAGGACAAGGGCGTGAAGTACGCGATGGCCAGCTACGTCGACATCCACGGCGTGATCAAGGGCAAGTTCGTCCCCATCGCCCATCTCGGCCAGATGCTCCGCGGCTCCGAGCTCTACACCGGTGCGGCGCTGGACGGCGTCCCGCAACAGATCAGCGACAACGAGGTGGCCGCGATGCCAGACCCGGCGACCGCCACCCGGTGCAGCTGGAACCGCGATCTCGCCTGGTTCGCCAGCGACCTCTACCTGGACGGCAAGCCCTTCGACGCCTGCTCGCGCGGCATCCTCAAGCGCCAGACCGAAGCCGCTGCAGCGCTGGGCTACACCTTCAACCTCGGCATCGAGACCGAGTTCTTCCTGTTCAAGGACACCCCGGATGGCGGCTTCGCGCCCATTTCCGAGCGCGACGACATGGCCAAGCCCTGCTACGACCCGCGCCTGCTGATGGACAACCTGCCCATCGTCGACGAACTGGTGCAGGCGATGAACGAGATGGGCTGGGGCGTCTACTCCTTCGACCACGAGGACGCCAACGGCCAGTTCGAAACCGATTTCAAGTACACCGACGCCCTCGGCATGGCCGACCGCTTCGTGTTCTTCCGCATGATGGCGGGCGAGATCGCCCGCAAGCACGGCGCCTTTGCCACCTTCATGCCCAAGCCTTCGGCCGACCGCACCGGCAGCGGCGCGCACTACAACATGTCGCTCGCCGACATCGAGACCGGCAAGAACCTGTTCGAAGTCGATGGCGAAGACCCCTACGGCTGCGGCGTGACCCCGTTGGCCTACCACTTCATCGCCGGGGTACTGAAACACGCCAAGGCCATCTGCGCGGTCATCGCGCCTACGGTCAACAGCTACAAGCGGCTGATCCGCAAGGGCGCCATGTCCGGCTCGACCTGGGCGCCGGTGTTCTGCTGCTACGGCAACAACAACCGCACCAACATGCTGCGCATCCCGTCCCAGGGCGCGCGGGTCGAATGCCGCGCCGCCGACATCGGCTGCAACCCCTACCTCGGCGCCGCAATGATTCTCGCCGCCGGCCTGGAAGGCATCCGCGACAAGCTGGAGCCCGGTCAGCCGCATCGCGAAAACATGTACGACTACAGCGAAAAGGATGTCGCCGCCATGGGTATCGAAACCCTGCCGCGCACCCTCAGCGAAGCCATCGACGCGTTCGAGGCCGATCCGCTGTCGCGCCAGGTGTTCGGCGATGCGATGTATGAAGCCTTCGTCGACTACAAGCGCGACGAATGGAATGCCTACCACACCCACGTTTCCGACTGGGAAATCCAGCGCTATCTGAAGTTCTTTTGATCGAGGAGATTCGCCATGCAAGCCAACACCTTCAAGCGTCTGCTGTGTGCCGGCGCAGTGGTATTCGCCAGTCTTTCGCCCTTCGTCGCTCAGGCCGAGGAAAAGAAAAGCTTCGATATCGCCTGGACCATCTACGCCGGCTGGATGCCATGGAAGTATGCGGATGAGTCGGGAATCATGAAGAAGTGGGCCGACAAGTACGGGATCGAAGTGAACATCACCCAGGTCAACGACTACGTCGAGTCGATCAATCAGTACAGCGCCGGCCAGTTCGACGGCGTGGTCGCCACCAGCATGGATGCGCTGTCGATTCCGGCGGCCGGCGGCATCGATACCACCGCACTGATCGTCGGTGACTATTCCAACGGCAACGACGGGATGGTGATGAAGGACAGCGCCGACCTGAGGAGCCTCGCGGGTCAGCAGATTCATCTGGTCGAGCTGTCGGTTTCGCATTACCTGCTGGCCCAGGCACTCGATAGCGTCGGCATGAGCGAGCGCGACGTGCAGGTAGTCAACACCTCGGACGCCGACCTGGTCGCCGCCTTCAGTACCGACGAGGTGCGCAATGTCGTGACATGGAACCCGCTGCTCGACGAAGTCGCCGCCACGCCCGGTGCGCACAGGACCTTCGACTCCAGCCAGATCCCCGGCCACATCAAGGACCTGACCATCGTCAACAGCGAAACCCTGGCCGACAACCCTGATTTCGGCAAAGCCGTGGTTGGCGCCTGGTATGAGGTGATGGCGATCCTGGAAAGCGACACCGAGGAAGGCGCCAAGGCGCGTGCCTCGCTGGGCCAGGCGTCCGGAACCGATCAGGCCGGTTACGAAAGCCAGCTCAAGGGCATGAAGATGTTCTGGAAGCCGGCCGACTCGCTGGCGTTCATCAACAGCGACGAGGCGTATCAGGCCATGGACAGCGTGCGCAGATTCTCCTTCGATCACGGCCTGCTGGGCGACGGTGCGGACTCGGTAGACTTCATCGGCATCGCCATGCCTGGCGGCAAGTTGATGGGCTCGGACGCCAACGTCAAACTGCGCATCGATACCACCTACATGCAAATGGCCGCGGACGGAAAACTCTGAATCCTCAGCCCGTGACGGGCGCCAGGCGCCCGTTTCATCAGCCACGGCGCGCTGTCGCACAGTGCGTTCTGGCTGAGCCACCGCGCATCATCTGAGGCCCCACATGCGCCGGACCAAAGAAGACGCCGAACAGACCCGCCTGAAGATCATTGCCGCAGCGCTGGAACTGTTCAGCCGCAACGGTTACTCGAACACCACGCTGGCGATGATCGCCGACAGCGCCGGCTTCAGCCGCGGCCCGATCTACTGGCATTTCAAAAGCAAGGACGAGCTGTACGAAGCGGTCCTGGCCTACTCCCAGGCACCGCTGGAGCAGCTCATCGCCCGCAGCCGGAAACTGGCCGACGAGCCGCTTGCCGCGCTCGAGCACTTCATCGACGACTGGTTTCGGCTGTTGCTCGAGGACCGCTGGTATCGCCAGTCTTTCGAGATCCTGCTGAACAAGACCGAACTCACGGCACAGATGGCCAGCACCTTGAAGCGTGAGCGCAAGCTGACCCGCGACATGGTTCAGCTGCTGGAGGCGCTGATCGAGCGAAGTCAGCAGGCGCCAGGCACCGACGACTGCCAATCCCCGCGGGCGCTGGCGCTGCTGCTCTATTCGAGCCTGATGGGCATCACCCACACCTGGTTGCTGTCACCCAAGCTGTTTTCGCTCAGGGAGCAGACGCCCTTCATGGCGAGCACTCTGTTGGCGCTGGTGACGTCGCGCACTCCAGCCCTCAGTGACTAGCCAAGCATACGACGGCGTTTGAGCTTGCTCAGCAATGCCGGCCTTAGCGCGGCGGCGTCCAGATCGATGGTATTGATCAGCCCGGTGATCTCGGCGCGCGAGAGCGATAGCCGGCACGGCACGCCGGTAAGCAACAGCGACTCGCCTGCCGCTTCATCGATGAGCAGCACGCGGATGGTCGAGGGCGAATCCATCCGTGCGCTGAACAGCAGCGGTTCGAAATACTGTTGAACCAGAGCAAATGCCTCCGGTTGCCTGAATCGTTTCATGATGACAACTCCATTTGTCAGGCGGCGGATTCTATCAGCGGCTTTCACATCACTCTGGCTGGCAAGTGCCAATTGCAGCACAACGTGCACCAGCACTGTCCGAGCAAAACCTGCCCTACGGATGTTGCAGGAAGTCGCGCGGGCAGCCTACGCAACGAACTGCACCTTGACATTCGCCAGTCCCTGGCAACATCCGCGCTCGTTTTCCGTACCGCAGAAACGCTGAAGGCCCCGGAATACGGGGCCTTCAGGATTGCAGATGGCGGAAGCGCAGAGATTCGAACTCTGGGAAGGGTCTCCCCTTCGGCGGTTTTCAAGACCGCTGCCTTCAACCACTCGGCCACACTTCCGGATAAAGCGGGCGCAATAGTACCGGATAGAAATACACTGTCAAACACTGATGCTAGGCATCTAACTTGCCTCTGCTATGATCCGGGACAAATCGTCTCAGGCTTGAATTCATCCAAGGAGTGTCGCCATGCACGAACACGATTACGCGCTTAGCCACACGCAGGTCGAACAGCGCGAGGTTAGCAAGGTCCTGCGCAACACCTACGGGCTACTGGCCATGACCCTCGCGTTCAGCGGCCTGGTTGCCTACATGGCCATGCAGGCCAATGCCGCCTACCCGAACATCTTCGTGGTGCTGATCGGCTTCTACGGCCTGTTCTTCCTCACCGCCAAGCTGCGCAACTCGGCATGGGGCCTGGTTTCCACCTTCGCCCTGACCGGCTTCATGGGCTATACGCTCGGCCCGATCCTCAACATGTACCTGGGCCTGGCGAACGGCGGTGAGCTGATCAGCTCCGCGCTGTCGATGACCGCCCTGGTGTTCTTCGGACTGTCGGCCTACGTGCTGATCACCCGCAAGGACATGAGCTTCCTCAGCGGCTTCATCACCGCCGGTTTCTTCGTGCTGATCGGCGCCATGCTGGCCGGCTTCTTCTTCCAGATCACCGGACTGCAACTGGCGATCAGCGCAGGTTTCGTGCTGTTCTCCTCGGCCTGCATCCTGTTCCAGACCAGCGCCATCATCCACGGCGGCGAGCGCAACTACATCATGGCCACCATCGGCCTGTTCGTCTCGCTGTACAACCTGTTCATCAGCCTGCTGCAGCTGCTGGGTATCTTCGGCGGCGACGACTGATTCAGGTCTGAACCCGCCCGCTGCCGCGGGCACTCCGACACCCTGCGAAGGCCACGCTTTCGCAGGGTGTTTTCGTTTGGGCGCCGATATGCCGCGTTGTGGAAACGCCTCAGCCGGTGCGCACGGTCTGGGCCTCGGGCGCGGCATCCTCGAAGCGATTCACCTGTCGCAGACTCCTGAAGCCGAGCATCCAGCCGCCGGTCACCACGAGCGTGCAGAAACAGCCCAGCAGTGCCGCCGGTACCGCGCCGAACCAGGCGGCGCTGGTACCGGCGCGGAACTCGCCCAGCTCGTTGGACGAGCCGATGAACAGCATGTTCACGGCATTGACGCGTCCACGCATGGCGTCCGGCGTGGAGAACTGGATCAGCGACGAACGGATGTACATGCTCACCATGTCCGCGCCGCCGGCGACGAACAGCGCGGCGAACGACAGCCAGAACAGGCTGGACAGCGCGAAGACCATGTTGGCGAGACCGAACACCGCCACGGCGATGAACATGGTCATGCCGACATGGCGATCGAACGGTCGGGTGCTCAGGTAGAAACCCACTATCACCTCACCCAGCGCCATGGCGCTGCGCAGTGCACCAAGGCCGGTCGGGCCGACTTCCAGCACCTCCTGGGCGTAGATCGGCAACAGCGCGACCACACCACCGAGCAGCACGGCGAACAGGTCCAGCGAAATGGTGCCGAGGATGATCGGTCGCGAGCGGATGAAACGGATACCCGCGGTGAAGCGCTGCCATGCCGTGGCCTCCAGCGCGCGCATTGCCTCGCCATAGCGCACCGGCACCCGCTGCAACAGCACGATCGCCGCGAGGAAGAACAGCAGGCAGGCCGCATAGGTCAGCCCGCCACCGCCCAGTGCGTAAAGGCCACCGCCGAACACCGGCCCGGCGATGGTGGAGCCGCGCACGATCATGCTGTTGGCGGCGATCGCCGCGGCCAGACGCTCGCGCGGCACGATCTGCGGCAGCAGGCTGGACAACGCCGGCCCGGTGAAGGCGCGGGCGCAGCCGTAGAACACCAGCACGATATAGAAGCTGAGCACCGCCCCACCGCTGAGCGAGAGCCACAATAGAGCCGCCGCGCAGATCGCCTCGAGCGCCCAGCTCAGGGCGAGGATGCGCTTGCGATCGTAGCGGTCGATCAGATCGCCGGCAGGCATCAGCAGCAGGAACATCGGAATGAACTGGGCCAGTCCGACATAGGCCAGCGACAGCGGATCGCGGGTCATGTCGTACACCTGCCAGGCCACCACGACGGCGAGGATCTGCACAGCGAACATGGCCAGTACGCGACTGATCAGGAATGGCAGGAAGCCAGGCTGGCGGTAGACGGAATCAGGCAAAGCGCAAGCGTCGGCAACAGACATGGGATATCCAGACGGCTAGCCCGGTAGTGGGCAGAAAGCCGACCAATTTACCGGAGCGGCAAAGGCACCGGCAATGCTGGCCCGGCCGGCCGCTCCCGGACCAGCACCGTTGCTCGGCAATCTGGCGTGCCTTTTCCCCCCGACGAGCGCCGGAATGGGCGCCGACGGATTCTTCATCCGCGTGGCTGGCGTATCATGTCGGCTGTTTCGCAATGGTGCCCCGATGAAATTCGTAATCGCCCTGTTCGCCCCGCCCCATTCACCGGCCGCGCGTCGCGCGCTGCGCTTCGCCGAAGCCGCGCTGGCGGGCGGCCACGAGATCAGCCGCCTGTTCTTCTACCAGGACGGCGTGCACAGCGCCTCTGCAAATGTCGTAGCCGCACAGGATGAACTGGACGTCGCCGCGCAATGGAACCGCTTCGTCACCGCCAATCAGCTGGACGGCGTGGTCTGCATTGCCGCCGGCCTGCGTCGCGGCGTACTGGATGCCGGCGAGGCGCAGCGCTACCAGCGACCCGCGGCAAACCTTGCCGCGGGTTGGGAGCTATCCGGGCTGGGCCAGCTGCATGAAGCGGCGCAACAGGCTGATCGTCTCGTCTGCTTTGGAGGCCAATGATGGCGCGTTCCATGCTTATCATCAGTCGTCAGGCGCCTTGGGCCGGCCCCTCTGCCCGTGAGGCACTGGACATCGTGTTGGCCGGCGGCGCCTTCGAACTGCCGCTAGGGCTGCTGTTTCTCGATGACGGCGTGTTTCAGCTCGCCGCCTCACAGCAGGCCGCATCGCTCGAGCAGAAAGACCTGACCGCGAATCTGCAGGCGCTGCCATTGTTCGGCATCGACAACCTGTTTGCCGCACGCCGCAGTTTGGCCGAGCGCAACCTGGATGAAGCCGCTCTGGCGCTACCGGTCGAAATCCTCGACGACAGCGGCCTGAGCAACCTGATCAACCGCTACGACCATGTGATCACGATCTGATGGCGACTCTGCATATGCTTTCCCATTCGCCCTTCAGCGACAGCCGCTTCAGCAGCTGTCTGCCGCTGCTAGGCGACACCGACGCCCTGCTGCTGAGCGGTGACGCAACCTACGCCCTGACGGCCGGAAGCAAGCCCGCGACCGCGCTGGAGCGGCTATCCGAGCAGGTCGCCGTGTTCGCTCTGGCGGAAGACGTGCAGGCCCGCGCGATCACCGCCCTGCCGCCCCGAGTCCAGTTGCTGGACTACGCCGGTTTCGTCGAGCTGACCTGCCGTTACGAACGGGTCAACAGCTGGTTATGAGCAGTCTGGTCGTAGATGGGCGTGAGATCGCGCTGGACAAGGACGGCTTTCTGGTCGATCTGGCTGATTGGAACGAAGCCGTTGCCGAGGCCCTGGCGGCACGGGAAGAGCTGGAACTGGAAGACGAACACCGCGAAGTGCTTCGGCTGCTGCGCGAGTTCTACGCCGAATTCCAGCTGTCGCCGGCTACGCGCCCATTGATCAAGTACACCACGCTCAAGCTGGGGCCTGAAAAGGGCAACAGCATGCACCTCAACCGCCTGTTCAAGGGCACCCCCGCCAAACTAGCCGCCAAGCTGGCCGGGCTGCCAAAACCGAGCAACTGCCTATGAGCCTCGTAACGCCTGCAGAACATCCTTTCGCCGCCTTCGTGCGCATTCTCGGCAAAGGCAAGCGTGGCGCCCGCGATCTGACACGCGAAGAAGCCCGCGAAGCCATGGGCATGCTGCTCGACGGCAAGGTCGAGGACGCTCAGCTGGGCGCCTTCCTCATGTTGCTGCGGCACAAGGAAGAAAGTGCCGAAGAGCTGGCGGGATTCACCGAGGCCGTACGCGAGCGCGTGAAGGCGCCGGAGATCAGCGTAGACATTGACTGGCCCAGCTATGCCGGCAAGAAGCGTCACCTGCCCTGGTATCTCTTGGCAGCCAAATGCCTGGCGGCGAATGGCGTGCGCATCCTCATGCATGGTGGCGGCACCCACACCGCTGGGCGCACCTATACCGAACAGCAGCTTGAGCTGCTGGGCATTCGTCGCTGCGAGAACTGGCAACAGGTCGGCGCTGCACTGGACCAGAGCAATCTCGCGTTCATTCCCCTGGGAGCCTGGATGCCGGTGCTGCAGCGCATGATCGACATGCGCAACCTGCTCGGCCTGCGTTCACCGGTTCACTCGCTGGCACGCCTGCTCAACCCGTTGGGCGCACGCTGCGGCCTGCAGAGCATCTTCCACCCCGGCTATCAGGATGCCCATCGCCAGGCCAGCACCCTGCTCGGCGACCACGCCATCGTCATCAAGGGCGAAGGCGGCGAGATCGAGATGAACCCGGACAACATCTCCCACCTCTACGGCACCACTGGCGGCACGCCGTGGGATGAGGAATGGCCGGCGCTGTCCGAGCGGCGCCACGTGAAGCCCGCACAGCTCGACCCGCAGCAGCTGCTTGCCGTCTGGGCTGGCGAGCAGGAGGATGCCTACGGTGAACTCGCCGTGATCGCCACCATGGCCCTTGCCCTGCGAGGGCTTGGCGCGACCCGGGACGCGGCTTTCGAGCAAGCGCGAAGCTACTGGCAGGCCCGTCATTCATCGATTTAGACGATAGGATTAACCCGCCATTCGGTCACATCGATCGAACGATACTTCCTAGACTGCCTCCTATGCCGTAACAGGAGGGCACCATGGGATTACTGATCGATGGCCAGTGGCACGACCGCTGGTATGCAAGCCGCGACGGCAAATTCGAACGCGAACAGGCCAAGCGCCGGCACTGGGTCACGCCCGACGGCGCGCCTGGGCCTGACGGCCAGAGTGGTTCCAAGGCCGAGGCCGGTCGCTACCATCTCTATGTTTCACTCGCCTGTCCGTGGGCGCACCGCACACTGATTTACCGCAAGCTCAAGGGGCTCGAGCCGCTGATCGACGTCTCGGTGGTCAGCTGGCTGATGGCCGAGCACGGCTGGACCTTCGACAAGCCCACCGGCTCCAGCGGCGACGCGCTGGACGACTTCGACTACCTCCATCAGCGCTACACCCGTGACGACCCCAAGTACTCGGGCCGGGTCACCGTTCCCGTTCTGTGGGATCGCGAGCGCCAGTGCATCGTCAACAACGAGTCGGCCGAGATCATCCGCATTTTCAATGACGCTTTCGACGAGCTGACCGGCTCTACGCTGGATTTCTACCCGGAGGCGCTGCATGGTGAAATCGATGCGCTAAACGCGCGGATTTACCCGGCGATCAACAACGGGGTCTATCGCGCAGGTTTCGCCACCACGCAGGAGGCCTACGAAGAGGCATTCGACGAGTTGTTCCGTGAGCTCGACTGGCTGGAGCGACGCCTGGGCAAGCAGCGCTACCTGACCGGGGAATATCTGACGGAAGCCGACTGGCGCCTGTTCACCACCGTCATCCGCTTCGATGCGGTGTACCACGGCCACTTCAAGTGCAACCTGCGCTGTATAGAGGACTATCCGAACCTGTCGAACTGGCTGCGCGAGCTGTACCAGTGGCCGGGAATTGCCGAGACGGTGGATTTCACCCACATCAAGAATCACTACTACACCAGCCATCGGCAGATCAACGCGAATGGCATCGTGCCGAAAGGCCCGCTTCTTGGACTGGATCGACCACATGATCGCGAGCGTCTGCGAGGAAACGGCATCTGGGTGAGATCGGAGCACAGCTAGCCTGAAACTCACACGATCGCCCCCAGGGGCCATGCTCTTACAAAACACCGGGGCCTCTGGGAAGGTAGGCGCCCGCGGCGATGCAGCCATATCCAATGGCTGCCTGACCCGGTGGCTCAGTTATCCAGCCGTACCATGCTCGAGCATATGGCACATGGCGGTCTTCAGCTTCATCGGTCGCACTGGCTTGTGCATCAGCATATGGCCCAGTTCGCGCACCTGCTGCTTGAGTTCGTTGCTGTAGTTGGCCGTGATCATCAGCGCCGGTAGTGGGCTGGCGCGGCGTGCGTTGACGGTGGCGACGACATCGATGCCGGTGTGGCCATTGTCCAGGTGGTAGTCGGCGATCATCAGGTCGGCCTCGGCATGGAAGTTGTCTACCTGCCGCGCCAGGTCCTCCTCGGACAGCGCCGTGATCACCTTGCAGCCCCAACCTTCCAGCAGCGTGCGCATGCCGGCACAGATCGCCGTGTCGTTATCCAGCACCCAGACCCGCGCACCCTGCAACCGCTGCAGCACCAGCTCCGTTGTGCTTGGCTCAGGCCGCGCCTTGGGTGCGCGCTTGGCCAGCGGCACGTCGATGGCGAAACACGAGCCGCGCCCCGGCTGTGAGCTGACCCGGATGCGATGGCCCAGCATGCGCGCGATCTTCTCGACGATGGCCAAACCCAGACCGAGGCCGCGATCCTGGTTGGGACGCACGCCCTCGCCGCGCTTGAACTCCTGAAAGATTTCCTCGAGCTTGTCCGAGGCGATGCCGACGCCGGTATCCCAGACTTCGATGGACAGGCTCTGTCGATGGCGGCGACAGCCCAGCAGTACGCGTCCTTTGGGTGTGTAGCGAATCGCGTTGGTCAGCAGATTGCGCAGGATGCGTGCCAGCAGCTGGATATCGCTGCGTACCAGTGCCGAACAAGAAATGAAGTCCAGCTGCAACTGTTCGGCCCCGGCGATCTGGCGGAACTCCATGGCCAGGTTTTCCAGCAGCTCACTGACGGCGAACGGGGCAATATCCGGCTTGATCACGCCGGCATCCAGCTTGGAAATATCGACCAAGGTGCCGAGCAGGTTTTCCACATCTTCCAGCGAATTGCTGATGTTGCGGATCAGCCCACCGTTGGGCGTACCCGGTTGTTCGAGCAAGGCACTGGTGAACAGCCGCGCGGCGTTGAGCGGCTGCAGCAGGTCATGACTGACCGCAGCGAGAAATTTGGTCTTGGACAGGTTGGCCACTTCCGCCTCGCGTTTGGCTTCACGCAAACGCGCCTCGACATGGCTGCGCTCGTCGATCTCACGCAGCAGCTGATCGTTGAGGCTGGTCAGCTCGGCGGTGCGCTCACGCACGCGCTGTTCGAGATTCTGATAGGCCTGGTGCAGCGCCTCGGCGGTACGGCGGCGATCGGTGATGTCCTGGATCAGCACGAAAATGCCGGCCACTTCGCCATTGGCCTGTCGGTTCGGCACATAGGAGCGCAGCATGTAGCGCTGTTGGCCGGCATGGTTGCGCTCGGCCATCTCGAAGCTGACGCTCTCGCCCGACAGTGCACGATCGATGTAGGTCTCCAGTTGCCGCCAATGCTCGCCGCTGTGCACTTCGCGCAACGACTGGCCAAGCATGCCGTCGCTGGGCCAGCGATACCATTCCTCGTAGACCTTGTTGGTGAACTCGTAGGTGAGATCGGCCGAGACATAGGCGATCAGCGCCGGCACGTGGTCGGTGATCAGGCGAATCCAGCGCTCGCTCTCGCGCAGCGCCTCGGCATGGCGGTAGCGCTCGGTGATATCGGTGAACGTATTGACGAAGCCGCCAGTAGGCAGCGCATGGGTGCGAATTTCCAGCACGCGGCCGTCGAACAGGCGCTGCTCCAACTCACGAATCGGCCGGCCGCGGGCATCGCGGCTGTTGGGCGTGAGCAGGGTCAGCTCGCTGTCGGCCATGACCTCCTCGAACGGTCGATGCGCCTCGATCGGCGCCAGTCCGCAGAGTTCGAGAAAACGCCGGTTCCACAACTCCAGCGCACCCTCGGCGCTGACCATCGCCACGCCCTGGGACAGGTTGTCCACCGCACGCTGCAGCAGTCGGGACTTTTGCGCCAATGCCTGTTCGCGGCGCATGGTTTCGCTGACTTTCACCTCGGTGATGTCGGTGTAGAGAATCACCAGCCCGCCTTCACGGGTCGGTCGCTCGCTGACCTGCACCCAACGGCCGTTGTTCAGTCGATACACCGTGGGCTCATCGCCCTTGCCGCGGTGTTCCTCGACGATCAGCCCGGTGCTTTCCGCCAGCCGCCGCACTTCTGCCAGCCGCGTGCCGGCGTTGATGCGTGCGCGCGTGCGCGTCCATAGCGACTTGAAGCGGCGGTTGAACAGGACGATGCGCTGGTCGCGGTCGAACAGCACGAAGGCGTCGGAGATGCTTTCGATGGCGTCGACCAAGTGCTGATGCGCCGTTTCCGCGCGCAACCGCGCATCGCTGAGCAGCTGGTTGCTACCTTTGAGTTCGGCCATCGCCTGATTCAAGGCATCAGTGCGTTCGCGAACCTGCTCGGCCAGTTCCACCGAGTGCTGGAAAGCGGCGTAGGAGGCGTCGCGGCCGGCACCGCTGGATTCCACGCGTTCGATCAGCGCGGCGTTGATGCGCTTGAGCTTGAGGTTTTCGCGCTCGAGTTCGGCCTGGCGCGCCAGCAGCTCAGCGACCTGCCCGGCCTCCGGGTCGGCCAATGGCGACACCGGTGAAGGTCTGGTTGATGTGCATGCCATTGAACTGCTCTCCGTAGGTGTTGAAGCCGATCACCTGCTGGCGTCGGAGAAAAGCCGAGGTCTGTTCGCTGGTGTCGTTGCCTTCGATTTCCAGCCGTCGCAGAAAGCAGTCGCAACCAATGGTCAACAGCGGCGGCCCGAGGCGCTGTTTCAGTCGCTCGAACAGGGCTTCGAGATTCGGCATCAGCGGACCGGGTTCCATGGCGGTGAGCACGATGCCGTTCTCCACCGCGCAATAGAAGGTCAGGCTCAGGTCCTCGTTGACCTTCTGGATCGAGCGCACGTAGTAATGCTCGTTGATACGCACCGCCAGCGGGTGGGCCGCGAACAGGCGGTGATCGAGATCGCTGACCGGCACGCCGATCAGCCGTGCGTATTCCTCCGCGGCCGGCTCGGCATTCAGTTCGTAGACCCGCCGGCTGTTGCTGTCGGCGCGGGTCACCACCAGTTTGTCTTCGAGCGGCAGGATGTGATGGGTGGTAAAGACTTCGAAATCCAGCCAGGTGTTGATCAGCACCACGATCGCCGCGCCGCTGTAGAAACGACCGTCGTAATAGACGTAGGTATCGCTGAGATGATTGTCGTCGCCGGCCGAACCACCGAAGTGCGGAATACTGCCGAACGCGGCGCTGAGCGCGGACAACACGATCTCCTCACGACTGGACAGCCCGTCGAGCAGCGTCAGCGCAAAGCTGTGGTCCTTGATCGGCGCCAGCGAGTTGCTGCGGCAGTCGCTGCCCAGGCGCTCGACCAGTTGCTGCGCCTCGATCAGGCTGAAGCGGTCCATCTCGTCGATCAGCTCGCAGGCGATGGAAAAGCTGCGATGGTCGAAGCCGACCGCCGTCACGCAGCTACGCCCATAGCCCTGGGAGGTGATCTCGCCCGCCGAGGTGCAACCGACCAGACGCACGCCACCGAAGTATTGGCGCAACGCATCGCCCAGCGCCGGCAGGTCATATTCAGCCGAACAGAAGAACAGCACGAAGCCCAGATGCGGGTGCATCAGTTGGCGTGCCAGGTCCTGTGCCACCGTTTCGGGTAGCCGGGCGTCGGACATCGCCGTGCGTATTACCTCGCCTTGTTCATCAGTCACGCACGGCACCCCGCACCACTCGAATCGGATGACCCCATTCTTGGGCAGGGCATATGGGACGAAAATGCTACTTGAGTACCGGTAAAGGCCTGCCTAGGTAGCATCGCGACGAAACAACGCATTGCTGCGATGCCAATGCAGCTGAAGTGTCCGCAACGTCGACTCCCACCCGCTGCACTGCGAAGCAAAGCGCCTTCGTCCCGACCAGGCCTGGCCTCGACGCACGCTGGACGTCCGGTTCAGTGATGCGCAGATGCAGAAAGGCCGGCCCCTCACGGGTGCCGGCCTTGCTCTTGGCAGCGTAGCGAATCGTCACTGCGTACAGGGCGTGGGTTACGCTCGACGTACAGCCCACTGCCAGTGCAGCGGATGGAGCGACCTACGGTTCGACGTCCATCCGCGCCCTGCTGATCGTGTCGCTTAGAAACTCAGCGCCGCACCCACTGCGAAGGTGCGGGTTTCTTCGTCCAGCGCCGGGCTGTCCTTGCCTTCGATCTCGAACTGGTTCAGCTCGGCGACCAGGGTCAGGTTGTCGTTGATGCTGTGGAATAGGGCGATACCGCGGGTCTCGTAATCAGCCTCACCACCCAGACCGTTGCCGTCATCCTTGGTCTGGCCATAGGACAGCGCGACACGGTTCTTGCCGAAGCGGTAGGAGCCCTGCAGCAGGTAGCCGTCGCTGTCCACTTCACGCAGCAGCGCTTCGCCAGCGTTGTTGGTGAAGAAGGGGTTGATGCCTTCGGCCTGGAAGCCCGAGGCGGTCAGCGACAGGTTGCCCATCTTGGCCTGCACACCGTAACCCAAGCCCTTGGAATCGACCTTGTCGATGCTGCTGTCGGTATTGTCCGAGCTCTGCTGCATGCCGTTGATCCAGGTGTAGAACTGGGTGCCGCCCATCTCGAACTCGTAGGTGATCTCGGTTTCGAAGCGCGGCGCTTCCTGGTAGGCCTTGTCCAGAGTGGACGAGGTATCCTCGGTGGTATCCACCGGATCCATGATGCCGGCAGCGATGCGCAGGCCGCTCATCTTCGGCGAACGGTAGGTGATCTGCGAGGTCGGGAACGGATACGGGTAGCCGGTACCGATGTTGCCGAAGGAGACGCCGCCGCCATCGACCAGCCCCAGGGTGTCGCTGACCTGACCGTAACCGCTGAGCATCTCGTCGAGCAGGATGTTGGAGCGGCCGAACAGGCCGAAATCCTTACCGAACAGCACTTCGCCCCACTGCTCATTCGCCGCGGTGGCATAGAACTGACGCACGTCGATACCGGTCTCGGTGCCGTTGGTATCGCTGTCGTTGATGGTCACCCAGAACGAGGAGCGGCCGCCCAGCTTGAGATCGCCGACCTGCTTGCCGAAGTTAAAACCGATCCAGTTGGGCAGGAAGCCCATCTTCACCCGCGACTGCTTGCGATCGAATTGCTCGCCGGCACGCTCGACGTCGCTGTGGACGTAGAAGGTGTTGAAGTAACCATCGGTGGAAAAGGTGGTGTCGTCCTGATCGTAAAGCACGATTTCGGCGACGGCCGACTGGCTTACGGTCATGGCGACGGCACTGGCCAGAACCAGTGGCAACAGGGTTGATACGGCTTTCTTGTTGTTGTGCATGGCGCTCTCCGCGGTTTTGACGACAAGCAGTCGTGACGGGAGCGATTATCGAAAGGCCATCCAAGAGCACATACGCTGCGATGGCGGCGAAAGGCTAGTACTTTCGCCCGGGGTGCCGTCTTGCACGCAAAGCATCTCATCCGAGCGCAAGATGCCCGAGGCTTAGGTCGTACACCCAAAGCAGTGCGCCACCATACTCCCGGCACAGGCGTCGACAATCCGCCGTAACGGCTGGCCGCCGAGCAGCGTTGTAGGGGGTTGAATGAGCGTGATGTGGGACGCGGAAGCGCCAGTCAGCAAGAATGCCAACGCGAGTCGGGCGCTTCGGCATTGGCGACCACATGCCAGCCGCCTTCGGCATCGCGCAGCGCCTGTAGCTGAGTACGGATGGCCCGGGCATCGAGGTTGGCCGACGCGGCAGCCACCGCCTCGGGGTGGTCGCCATCGAAGCCGGCCAGGTGCGCCTGCCATAGCGACTCGCCGCGGCGGCGCAGGTCGCCGTCGTGGTTGCCGATCTCGGTGTCCGCCGCAGCGACTTCAACCAGCGTACCGGCAAAGCCGTCGAGGAAGGTTTCGATATGGTCAAGAATCTCGCCGGCCGATGCGCTGGGAGACTGCACCGCGAAAACGATGCCCGGACACTCGCCGAACTGACGATAGCCACAGAACACCGCATAGCCGAGCTGCAGTTCGCTGCGCAGTCGACGGAAGAACGCGCCTTCCATCAATCGCGCCAGGCGCCGCCAGCTCGCCTCGATGATGGCTGTCCGGACCGGTAGCGGACAGAACAGCACCAACGCGGTTTCCACGCCAGACTCACCAAAGCGCGACCAGCAATAACGCGGCTTGCTTTCGTGGTGAGGCTCGGCACCGGGCACGGCAAGCCCCGGCAACCTAGCCAGTACCGTCTGCAGCGGGCCACTCAGATGCCGAGGTAGCCCCACCGCCAATGCATCCCAATGGGACTGTTGCCAGGCTTGATCGAGCGCGCATTGCTCCAGCGACGCATCACCGTCTCGTGCAGCTCCTGCGAGCACCAGCGGCAGACGGCGCAACATCTGCCGAATCAGCATCTCGTCGGCGCTGGACGTCGCGGCCTCGTTGCACAGGCGCCGTCCTTCTTCGCAAGCTGCCGGCGGCGGCGCTTTGATGAGGTCGACAAGGTCACGAAGAATCAGCGGCAGCGCTTCGGCATAACCGAACAGCGTCAGGCACCAGTTGCGCCCATGGTCATCGAAGCGCAGCTCGACGCCGGCTTGCGCCGCAGCGAGGGTATGCCTGCGCAGCGCGGCGTGCAGCGTGTGCCAGAGCCCTGTCGGTGGTTGCCCCGCGGCAAACCGCCAGCGCAGGTAGAGCGCGCCCTGCCCTGCAGCATCGGCCTGTTCGAGCCAGCGCAGAGTTGGCATCTGTAACGGCGCCACACCCGGCTGCATGCGCTCACTGAGCCAACGATTGCGTTCGGGCAGGCGCCATTGCCATCCAGTCCTGGCTGACGGCGGCAACTGCTCGGCGACCAGGTCCAGCGTGAACCCAGCCTTTACCGGCTCGATGCGCTTGGACCGAACGGCACTTACGGCGTCCACCGTCAGTACGATCGGCTTGCTCGCGTGAAGCTGCGCACCCAGCATCTCGAGCGCCTGCTGCACACGATTCGCATCGATCGATGGCGTCCAGGCAGCCGGGTCAATCCAGTAGCGCAGCAGGGCTAGTGGCTCCTTGCCCATCCGCCCACGCCGCCGGATCTGCACATATTCGTCCCATAGCTCGGACCAGGCTGCCTGCGTGCACATGAAATGCAGCCAGTCGCGCAGCGCCGCAACGATCTGCGCGCGCTCCGCCATGCCGCGCTCGGTCAACTGCACCTCGAAGACGGCCACACCCTGCCCGTCATGCCAGTACGGCACGCGCAACGAGACGGCATCACACCAGTGGGCGTCGCTGAGGGCTTGGAAAAGACTCCCGTCGGCTTGCGAACTCAAGCATGAGCCGAGCACATCCAGCGCCACACAGGCTTCATTCGGCAACCCATCGAGGGCGAAGGCGATATCCAGATACGGCCGCGCGCCATCGACGCTCAGACGCAAGGTGGCGCCATCGTCGGCGTGCAGTGGCTGTATCGGTCTTGCGACGTTCGGTGCGACCGATAGCTGGCATTCGTCGCTTTGCAGCAATTCCAGCACCTGCTCAAGGCTGCCGGACGCGGCGACCAGCAGCTCCATCTGCCCGGTTCGATAGAAGCGCTGGTGATAGCCGGTCAGCGCTTTCTGGAACTCTGGCGCCTCTACCGGCAGCGTTTCGCGATTGCCCGCGTGAAACGCTGAAAATGGATGCGCACAGCTCAGCGCCGTACCGATCGCGGCGTCGCACAGGGTCTCCCGGTCCCGCCCGCGGGCCAGGAATTCAGCCTGCAACACCTCGCGCTCGCGCAACTGCGCCGCCGGGTCGAGCAGAGGCCGAGCGAGCATGTCGAGCAGGCGCTTGAGCGCCTCGCCGAAGGCAGCGCCAGGCACCTGGAAGAAGAAATCGGTATGACGCTCACGGGTCGAAGCGTTCAATTGCCCGGCACAACCCTGCACGAACGGCATCAGGCTCTGGGTCGGCGCATAGGCCAGGCTACCCAGGAACAGCAGGTGTTCGAGAAAATGCGCGAGCCCTGGGTATTCGCCCGGCGCATCGTGTGCGCCGGCGTTCACGCGAACGAGGGCTGCTGCCTGGTTGCCCGCTGGCAGCTGGATAAAGCCCAGCCGCAGGCCATTGGGCAGGACGTGCCACTGCGGCAACACGGCAGGCGGAACGCTGTCTGGCGTCATGGATTGATTTCCCCTTGCCGGACAGCTGTGCGCATGGTTCAGGTATCCAGCTGACCAGCCAGGAACTGGCGCAGACGGCGCTGCATCAGCTTGCCGGAACTGCCGAGGCAGGCGATCGGGGTACCCGCCAGCGCTTCACGGCCCAGCTCCGCCGCCTCGCCGGCCAGGGCCAGGGGGCAATCGAGCGCGAGGGACAGCTTGTTGAGCTGACGCAACTGCGTCTCGCCATGCGGAACATTGGAATACAGCACCAGCCCCTGCGGCTTCATCTTGTCGCAGACCAGCGCGAGTTCTTCCAGCGGCTGCCCGATCGGCAACACACTGACGGCCAGGCTGTCGCCACTGAGCATCAGGCCTGCCACGAGCAATTCAAGTTCGCGGCACTGCCCCGGCATCGCGGCGAGCAGTATGCGCTCACCAGCCGGCATCCGGGCTAGCTGCAATCGCTGGAGCACCCGGGCGCGGATAAAGGCATCGAGAAACAGCCACTCGCTGGTGCCGCCGAATTCATCCTGGCGCAGCAGCAGTTCCTGCCACACCGGCAGCAGGACATCCTGAAAAACCACCGCCAGCGGATAGGTGGAGAAGATCTGGCCGTAGAGTTGCTCCAGGCGCACTTCGTCGAAGCCGTTGACCGCATCACGCAGTTGCCCCTGCCACTCGTTCCACTCGCCACTTGGCGTTGCGATCGGTTCCTCTGCCTCGCGGGTCGCTGCGCTGCGCGCCAGGATGCTGCCTACCTTGCTTACCGCCACGCCGCGCTCGGTCCAGGAAAGAATGCTGCGAACCGCCTCCACGTCGGCCATCGAGTACAGGCGATGACCGCTCTCGGTCCGCGTCGGCCGGATCAGACCATAGCGGCGCTCCCATGCCCGCAGGGTCACCGGGTTGACCCCGGTCAGGCGGGAAACTTCACGGATAGGGAATAGATCCTGCTGCTCGAAGGCGCTCGAGGCCAGGTTCGAAGCGCCGGAAGAATCGTTCATGGGGCGGCTCGCTGGATAAGAATGCCGAGATTGTAACCCAGCGTTTCGCAGCATACCCTCTACAAACGTTGTACAAACACAAGGCACGATGGAATGGCGCCTGATTGCCGCTGACGTCGATCGTGCCTGCCCACTGCGTGCCCGAGCGGCTCGCTGGCTGGAGCGCAGCGCCGATCCGACACGGCTGCGCCTGGTGGATATCAGCGCTGACGACTTCGATCCCGCTGGGCTCGGCCGAATCTAACGCAGCTCCTGGTTGACCGGTGTAAACGCCACCTACTGGAACCGGCGTCTGGCGGACCACGGTCGCTGGGCGCACCACTCGGCTGGCGTCCGTTGCGACCGCCGCTGTCGCTCGGTTACCAGCTGTTCGACGGGCTGCCGCATTCCGCCATCGATGCAGCAGCACTCCCCTCCACGTAACAGCGCCCGACGCCCAAAAAGGTACCTGATCGATGAGGGCACTCTGGCCAACCGCCCGTTCATGAGCAAGTTCGGCGTCGAGGCGGGACGGCTCACCTTGTTCTTCCGCAAACGCAACGAATGAGCTGGTGGCACTTGCAGGGCACCGAGTGGCCAAGTTGGCCTAGAATGTGCCGCATGCCCCTTCAGGATGTCGTGACATGATCAATGCCAAGCTGTTGCAACTGGTTATCGAAGCCTCCAACGATGGGATCGTGGTCGCCGAACAGGAAGGGGATGACAACATCCTGATCTACGCCAATCCGGCGTTCGAGCGCCTGACCGGCTACGCGGTGGACGACATCCTCTACCGCGACTGCCGCTTTCTGCAGGGCGAGGACCGTGACCAGCCGGCCCTGCAGGCCATCCGCGATGCAATCAAGAACAACCAGCCGTGCCGTCAGATCATCCGCAACTACCGCAAGGACGGCACGCCGTTCTGGAACGAGCTTTCCATCACGCCGGTATTCAACGAGGCCGATCAGCTGACCTATTTCATCGGTATCCAGAAGAACGTCACCGCCGAGGTCGAAGCCCTGCAGCGCGTCGAAGCGCTGGAAGCCGAGATTCGCGAACTGAAGGCGCAGCACGCGCAGAACTGAGCACGCCGCCCGGCCCGCATCCGGCGGGCCGTTGACCCACCGGGGCAGCAGCGCTGCGTGCTCAAGTAGCGGACAACCCTACCTAAGTGTCGTTACCCCGTAACGGTGGTTATGGGATACTGGCGAATAGCCATTTCACCATCCTGCAGTGGGCGGTTGCGCCTAGGATTCTGTCTTGACCATCAATGCCGTTGTACAGAACGCGGTCATGCTGCTCGCGTTGTGCTGGCTGCTGGCCTTCACTACACGCAGCTGGAACCGGAGCGGCCAACGCTCTGCACAATTGCTCGCCGGCCTCTGGTTCGGCAGCGCCTGCATCATTGGCATGCTAATGACCAGCACAGGCCAGACGGGAATCATCCTCGATGCCCGCACTGTGGTGCTGAGCATGGCCGGCCTGTTCGGCGGACCGCTAGTAGCAGCCATCGCCGGCACGCTGGCCGGCGCCTACCGTCTGTGGCTGGGTGGGCCCGGCGTAGTTCCCGGAATCGCCAACATTTTGCTACCGATCGCATTCGGACTGACTTACGGCTGCGCATATCGCAAGCGTTTGCTCGGCATCGGTTTCTGGCAATTGCTGGGGTTCGGACTGGCAACGCACCTGGTCGTGCTGGGCCTCATCGCGATGCTACTGCCCAACCCACTGGGCGCCGCCGCGGTGAAGGAAATCGCCTTGCCGATGCTGTTGGCGCTTCCACTGGCCACCGCCGTTCTTGGTGTCCTGCTCAAGGATCTGCTCGAACGCGACAAGATCGAGCAGGCGCTGCGCTCCAGCGAAGCCCGGCTGCGCGCCATAGGCCAGGCTATCCCCGACCCGCTGCTGGTTGTCGACGAAGACGGTCACTGCCTGGACGTAATCTGCTCCGAGCGCAACCTGTTGTATAGCGAGGCCACCAGGTTGCGCGGAAAAACCGTGAAGGAAGCTATGCCGGAAGAAGACCAGCAACGCTACCTCGACTACATTCGACAGACACTCAACAGCGATACGCCGCAGCTAATCGAATACAGCCTACCGACACGTATCGGTGTAAGGATGTTTGAAGGCCGCGCTTTGCCATTGGAACAACCGCCAGGGCAGAAGCGAGCGGTGGTCTGGCTGAGCCGCGATATCACCGAACGAGTGAACACCGAACTGGAGCGCAGGATCGCCGCCATCGCCTTCGAATCGCAGCAAGGCATGCTGATTACCGACGCACAGAATCGCATCCTGCGGGTCAACCGAGCCTTCACCCGCATCAGCGGCTACAACCCCGCCGAAGCCATCGGCCAGACTACTGCTTTGCTCGCGTCCGGCAAGCATGGGCCGGAGTTCTATCGCACCATGTGGTCGAGCATCGAAACCACCGGCGTGTGGGAAGGCGAAATCTGGAACCGGCGCAAGAGTGGCGAGATTTTTCCCGAATGGCTGACCATCAGCGCGGTGCACAACGCGCTCGGAAAGGTGACTCACTATGTCGCCGCCTTTACCGATATCACCGATCGCAAGGCAGCCGAAGAGCGGATCCATAACCTGGCGTTCTACGATCCTCTGACCAATCTGCCCAACCGCCGACTGCTGCTCGACCGCCTGCACCAGGCCATGGCGGCCAGCCGCCGGGGCAATCAGCTCGGCGCGTTGATGTTCATCGATCTGGACAACTTCAAGAACATCAACGATCTGCACGGGCACCAGACCGGCGACCAGGTGCTGCGCATCGCCGCTGAGCGTCTGCACGCCGAGGTGCGTGCCAGCGACACGGTGGCGCGCCTGGGTGGCGACGAGTTCGTGGTGATGCTGGAGAACCTCGGCGATGACCCGCTACGCGCCGCGGGCCAGGCCGAGCACATCGGCATGAAGCTGCTGGACTCGCTGGACCGGCCGTATCGTCTGGCCGACCTTGCGTTGTACAGCAGCGCCAGTATCGGTGTGGTGCTGTTCGGTGCCGAAGCCAGCAGCAGCGACGAGCTGATGAAGCGGGCCGACATGTCGATGTACGAGGCAAAGATCTCCGGCAAGAACACCCTACGCTTCTTCGACCCACGCATGCAGCTGGCCGTGCAGGACCGGTTGCGTCTCGAGGAAGAGATTCGACTGGGGTTGAAGAACGGCGACTTCATACTCAATTTCCAGCCGCAGCTGGAGCAGACCGAGGGCATCGTTGGCGCCGAGGCGCTGGTGCGCTGGCAGCATCCGCTGCGCGGCCTGCTGACGCCGGCGGCGTTCATCGCCCAGGCCGAGCACGCTGGCCTGATCCACACCCTCGATCAACAGGTGCTGGCCCAGGCCTGTGCCCAACTGGCGCGCTGGGCCGAAACGCCGGAATTCGCCCACCTCAGCCTTTCGGTCAACCTCAGCGCACACTTGCTGTACCAGGACAATTTCGTCGAGAAGGCACTCGAACTGCTGGAACGGAGCGGTGCCGATCCGGCCCGGCTCAAGCTGGAGCTGACCGAAACGCTGCTGCTGGACAACATGCCCGAAGCCATCGCCCGCATGACGCGGCTCAAGAAGCACGGCATCCGTTTCGCCATCGACGACTTCGGTACCGGCTATTCCTCGATGAGTTATCTCCAGCAGCTGCCGCTGGATCAACTGAAGATCGATCAGACCTTCATCCGTCGCCTGCCGGAGGACAGCAGCAGCCTGACCATCGTCCGGGCCATCTGCGCACTGGCTACCGGTCTGAACCTGGAGGTCATCGCCGAAGGTGTCGAAAGTGAGCCACAACGGGCGATGCTGTTCGCCAATGGCTGCCACCACTACCAGGGCTATCTGTTCGGCAGACCGCTGTCGGCGGATGCGTTCGAAGAGCTGGTTCGCAGCGCCGCCGCGGACGACGGCGTATCAGCCTGACGAGGGACGCATCGCCCTGCGTCCCCGAACCTGCACTCAGAGCGCCAGAGGCGCGCGACCGCAGAGCGTCACCAGCGCCTTTACCCAATCCTCGTGGGTGTTCAGACAGGGCACCAGCACCAGCTCCTCGCCACCCGCCCCGATGAACTGCTCACGCCCACGATCGCCGATCTCCTCGAGGGTTTCGATGCAGTCGGAGACGAAGGCCGGGCACATCACCAGCAGCTTTTTCACGCCCTGCTGCGCCAGCTCGTCGAGACGTGTCTCGGTATAGGGCTCGATCCACTTGGCGCGGCCGAGGCGCGACTGGAAAGACACCGACCACTGATCGTCACGCAACCCCGCTTGCGCCGCGAAGCCGGCGGCGGTGCGCATGCATTGCGCGCGGTAGCAGCTGGCGAGTACCGCACCCTCGGCACGCTGACAGCAATCATCGCCCTTCAGGCAGTGCGAGCCGGTTGGATCGGTCTTGTGCAGATGGCACTCGGGCAGTCCGTGGAAACTCAGCAGCAGATGATCGAAATCCTGTTGCAGATGCGGCCTGGCACTGGCAGCCAGCGCATCGAGGTACTCCGGCTGGTCGTAGAACGGCTGCAGAATCGACAATTGCAAGCCCAGTCCACGCTCGCGGATGACCCGGCGCGCTTCCTGAATGACCGTCGTCGTCGTGCTGTCGGCGAACTGCGGATAAAGCGGCGCCAGGGTGACCTGGGCGATGCCCTGCCCGGCCAGACGCGTCAGCGTGGTCTCGATGGACGGCTCGCCATAGCGCATCGCCAGCTCCACGGGGCCCTGCGTCCAGTGCGGGCGTACCGCTTCCTGCAGGCGACGGCTCAGCACCACCAGCGGCGAGCCTTCCGGCCACCAGATCGAGGCGTAGGCATGCGCAGATTGTTCGGGGCGCTTGATCAGAATCAGCGAGACCAACAGGCGACGCAACGGCCACGGCAGATCGATCACATACGGATCCATCAGAAACTGATTGAGGTAGTGGCGTACATCAGCGACTTCCGTGGAGGCTGGCGAACCCAGATTGACCAACAACAACGCCTGCTCTGTCATGCAACATTCCTGACTACTGTTTGTAAGTTGCGCCGTACCCCAAGCGGGGGGCGCGCTATTTTCACACAGGGTGCACCCTTCAGGGGTGCGTCAATAGGTCGGCCAGGGCCGTATCCAGATCACTGAAACGAAAGCGGAAACCTTCCGCCTCGGCCCGCTGCGGCGACGCGTGCTGGCCACCGAGCAGCAGCCCGGCCAGCTCGCCGAGCAGGGGTTTGAGCACTGCCGCCGGCACTGGCAGCAGCGTCGGGCGATGCAGGCAGCGGCCGAGACTGCGGGTGAACTCGACGTTGCGCACCGGGGTCGGCGCGCAGGCATTGTAGGGTCCGCTGGCTGCCGGCTGGTGCAGAAGAAAATCAATCAGGGCGATTTGGTCTTCGATATGAATCCACGGCATCCATTGCCGACCATCGCCGATGCGCCCACCCAGGCCTAGCCTGAATGGCGGCAGCAAGCGCTGGAGAAAGCCGCCGTCACGCGCCAGCACCAGCCCGGTACGCACCAGCACCACGCGCATGCCCAGCACCGTCGCCTCCATCGCGCGCTCTTCCCAGGCATTGCACAGCTGGCTGGCGAAATCGGAGGAGACCGGCTGATCGGCTTCGGTCAGGCGGTGCTCCCCACCATCGCCGTACCACCCCACGGCGGAACCGGAGATCAGCAGCGCCGGTCTCTGCTCGCGCCGGCCCAACCATTCGACCAGCTGTTCGGTGAGCTTGATTCGGCTGTCCCACAGCAGCGCCTTGCGCGACTTGGTCCATGGCCGATCGGCGATCGGGGCGCCGGCCAGATTGACCACCGCGTCCAGCTCCACGGCATCCAGTTGCTGCAAACTGCCCACGCCCTGCACCTCGGCACCACACAGCATGGCAACGCGTTGCGGCGTGCGGCTCCACACCCACAGCCGATGCCCGTCCGCCAACCAGCGCCGGCACAGCGCGCGTCCTATCAGCCCGGTACCGCCCGTCAACAAGATGTTCATGGTGAGCTCCTGGCGCGCAGCCATTGCGCGGGTTTGACGACCTGCTTGAAAGCATACACCTATACACGTTCACACGAACCGTACAGCATTTTAAAGCTACCGCTTCGGCTGTCTCACTGGCACGCATCAGCCCGGCCGGAAAAAGCTGTGGATCGACAAGCCGGCTAATAACCCTCTTCGAACACGTCGACAACTATCCAAAGCCATCCACTGACGACATTTGTACAGCATTACGCCATTAGTTGTACATCCAGTATTGACTTGTACAACACCGTAACTATGATGACCTCAAGTTGTACAGAAACCAAAATTGTACAAGACGAGGTCGCCACAATGCACACCACGCTTCCCACGCCCAAGATCGGAATCAGCGCCTGCCTGCTCGGCAATCCGGTGCGTTTCAACGGTGGCCACAAGGAATCACGCCTGTGCAGCGAAACCCTGGCACAACACTTCGAATTCGTGCCGGTGTGTCCGGAGGTCGCGATAGGTCTGGGCACGCCTCGCGAGCCGATTCGCCTGGTCGGCGACACCGACGCGCCGAGGGCGGTCGGCACCGTGCGTCCCGAGCTGGACGTCACCGAAGCGCTCGCCGCCTACGGCCGGCAGATCGCCGAACAGCTGCACGACATCAACGGCTACATCCTTATGCAGAAGTCGCCGTCCTGCGGTATGGAGCGGGTCAAGGTCTATGCCGCCAACGGCCACACCCAACCCGGCGGTGGTAGCGGCGTGTTCGCCCAGGCACTGATGCAGGCCTGCCCGGATTTGCCAGTCGAAGAGGACGGCCGCCTGAACGATGCCGTACTGCGCGAAAACTTCCTCACCCGCGTCTATGCCCATGCCGACTGGCAGCGCCTGTGCCAGGCCGGTCTCAGCCGCCGGGCCATCGTCGATTTCCACTCGCGCTACAAATACCAGCTGATGGCGAGCAACCCGCTGCAATACAAGGTGCTCGGTCGGCTGGTGGCGCAACTTGCCGAACACTCGCTGGAGGCGTTCGCACCGCAGTACTTCAGCCAACTGATGCAGGCCCTGAAAAAGCCCGCCACCCGCGGTACGCACTGCAACGTGCTGCTGCATCTGAGCGGCTATCTCAAGGACGCGCTGGGCGCGGACGATCGCCGCGAGATGCGTCACCTCATCGATCAGTACCGCGCTGGCGTCATTCCGCTGGTGGTGCCGCTGACCCTGCTCAAGCACCACTTCCGCCGTCATCCCGATCACTACGTCGCTCGCCAGGCGTACATGCAGCCGCACCCCGAAACCCTCAGCCTGCGCAACGGAATCTGAACATGAATGAACCAACGGAGCTGACGCAGCTGATCGCCGAAGGCCTGCTGCCGATCCGCGAGGTAGCACGCATCACCGGCGTCAACGCCGTGACCCTGCGTGCCTGGGAGCGTCGATACGGGCTGATCGTCCCGCTGCGCACGCCCAAAGGGCATCGACTCTACGAAGACGCGCACATCCAGCGCATCCGCAAAATCCTCATCTGGCTCAACCGCGGCGTTTCCGTCAGCCAGATCAAGCCGCTGCTGGACACCACCACGCCACCGGAACTGCCCAGGCAGAACCAGTGGTCCGAGCTGCTCGCAGAGTTGCTGCAGGCCATCGACCGTCTCAGCGAACGCCGCCTGGACGATGCCTTCAACCGGGCCATGGCGTTGTACCCACCGCGCACGCTCTGCCAGCATCTGCTGCATCCGCTGCTCGATGCACTCGACCAGCGCTGGCAGGGCCAGTACGGCGCGGCAGTGGAGCGGGTGCTGGTTCATTCCTGGCTGCGCAGCAAGCTGGCAACCCGCATCTATTTCAACAACCGCCAGCAGGCCGGACGCCCGTTGCTACTCGCCAATCTGGATGACGAGTCCTTCACGCCGGGCCTGTGGCTGACCGCCTGGCTCGTCTCCAGCACCGACTGCCCGGTCGAGATCATCGAGTGGCCGGTTCCGCTGAACGAGCTGAACCTGGCGATGGAACGCATCCTGCCCCGCGCCCTGTTGCTTTACGCGAGCAACAGCCTGCCGGGCAACTGCCTGCAACGCGATCTGCCACGCCTGATCGAGCAAAGCGTCGCGCCACTCTGTGTGGCCGGTCCGGCCGTTCATATCCATGCACCCGAGCTGCACCGACATCGCGGGCTGATGCTCGCCGAGGACCCACTCGGCGCCCTGCAACAACTGCACGGCGCCGGCCTGCTGCCGGGTAGCGAAGGGAGCGCGTCATGACCCAACTGTTCTGGTTGCGCAGCGATCTGCGCACAAGCGACAACACCGCCCTGGCCGCTGCCATGGCTGCCGGCCCAACGGTGGCACTGTATCTGGTCACCCCCAGGCAATGGCTTGCTCACGACGATGCCCCATGCAAGGTCGATTTCTGGCTGCGCAACCTCGCCGAGCTGTCGACCCGGCTGGGTGCGCTCAACGTCCCGCTGCTGATTCGCGAGGTCGATGATTGGCAGGCGGTGCCCGACGCGCTGCTGAACGTCTGCCGCGAGCACGGCATGCAGCGGCTGCATTACAACGAGGAGTACGGCGTTAACGAGCAGCGCCGCGATCAGGCAGTGGCGGCTCGCCTGGAAGCGGCCGACATCCGCGTGCGCGGCTATCTCGACCAGCTGCTGTTCACCCCGGGCAGCGTACAGACGCAGTCGGGCAGCTATTTCAAGGTGTTCAGCCAGTTTCGCAAGGCCTGCCTTGCACGCCTGAGCGTATCGCTGCCAGCCTGTGAGCCGGTGCCTGCGGCCCAGGCGCCGCTGGGTATCGCCAGTGATCCGGTGCCCGCTGCGGTAACCGGCTTTCCCCGGCCCACGGACTATCTGCGCGCGCTCTGGCCGGCCGGCGAAGCCTTCGCCCAGCGCCGTCTGGCGGCGTTCGTCGAGGATGACCTGAACGAATACCACCAGCGCCGCGACCTGCCCGCCGAGCCCGGCACCAGTCAGCTGTCGGCCTACCTCGCCACCGGCGTCATTTCCATCCGCCAGTGCCTGCACGCGGCGCTTGGCTACAACCAGGGCGAGCTGGACAGCGGCAGCACCGGCGCCACCACCTGGGTCAACGAACTGCTCTGGCGCGAGTTCTACAAGCACATCCTGGTCGGTTATCCGCGGGTGTCGATGCATCGCGCCTTCCGCCCGGAAACCGAGGCGCTGCCATGGCGGCGCGCGCCGGACGAGCTGGAAGCATGGCAGCAAGGCCGTACCGGGTTCCCGATCATCGATGCGGCCATGCGTCAGATGCAGGAAACCGGCTGGATGCACAACCGCCTGCGCATGGTCGTCGCCATGTTCCTCAGCAAGAACCTGCTGATCGACTGGCGTGAGGGCGAGCGCTGGTTCATGCGTAACCTGATCGACGGCGACCTGGCCGCCAACAACGGCGGCTGGCAATGGAGCGCGTCCACCGGCACGGATTCGGTGCCCTACTTCCGCCTGTTCAACCCGATCAGCCAGTCGCAGCGCTTCGACCCGGACGGGCAGTTCCTGCGCCGCTGGCTGCCCGAGCTGCAGCACCTGAGCAAGCGCGACGTGCATAACCCGTCGGCGCACCGCAGCCTGTTCGACGTTACCGAGTATCCCAGCCCCATCGTCGACCTCGGCGCCAGCCGGGCGCGGGCGCTGGATGCCTTCCGCAACCTGCCGGATGCGCATGCATGAGCGGCTTCCTGCAGCGTTTCACCGGCGAGTTAGCCCCATCTCGCCTGCCCGGCGAACTGGAACACCGCATGCGCTTCAACCCGCCGGGACGGCGCATCGGTGTGCACATGGAGGCATGGCAATCGGAACGGATCGACCGCGTGCCGGAGGAGATCTGCAACATCACCGAGCAGGCCCTCCTGCTCGCCCTCGATGTCGCCATCGAGGCTCCACGGGCCGGGGAACAGGGTCGCGGGTTAGCCGTGGTCGCCGACGAGGAGCGTCAGCTGCGCAAGCTGGCCGGTCGCCTCGGCAGCCTGAGCGGCCGCCTCACCGTACAGTGGCTCGACGGTTCGGGTCAGCGCCGCCGGCGCCCGGCGGAGTGACCGACCACCATTGCATTGGGTTGCTCGAAGGCCGCGCACACTGCCGGCACCAGCAGCCGGGCGTGGGGCGGGATATCCAGCCCGTCAGCGTCCAGCACGATCACCCCGTCGGCATGCAGTTGCTGCAGCGCGGGCCAGTGCCGCGCATAACGCTGCCGCACATCCACGCCGCTGTGCAGCGTGAGCGCGTCGAAATCCAGCGTGAAGGTGCAGCGCAGACGTTCGAGCAACGTCTGATGCAGCGGATCGACATGGCTGGCATGCAGACCGCAGATGCTCGGTAGCTGGTCCTGGTCCAGTGCCTGCTGGTAGGCCTGCGCGGTGCTGGCGTTCTGGCAATAAAGGCCATCGACCCGGCTGATCGCGCCCACCCCGAAGCCCAGGTGATCGCATGCGCCGTACAGGGTGTAGCCATGGATATCGTGGTACAGCGCGCCGATCTCCTGAGCCATCGCCAGGTCGTCGTGAGGCAGGACGAACTTGCCCAGCCCGATGTAGCGGTAGCCGGCGGCGCTGAGCTGCTCGACACCGTGGCGGTACATCGCCAGCGTGTCGGCCAGCGAAGCCAGGCCGAGCCGCGCGGGATTGGCAGCGACCAGCGGCGCGTCGCGGTAATCGAACATCGTCACCTGATCCGGCGCCAGCTCGATGATCGACGCCAGCTTGCGTGCGAAGCTGGCCGGCGTCTGCCAGGACCTGCCGTAGCCGAGGTCCAGATTCACCGAGCGGTAGTGCAACGCATGGGCAGCCTCGATCACCGCGCGGATGCGCGCCGAACTGCGGAAGTACTCGACCGTGCCGCCGTCGTCCGCGCGCAGATCGGGCACCGCGACGCTGAGCTGGTTGAAGCCGAGCTCATGCAGCGCGCCAATCAGCGGCCAGTCGGCATGGGCCAGCTCGACTTCGGCGAGAAAGCTGCCGGCACGGGAATCGACGAAACTGAAGCGGCTCCTGAGCAGAGTCATCAGTTCTCGCAACGCGGCGATGCCCAGTGTGCCGGTGCTCAGCCGCAACTGCTCGACCTGCTGCAGCGGCCCGACATGGCAACCGAGCTGTTCGATCTCGCGACGCAGGCGCAGCTGATAGGCGGCGGCCTCGCCAGGCTGCAGCTCGACGCCACCGGGCTGGTGAATGGATAGCGACAGCGGGCGGCCGGCGCGACGCCCCTCGCGCAATGCACGCAGCAGATCCAGCGGGGCGATCCGGTCGCTGAAATCGGCCGCAGCCGGATAGGTGCAGTGCCCCTGCCCGATCTGTCCGTAGCGTTGTACCAGCGCGTCGTCCCAGGTCACTGAGCCAAGCATGAGAGCCTCCCGGCTGCGAATATCGTGTTTATTGCTTTAAGCGGCATCATCCGCGAGCCAGTGCGGGCGACGTTGACGTCCGTCAAGTAGGTGACAGATGGCCCCGGTGAGCAGCCGGACGGTCAGAACTCCGACGCGAAACACAATGCACTGCCTGAGGGACAGACACTCGCAAGCGCCGTTCGACCAGCCGACGCTTTGGAAAAGCCCGCAACACGATGCTATTGATAGTCCTTCTTCCATACCCCGGAGCCCGATCGTGATTCCAGCTTCGCTGATTTCCGCCCTGCGCTCGGCCCGCCATGTCGTCGTGTTCACCGGTGCCGGCGTTTCCGCCGAGAGCGGCATCCCGACCTTTCGCGACGCGCTGACCGGTTTATGGGAGCGTTTCGATCCGGGCGAGCTGGCCACAGCCGAAGCGTTTCGCCGCGACCCGGCGCTGGTCTGGGGCTGGTATGAATGGCGGCGCATGCGCGTGTTCCAGGCGCAGCCGAACCCTGCTCACCTGGCGATCGCCGAACTGGCGCGCCAAGTACCACGTCTGACGCTGATCACGCAGAACGTCGACGACCTGCACGAGCGCGCCGGCAGCCAGGACGTCATCCACCTGCACGGCAGCCTGCACCGACCGCGCTGCTTCGCCTGCGCACGCGAGCCTGCCGAGCCGCTGCCTGACGCCGACGAGCCCGAAGGCGGCCGTCGCCTCGAACCGCCCCGCTGCAGTCATTGCGGCGGACGGCTGCGCCCCGGCGTCGTCTGGTTCGGCGAGAGTCTGCCCGTCGCTGCACTCAATGCCGCGTTCCAGGCCGCTGGCGAATGCGATCTGCTACTGTCGGTAGGCACCTCCGGGGTGGTCTATCCCGCTGCCGAAGTGCCACACCGGGCGCACGACGCCGGAGCCACCGTGGTGCACGTCAACCCGCAAGGCGAGGCGACTGCCGGCAACCGCGAACACCTGCTTGCGCTGCCCGCCGGCAAGGCACTGCCGGAATTGCTCCGCGAGGCGTTTGGCGGCTGACAGAGATAAATCTGCTCCTTGCCACGCAGACGTGGTCGCCCCAAAGCAGGGAGCACGCCCGCACCGCCGCACTGTTCTGGTTCAAGCCTGCCTCGTTCCGGCCACAGCGACGAACGCCGATTCGCTCAGCGCCTGTGCGACCAACACCCCGCAATACCGCGCAGTCGCGCGCTTGGCAGCCGCACATGCACGCTGCCGGACAAGCTGGCATACAACCTGCAATCACCCTGGCAAACCTGCCCGACTCGCGGCAGGACGTCCCACACGGTCAGCGGCGACCGTCAAGCCAAAAGGCGCGGGACCGGGTGTAGCAGGCAACGGGGCCTGACCGACCACCCCACACACCACTAATTACCAGGCAAAGGCGCCTGGAGCTGATACCAGCTCCAGGCGCCTTTTTGCATTTTGCCGGCCCAGTGCCGCAGCAGCTCGACTGAGGAAAGGCCATGAGTTCTACCGTCACTCCGCTCACGCAAGAAAAACTGGTCATCGTCGGCAACGGCATGGTCGGTCACCACTGCATCGAACAGCTGATCGAGCGCGGCGCCCTCACCCGCTACGAGTTGCATGTGTTCGGCGAGGAGCGCCAGCGTGCCTACGATCGCGTGCACCTGTCCGAATACTTCGGCGGTCGCGATGCCGAGTCGCTGGCCATGTGCGAGGCCGACTACTACGCCAGCCACGGCGTCTACACCCATCTGGGCATTCAGGTGCTGGGCATCGACCGCGAGCGCAAGGAGGTCGTCACCAGTGCCGGCCGCCAGCCCTACGACCAGCTGATCCTGGCCACCGGCTCCTACCCCTTCGTGCCGCCAATCACCGGCGCCGAAGGCAGCGCGCGACTGGTCTACCGCACCCTCGACGACCTTGATGCGATTCGTGCGGCCGCCAGCGGCGCCAAGCGCGGTGTGGTGGTCGGTGGCGGTCTGCTCGGTCTGGAAGCGGCCAACGCGCTGAAGTCGCTCGGCCTGGAAGCGCATGTCGTCGAATTCGCCCCGCGCCTGATGCCGGTGCAGCTGGACGCCGAAGGCGGCGCAGCATTGAAGGCTCGCATCGAGGCGCTGGGCGTCGGCGTGCACCTGTCGCGCGCCACCCAGGAGATCGTTACCGGCGAAGACTACGCCTGGCGGATGAACTTCACCGACGGCGAATTCCTCGAAACTGACCTGATCGTGTTCTCCGCCGGCATCCGCCCGCAAGATGCCCTCGGCCGTGTCGCGGAGCTGGAGATCGCCCCGCGCGGCGGCATCGTTATCGACAGCGAATGCCGCACCTCGGACCCGGCGATCTTCGCCATCGGCGAGTGCGCCAGCTGGAACGGCAGCGTGTTCGGCCTGGTCGCCCCGGGCTACAGCATGGCACGCGGTGTCGCTGCGCAACTGGCCGGCGAACCGCACGAGCCCTTCTACGGCGCCGACATGTCGACCAAGCTCAAGCTGCTCGGCGTCGATGTAGGCTCCATCGGCGATGCCCACGGCGCCACGCCGGGCTCGCGCAGCTACCGCTTCATCGACGAGGCGACTGCCAGCTACCGCCGCCTGGTAGTGTCCGCCGATGGCAAGCGCGTGCTCGGCGCAGTGCTGGTCGGTGACAACAGCTACTACGACACCCTGCTGCAGTACGCGCAGAACGGCATCAAGCTGCCGGCCGATCCGTCCGCGCTGATCCTGCCGCAGACCGAAGGCGCTCCGACCCTTGGCCCGGACGCACTGCCGGCCAGCGCGACCATTTGCTCCTGCCACAACGTCAGCAAGGGCGCGGTGTGCTGCCAGGTCGACGCCGGCGTCACCGACCTCGGCGAGCTCAAAGCGGCAACCAAGGCGGCCACCGGCTGCGGCGGCTGCAACGCCCTGCTCAAGCTGGTGTTCGATGCCGAACTGTCGGCGCGCGGCGTGGCGGTGGACAAGAGCCTCTGCGAGCACTTCGCCTACACCCGTCAGGAGCTTTACGGCATCGTCCGCGTCGAGGGCATCCAGAGCTTCGCCGAACTGCTGGCCAAACACGGCCGCGGCCATGTCGGCTGCGACATCTGCAAGCCGACGGTGGGTTCGATCCTGGCCTCGTGCTGGAACCAGCCGATCACCGATCCGGCGCTGATTCCGCTGCAGGACACCAACGACACCTTCATGGCCAACATGCAGAAGAACGGCACCTACTCGGTGGTACCGCGCATCCCGGGTGGTGAGATCACCCCCGAGGGGCTGATCGCCATCGGCGAGGTGGCGAAGAAATACGACCTCTACACCAAGATCACCGGCGGCCAGCGCATCGACCTGTTCGGCGCCCAGCTGCACGAGCTGCCGGACATCTGGGGCGAGCTGATCGCCGCCGGCTTCGAAACCGGCCACGCCTACGGCAAGAGCCTGCGCACAGTGAAATCCTGCGTCGGCAGCACCTGGTGCCGCTACGGCGTGCAGGACAGCGTCGGCATGGCGCTGCGCCTGGAGGACCGCTACAAAGGCCTGCGTGCGCCGCACAAGATCAAGTTCGCCGTATCCGGTTGTACCCGCGAATGCGCCGAGGCGCAGAGCAAGGACATCGGCGTGATCGCCACCGACAAGGGCTGGAACCTCTACATCTGCGGCAACGGCGGCATGCGCCCGCGACATGCCGAGCTGTTCGCCACCGATCTCGATGACGAAACGCTGATCCGCATCATCGACCGCGTCTTGATGTTCTACGTGCGCACCGCCGACAAGCTGCAGCGCACCTCAGTCTGGCGCGAGAGCCTGGAAGGCGGCTTGGACTATCTGAAGGACGTCATCCTCGACGACAGCCTGAATCTCGCCGCCGAGCTGGAAAGCCAGATGCAGCACGTGGTCGACAGCTACCAGTGCGAATGGGCCAACGCCATCAGCGATCCGGAAAAGCTCAAGCGCTTCCGCACCTTCGTCAACGACGGGCGCGCCGACCCGGACATCCACTTCGTCAAGGAGCGCGGCCAGCGTCGGCCGGTACGCGCCAGCGAACTTCACCTGATCCCACTTACCCAGGAGGTGCTCTGATGAGCCAGTCCAACGTCGTTCGTCTCGACTCCCGTTCCGCAGCCCCGGCGGCCTGGCAGGCACTGTGCAGCCGCGCCGATCTGGTCGCCAATTCCGGTGTGGTGGCCTGGCACGAAGGCGCCCAGGTGGCGCTGTTCCACCTGCCCGACAACGCCGAAGGCGAGCAGCTGTTCGCCATCGACAACCGCGACCCCAAGTCTGGCGCCAACGTCATCGGTCGCGGCATCGTCGGCAGCCTCAAGGGCGAGCTGGTGATCGCCTCGCCGCTGTACAAGCAGCACTTCCGCCTGGCCGATGGCAGCTGCCTGGAATACCCCGAACAAAGCCTGCGGGTATGGCCGGTGCGCCTCAATGGCGATGCCGTGGAAATCGGCCTCGTGTGAATTCAGCGCTGTCCCTAAAGACCTTCGCTCAACAGCCTTCTGCCAACTACTCAAGAGCATCACGCAATGTCCTACATAATCCCTTCGGAGTTCGCCACCAAGATGGTGGACGCCGGTGAATCGAAGATATTCATGTCCACTCGCGACACCCTGATCCGCGCCTTCATGGCCGGGGCGATCCTCGCCCTCGCCGCGGTGTTCGCGGTGACCATCACCGTGCAGACCGGTTCACCGCTGATCGGCGCCATGCTCTTTCCCGTGGGCTTCGTCATGCTTTACCTGATGGGGTTCGACCTGCTGACCGGGGTGTTCATGCTCACCCCGCTGGCACTGCTCGACCGTCGCCCCGGGGTAACCGTCGGCGGTGTGCTGCGCAACTGGGGCTGGGTTTTCCTCGGCAACTTCGGCGGTGCGCTGACCGTGGCCTTCATGATGGCCTTCGTCTTCACCATGGGCTTTTCCACCGAGCCGGGGCCGATCGGCTAGAAGATTTCGCACATCGGCGAGGACCGCACCCTGGGCTATGCCGAGTTCGGCGCAGCCGGCTGGGCGACCATCTTCCTGCGCGGCATGCTGTGCAACTGGATGGTCTCGATGGGTGTCGTCGGCGCGATGATCTCCACCTCGGTCAGCGGCAAGGTCATCGCCATGTGGATGCCGATCATGCTGTTCTTCTTCATGGGCTTCGAGCATTCGGTGGTGAACATGTTTCTGTTCCCCTCGGCGATGATCATGGGCGGCGACTTCTCGGTGATGGACTACATGCTCTGGAACGAGATCCCCACCGCACTGGGCAACCTGGTCGGCGGCCTGGCCTTCACCGGCCTGACGCTTTACACCACCCACGTGCGCACCGCCCCCAAGCGCACCGTCTACTGACTTTGGAGTGAACGAAGGCCCCGGCTCGCATGCGCGCCGGGGCTTTTGCGCAGATGAAGATGCCCAGCCAACTCGCCATTTCCCTCGGCCAGCATTCGGACCGCGGACGCAAACCGGCCAACCAGGACTTTCACGGCGCCTGCGTGCCCAGCGATGCCCAGCTCGTCAGCAAGGGCATCGCCATCGCGCTGGCCGACGGCATCAGCAGCAGCGAGGTCAGCCATGTCGCCAGCGAAACCGCGGTGGCGAGCTTTCTTTCCGACTACTTCTGCACCTCCGACGCCTGGTCGGTGAAGCAGTCGGCGCAACGGGTACTGGTGGCGATCAACTCTTGGCTGCATGCGCAGACCCGCCACAGTCCGCACCGCTATGACCGCGACCGCGGCTATGTCTGCACCTTCAGCGCGCTGGTGCTCAAGTCGGCCAGCGCGCACCTGTTCCACGTCGGCGATGCGCGCATCTATCGACTGCGCGACGGCGGCCTGGAACAGCTGACCGAAGATCACCGCGTGCGCGTGTCGGCGGATACCAGCTACCTCGGCCGCGCGCTGGGCATCGACCGGCACCTGGAGATCGACTACCGCACCCTACCGCTGGCGGTCGGCGATCTGTTCCTGCTCGCCACCGATGGCGTCTACGAGCACATCGGCGCACGGGAGGTGGCGCAGCTCGTTGCCGAGCATGGGGACGAGCTCGACCTGGTGGCGCGCCGGATCGTCGAGCGGGCATTGGCCAACGGCAGCGACGACAACCTCACCGCACAGCTGGTACGCATCGACAGCCTGCCGGAGCAGGCCGTCGACGACGTACAGCGACAACTCGGCGAACTGGCGCTGCCGCCGCTGCTGGAACCGCGCATGCAGTTCGACGGCTACCGCATCGTCCGGGATCTGCACATCAGCAGCCGCAGCCACGTACACCTGGCTGTCGACGAAGCCAGCGGCGCCAAAGTGGTGCTGAAGACGCCGTCGATGGATCTGCGAGGCGACCCCGCCTATCTGGAGCGCTTCCTGCTGGAGGAGTGGATCGCCCGCCGGCTGGACAACCCCCACGTGGTCAAGGCCTGCCCGCCGCCACGGCAGCGCCGCTACCTGTACACGGTGAGCGAATTCATCGATGGCCAGACGCTGGCGCAGTGGATGCTCGACCATCCACAGCCGGACCTGGAAACCGTGCGCGGCATCGTCGAGCAGATCGCCCGCGGCCTGCGCGCCTTCCATCGCCTGGAAATGCTGCACCAGGACCTGCGCCCGCAGAACCTGATGATCGACGCCACCGGCACCCTCAAGATCATCGATTTCGGCTCGACCCGCGTCGCCGGGCTGGCCGAGCGCAATGCGCCGGGTACGCAGGACAACCTGCTCGGCACCGCCGCCTATACCGCGCCGGAATACTTCCTCGGCGAGGCCGGCACGCCGCGTTCGGATCAGTATTCGCTGGCGGTGATCGCCTATCAGCTGCTCAGCGGTCGCTTGCCCTACGGCGCCGACGTCGCCAGGGCACGCACCACCGCAGCGCAGAAACGCCTGTGCTATCAGTCGCTGCGCCATGCGCAGCGCGATATCCCGGCGTGGATCGACGAAGTGCTGGGCAAGGCGCTGCATCCCGATCCGGCGCGGCGCTATGCCGAGCTGTCGGAGTTCGTCTTCGAGCTGCGCCAGCCCAACCCGGCGTTTCTCAACCGCGCCCGCCCGCCGCTGCTCGAGCGCAATCCGCTGCTGTTCTGGAAAGGCCTGTCACTGCTGCTGGCCGGTACAGTCGTTGCGCTGCTGTTGCGCTAGCCGCGCTGGCGCAACAGTGCCGTGGCACCCTGAGGCTTGCGCGTGTACCAGAACACCCGGCTGACGCCGCGGGTGATCGCCACATAGCCCAGGCGCAGGCTTTCATCGGCCATGGCCTGGTCATAACTGTTGCGGAAGAAACCGGAGTAGGCATACAGCGCATTGCGCAGCGGATGCGGCTGCACCGGGGCGCAGTCGTCGATGATGATCGCCACCTCGGCCTGCAATCCCTTGGCACGGTGGATGGTGTAGGCCTTGACCGGCAGCTTGCGGTCCAGCTGCGTCTGAATAGTGCGCAGCGGCTCGTTGCGCCGGCTGAGCAGCAGCACCGCGGTGCGTTCGCGGCTTTGCCGTTCGGCCACATGGGCACATTGCGCGGTGATCGCCTCGATCAGCTTCGGCAGGCCGTTGTTCAGGTCGAAACCGGTGACCAGCCTTACCCCGTGGTCACCCGGCTGCGTCGGCTTGCATGGCCGGCTGGTCTTGGCCTGCTTGAACTGCACGCCGGCCAGCACCGCCTCGCCATCGCGAATCACCGGTTCGATGGAGCGGTAGTTGGTTTCCAGCAGCAGCGTCTCGCTGCCCTTGGCGCCACGCCGCGGGAAGTACTTGTCGAAGTCCATGAACAACTCCGGCGAACTGCCGCGCCAGCCATAGATCGACTGCCAGTCGTCACCGATGGCCATCAGGCTCGGGCTGGCCTTCTGTCGCGCCAGCTGGCGATGCAGCGCCTGCAGCCATTGGACGATCTGCGGGGAGATGTCCTGGAATTCATCGATCAGCAGATGCTCGAACGGCGCAAGACTGGCCTGCGGCACATCCTTGCCAGAGCTCAAGCGCTCGGTGAGTTGTTGAAAGGCCTCATTGAAGGTCATCAGCCCCTGCTCTCGCAACGCCGCTCTGAAGTAGCCATGAAAGCTCACCAGCGCTTCGACGAAATCCCGCTCGCGCGCCGCGCACTGCAATCTGGTCGCTTGCAGCTGGTCGATGCGAATGCCGATGCTCTCGATAAACCCAGCCTGGGCGTAGAAGGCCTCGTACAGCGGCAGTGGCGTGAACTCGCCGGCCAGGGTGAAGGTGGCGCCCGGCGCTTTCGGTGCAGCGCGCTTGCCCTGCTCGGCTTCGGTCGCAGGCTCAGGCAGATCGAGCAGGCGGTGCACCCGTTCACGGAATGTCGCCTGCTCGGCGTAACACTGCTGATAGGCCTGTTTGAGCAAACGCGTTTGCGCCGGTCGCAGGCGCGCGGAAGCCAGCGGATTATCGGGTTCGTCGGCCGCGGCGGCCTTGTCGTCCAACTGCTCGAACCACACCGGCCGGGCCAGCACCTCACGCGCCAGCTGCGCCATGGCCGAATGGAAGGTGCGCACGCACTGGCGCGCCTGCTGCGCATCGAACGGCACCTGCCAGAAGCCAAGCACCCGCACCAGCTGTTCGCGCAGCTGCGCGCAGGAGGCATTGGTAAAGGAAATGACTGTCAGCCGCCCAGGCTCGACGCCCATGTGGCAGAGCATGAACACCACGCGCAGCAACAAGGTGGTGGATTTGCCGGAGCCGGCACCGGCGAAGATCCGCGTCACCGGGCTGCGGCTGAGGATCATCGCCCATTGCTCGTCCGACGGCGCGCTGATGATACCCGCGACCACCGCCTGCTCGACGCGGTCTCGCATCGCCTGAACCTTGGCGTCATCCACCTTCAGTTGTGCCGCTGCGTAGATCCCCTGCGCTGCCGTCCCCCGCGGCTTGCCGGCAGCGCGAGCCGGCCCCTCCGACTTGCTCTTCGGCTTGGCCTTGGCTGCAGGTTTGCCCTTGCGCTTGGCGGCCGCAGCCTTGTTCGTCTTGCCGGGCGCACTGCCCCAGCGACGAAACAACAGCTCGTCCTCTTCGCGCAGATGGGCCGAGGTACGTGGAAAACAGCGCTGCAGCACCCCGGCGACCAGGGCCCTGTAGCGCTTGACGGCAGAAAGCATCGGAAATCACCGTGAGCATTGCATATCGTTGATATGGTACGGGTTTTCCCCTGTACCCTGGCCGCTGCAAGGACGAACTGCAGCGAATGGCACCATCAACCTCCTGCCTCGCCGGCACGACTTCCCGGGCAATCGGTTGTCCGAGCTGAACCAGCTCTCGCCTGTACAGCCCTGCCCTGTCTTCACACCGGATACGGATCGCTACTGATGGACCCAGCAGCACACCTCTCGCCTGACGACTCGAACCACGCATTCCTCCCCGCCGGCGGCGCGCTCGGCGCACTGATTCGCCGCTTCGACTGGTCGCAGACGGCGCTGGGACCGCTGGCGGAATGGCCGTCGAGCCTGAAGACCGTCACGGCCATGCTGCTGCTTTCGCCGACGCCCATCGCGCTGCTCTGGGGCGAGCGCGGCGCCATGATCTACAACGACGCCTATTCAGAGCTCGCCGGCAGCCGACATCCGCAGTTGCTCGGTTCTGAAGTACGCGAGGGCTGGCCGGAAGTCGCCGAGTTCAACGACAACGTGATGAAGGTCGTCCTGGCTGGCGGCACGCTGTCGTACAAGGATCAGGAACTGGTGCTGTACCGCAACGGCCGCCCCGAGCACGCGTGGATGAATCTGGACTATTCGCCGGTGTTCGACGATCAGGCGCAGCCGGCCGGCGTGATTGCCCTGGTGGTGGAAACCACCGAGCGGGTAATGGCCGAACGCGAACTGCAAGGCCAGCAGGTACGCCTGCAACAGATGTTTGAACAGGCACCCGGACTGATGGCGATGCTGCGCGGCCCCGAACACGTCTTCGAAATGGTCAACCCGGCCTATCTGCGGGTGGTGGGCGAGCGCGACGTCATCGGCAAGCCGGTGCGCGAGGCGCTGCCGGAGGTCGAGCGTCAGGGCTTCATCGATATTCTCGACCGGGTCTATCGCAGCGGCATGGCCTTTGTCGGCACCGGTATTCGCGTCGGGCTGCAGCGCATCCAGGGAGAGGCCGAGGAAGAGCGCCTGCTGGATTTCGTCTTCCAGCCGGTGGCCGATGCGAATGGCGATGTCTGCGGCATTTTCGTCGAAGGTCATGACGTCACCGAGCGCACCGACGCCGAACAGGCCCTGCGCGAAAACGAACAACGCCTGCGTTTCCTCGACGCACTGGCCAAGGAAACCGCCCGCAGCGTCGATGCCGACGCCATCCTGGCCACCACCACACGCATGCTCGGCGAGCATCTGGGGCTGTCCAGCTGCGCCTACGCCGACATGGAGCCCGACCAGGACAGCTTCACCATCCGTGGCGACTGGTCGGCGCCGGGCTGCATGAGCATCGTCGGCCATTACCAGCTCGCCGCGTTCGGCAGTCTGGCGGTACAGAAGCTGCGCGCCGGCGAAGCCTTCATCGTCGACGATCACCTTGCCCGCCTGCCCGCCGCCGACGCGGCGACCTTCAAGCAACTGGATATCGCCGCCACCATCTGCCTGCCGCTGGTCAAGGAGGGCCGGCTGACCGCGCTGATGGCCATTCATGACCGCGTGCCTCGCGTATGGAGCGCCTGCGAGCTCGCCCTGCTCAGAGAAGTCACCGATCGCTCCTGGGCGCACATCGAGCGTGTGCGCTCTGCTGCGGCAGTCAGGCAACGCGAGCAGTGCTTTCTGGAACAGCTGGAAGCCAAGGTCGCCGAGCGCACCGCGGCGTTGGCCCGCAGCGAGGCGAACATTCGTGCGGTGCTGGAAACCTCGCACCTGTACATGGCGATGCTCGCGCCGGACGGCGCGATTCTCTACGTGAACGCCACGGCGCTGGCGGGCATAGGCGCCCGCTTCAACGAACTGGCCTACCTGCCATTCTGGGAATCGCCCTGGTTCGCCGCGACACCCAGCATGCCAGAGAGGGTCCGCGAGATGACGCGGCGGGTGGCGGCCGGTGCCACCGAGCGCGTGACCATGACCCTGAACATGCCGCAGGGCGTGCGCGTCTTCGATTTCTCCGTACGCCCGGTCACGGGCGAGGACGGCAGTATCTTCGCCCTGGTACCCGAGGCGCTGGACATCAGCGAACGGGTGAACGCCGAACAGGCGCTGCAGCAGCTGCACAAGATGGAGGCGCTGGGCAACCTCACCGGCGGTATCGCCCACGACTTCAACAACCTGCTGATGGCCGTGCTCGGCAGCCTCGACCTGCTGCGTCGGCGCATGCCCGCCGACCCCGCGCTGCTGCGCCTGGTGGACAATGCCAGGGCCGGTGCCGAGCGCGGCGCTTCGCTCACCGCGCGCATGCTCACCTTTGCCCGCAAGCAGGAACTGCACAAGACGCCGATCGACCTGGCGCAACTGATCGCAGGCATAAAGGAACTGCTGCTCAGCTCACTCGGCCCGACCATCCAGTTGCAGGTCGAACTGCCGACCCGACTGGCGCGGGTGAAGACCGATCCCAACCAGCTGGAAACCGCCCTGCTCAACCTCGCCGCCAATGCGCGCGACGCCATGGCCGGCGTCGGCCATATCCGCATCACCGCCGAAGAACTGAGCCTGGCCGAGGAGCAGAACGGCTTGCCCGCCGCACGCTACGTGCGCCTGGAGCTCAGCGACAGCGGCACTGGCATGGATGAAGCGACCCTCAAGCGTGCGGTCGAGCCCTTCTTCACCACCAAGGGTGTCGGCAAGGGCACCGGGCTCGGACTGTCCATGGTCCATGGGCTGGCCGAGCAATCCGGCGGCCGTCTGGTGCTACGCAGTTCGCCCGGCGCGGGCACCATCGCCGATATCTGGCTACCGGCCCTGGCGGCGGATAACGCGCCTGCATCGGCGCCTGTCTCCACGCCAGCACCCGATGAAAGCCCCCGGCGCACGACGAAGCCGCTGACACTGCTGGCGGTGGACGATGATGAGCTGGTGCTGTTCAGCACCGTCGGCATCCTGGAAGCAGCCGGGCATCGAGTGCTCAGCGCACGTTCGGCCGGCGAAGCGCTGGACCTGCTGCGGGTCAACCAGGTCGACATCCTGATCACCGACCACGCCATGCCGCTGATGAGCGGCGCGCAGCTGGCGGCCGTGGTGCGGGAAACGCGCCCGCAGCTGCCGGTTCTGCTGGTGTCCGGCTACGCCGAACTGCCCTCCACCACACCGGCGCTAGCGTTGCGCCGGCTGGCCAAGCCCTTCACCGAGGACCAGCTGCTCGACGCCATCGAGCAACTGCGTGGCGGTTCCTGAACGGGCGGCGCCGGCACGATCGTCAGCTGCCGATCACGCCGCCGTCGTTCTTGGTGATCAGCACGGTGGATGAGCGCGGGCGTGACTGGCCGTCGCTGGCCGGAAAGCTCAGCCCCGGGTGCTGCACGTTGATCCACATGGCGCGGTAGTCCGGGCTCCAGGTGATACCGGTGATCTCGCAACCCCGCGGCCCGACCAGGAAGCGCCGCACCTCGCGCGTTCTCGGATCGGCGCAAAGCAGCTGATTTGTGCCCATGGCCTGCATCACCGATTCGTCATCGTCGAAATCGGTTTCGATCCACAAGCGCCCGTCACGATCGAAGGCCAGCCCGTCCGGCGAGGAAAAACAGTCGCCGTCGATGGTGCCGATCAGGTTGGCGGCAACCGGCCGGCTCTGGGCATCTCGCGCACCACGGCGTTCGCCGGCGAGCAGGAAGACTTCCCACTGGAAACGCGTCGCCGCGGGGTCGCCGCCCTCCTCCTGCCAGCGCAGGATCTGTCCGTGCAGGTTGTTCGGTCGCGGGTTGGCCTTGTCCAGCGGCTGCTTGCTGCCGCGCCCGTCATTGTTGGTCAGGGTGACGTAGACCTCGCGGCTATCGGGATGCACTGCGACCCACTCCGGCCGGTCCATCGGCGTCGCGCCAGCACGGTCGGCGGCGGCGCGGGCGTTGAGCAGCACCTCGGCCTGGCTGGGGAAGCCGTTTTCCGCGGTCAGGCCATGCTCGCCGTGCACCAGCGCCAGCCACTGGCCACTGCCGTCGGCATCGAAACGCGCGACATACAAGGTGCCCTCATCCAGCAAGCGGCGGTTGGCCGCGTCCGCACCGGGCACGTAGCGGCCGCTGGGAACGAACTTGTAGACGTACTCGCCCTTGGTGTCGTCGCCCGAGTAGAACGCCATGCGCCCGTCCTCGCCCAGCGACAGCACCGAACACTCGCGGCAGTAGCGGCCGAAGGCGGTGCGCTTGACCGGCGTGCTCTGCGGATCGAACGGATCGACCTCCACCACCCAGCCGAACCGGTGCGGCTCGTTGACGAAGCCGCCATGGGGTTGGCCTGCCTGCGGCGTGGCATCGAAACGCGGATCGACCGTACCCCAGCCGTAGAGCTTGCTCATGCCGCTGCCGGCGATGCCGTAGCGGTTGTGCGAGATGCGCGCGGCAAGGTCGTCGGCGTCGTGGTTGACGAAGTAGTTGTGCCAGTTCTCCTCGCAGACCAGATAGGTGCCCCAGGGCGTAAAGCCGCTGGAGCAGTTGTTCAGCGTGCCGAGCACCGTTCTTCCTTCCGGGTCGTCCATGGTCTGCATCGCTGCATGGCCAGCCAGCGGCCCGGATATGGCCATCGGCGTCATGCCGGAAATGCGGCGGTTGTAGGGTGAATCCATCACCCGCTGCCATTCGCCCTGCGCATCCTTGCGCACCTCGATGACGCTCAACCCGTGGGCCGCCTGCTCCTTGCGCACCTGCTCCAGCGGGCGCCGGCCGTCGACCACGGTAATGCCGTCGGGATGCAGCGTCGGGTTGACGTATTCGTGGTTGATGGCCAAGAGACCACGGCTGTCGGGCGCGTCGGGGAACGGGAAGAAATGCATGCCGTCGTGGTTGTCGCCGGCCTGTTTGAGCTGGGCTTGCCAATCGTCGCTGGCATTCGGCTGCCACTCGGGTGCGTCGGCATGCACCCGATCGCCCCAGGAGAAGAACACCCGGGCGCTGTAGCCCGGCGCCACCTCGACACGGTCGAAATGCGGGTCGAGCTGGGTCGGGATACCTTCGAAGCCGAGCAGCGAATCGCCCCGGGTCGCGGCTCGCGCGCCGGCCATCCCGCCGCCGAGAAAGGCGATGCCGGCCAGGCCGAGCCCACCCTTGAGCAGCCCGCGCCGGCGGTGATCGATCGCCTGCTGCAGCGGCACGTTGCCGCTCGGATTGACCGGTTGGTCGTCATGAGCGCCCACGCTCGCGTGAAAATCGGTGAAATCCTGTTTCATCGAAAACGGTTCCTGAGTCGTAACGGCATCATTCGATGCGGTAATGGAAGGTGTTCTTTACGTCGGGCACGGCAACCGCACGGCCATCGACGATGCGCGGCTGGTAGCGAAAGCTCTTGGCGGCGGTGAGTGATGGGCGGATGAACAGCGGATGGCAGTCGCCGACCACTTCGGGCGAGCGCACGTGACCCTGCACATCGACCGTGTAGCTGACCGTGCAGGAACCCTGAAGCCCGGCGTCCAGCGCCCGTTGCGGATAGACCGGCGGCTTCTTGGCAATCGGCAGGTATTGCCGGCTGGCCGCTTCGGCCGCAGCAGCCTGTCGTGCGCGCTCAGCCGCTTCGGCGCGTGCCGTTGCCTCGGCTTCGCGCGCCGCCTGCAACCGTGCCTCTTCCTGAGCCATCCGTTCCCGCTCCTGTGCCTGTTCCTGGCGGCGTTGCTCGTCGCGCTGACGCTGCTGTTCGCGCTGGCGTTCCAACTGCTCGCGCTGCTGCTTCAGCTGCTCGGCCTTGCGCTCCTCTTCGGCGCGCTTGAAGGCCAGCTCGGCCTGCTCGAGTCGCTGCTGCTGGGCGTGGGTATCGACCTGTGGCTCACGCGGCGGCGGTTCGACCGCGGGCTCGACGGGCGGTTCGACCGGCACTGCGCTCTCGGTTGGCGCCGGCGGCGGCAGGCTGACCAACTGGGTCTGCATCACCTGGGTGGCGACCGGCATTTCCAGCGCTGGCGACCAGCTGTCGAGCAACAGCGCGAACAGTCCAGCGTGCATCCCGAGGGTCAGCAATGCAGCCCCGGCCGGACCGATCCACTGTCGCGGGACAACTTCGCTGCCATGCGCGGCGGGCGTGCTGAAGGTCATCATCACGGCTGCCCGGCTCCGGCCGGCGCCTCGGTGATCAGCCCCAGGTTGACCACCCCGCCGCGCTGCAGCTCGGCGATACCGGCAACCACGCGACCGTAGTCCGCCGCCTCGTCGGCACGGACATAAACCTGGGTGTCGCCGCGCTCGGCGATGATCGCGCCGACCTTGGCCTGCAGCTCAGCAAGGTCGACGGCGCTGTCGGTCTGGTTGTCGATGTCCAGCTCGCTGCCCAGGTTCCAGTAGAAGCCGCCATCGGCCTTTACCGAGAGCGTGAGGATCTGCCGCTCGTTCTCCACCGGCAGCGCTTCGGCTGCGACCTTGGGCAGCTCGATCTTGACGCCCTGCACCAGCATCGGCGCGGTGACCATGAAGATCACCAGCAGCACCAGCATCACGTCGATGTAGGGCACCACGTTCATTTCCGCCTTGGGCCCGTGTTTGTGCTGTGGTTTGACCAGCATGAAGGCGTCCTCCTCAGGCGGCTGCGGCGACGTTAGGCGAAGCCGCATGCAGGCGCCGATGCAGGCGCGCCTGTAGCTCGTTGCCGAAGGCGTAGTAACGGCCGACCAGCGTCTGCCCACGGGCAGCGAAGCGGTTGTAGGCCATCACCGCGGGAATCGCCGCGAACAGGCCGATGGCCGTTGCGATCAGCGCTTCGGCGATGCCCGGTGCGACGGTCGAGAGCGTCGCCTGCTGCACCTGCGACAGGCCGAGGAAGGAGTTCATGATTCCCCACACGGTGCCGAACAGGCCGATATAGGGGCTCACCGAACCCACGGTCGCGAGAAACTGCAGGCCCTTTTCCAGACGCTCCTCCTGCTCGGCGACGGCCACGTAGAGGCTGCGCTCGACACCCTGCGCCACCACATCCGGCGCGATCCCCGGCTGGCGTTGCAGCTGGGCGAATTCGCCGTAACCGGCGAGAAAGATGCGCTGCAGCGCGGCCTCGTCCGGCAACGGCTGCGCCTGGCCTTCGCGATAGAGCTGGGCGAGATCGCCGCCCTGTCGGAAGCGCTGCAGGAAGCCGCGCTGCAGCCGTTCGGCGCTGCGCAACGCCACACTGCGACGGATGATCAGGTACCAGCTCGAAACCGAGGCCAGGACCAGAATCATCATCACCGCCTGGACCACGAGGCTGGCTTCGCTGATCAAACCCCAGATGGACATGTGCTCGAGAGTCGTTTGCATGAATCGTTTCCTCCTGCCCCGACTGGGGCAGCTGCTATTGGATGGCGGGTCGGTTAGCGGGCGATGACGTCAGTCCAGCCCCAGCGCATCGGCGATCGCCGACCAGGGCAGGTACTTGTAGTTCTGCGTGCCCTCGGGCATGCGCTTGCGGCCGTCCTGCACCACCAGCATTCCGCGGTTCCAGATGCCGCCGAGGTTGGCCGAGGTGACTTCCAGCCCATCGGTCTCGGACGCGCCGTCGATGCCACGTTCGGCGTTCAGGCCGATGCGGAAGGCGCCGCGCACGGCGTAGGGCGCCTGGGCATCGAGCACCACATAGCTGTCGTTGCCCTGGCTGGAAATCACCAGGTAATCGCCATGCTCGCTGTGGTAGATGGCCAGCCCTTCGATATCGTCGTAGACCGGCCCGCCGACGCCGATGACCTGCTCCGGCACCGCTGGCACATCGGCGCGGGCATCGACCACCCAGACCGCGACGTCCTCTTCACCGACGAACAGCCGCTCGCTGCGGTCGTCGGCCACGCAGCCCTCGGGCTGGCTGCCCAGCTTGAAGCGCCGCACCAGCTCGCCACGCGGCTGGCCGGAGCGGCCATCGAGGCGGTACTGCAGGAAGGTGCCGTCCTTGTCGTTGGCGATGGCGTAGGTAGTGCCCTGGCGATCCTGGAACATGCACAGGCCATAGATTTCGCTCAACGGCGTGGCGACCTCGCCGACATCGCTGAGCACGCCGCTCGCCCGGTCGATGGCGAACAGGTGCAGGCTGTTGTGATCGCGATTGCTTGCCACGGCCAGGTCCACGCGCTTGCTGCCGAGGCGGAAGCCGTTGCGCACATCGACGTTGTTCAGCCGGCCGACGCGCAGGTCCTGCACCTGACGGCCGTCGAGGTCGTACACCACCAGGCCGCCCTTCTTGTCGGTGCCGAGCACGCGGCTCTGCGCCGGATCGCGCGGATGGACCCAGATCGCCGGATCATCGGCGGCATCACCCAGGCTCGGCACCGGGCCGGTTTCCACCGCGGCCGGCAGGCTGACGATCGGCTCGGGTTGCGACACCGCGGTCGGCTGCCAGTCCAGACGGGCCGACTGCAGGCCACGTTCGTCCGCCAGCAGCAGCTCGACGCCCTCGGCACTGCGGCGGGCGCTGATGCGCTCCGGTTCGTCGAAACCGTCCAGTGCGATGACCTCATCGGCTTGCCAGCCGGCTTCGTTCTGCCGGTACAGATGCAGCACCGAGGCTTCGGAATCGAGCGCCAGCAGTCCGCCCGGTACCAGGGTCATGCCCGCTGCGGCATGGGCCAGGCTGCCGAATGGCTGGCGCAGATCGACCGGCTCGCGCTGCAACGGCGCCTCGGCGTCGGCGGGGTAGCGCCAGAAGCCGACGTTCTCCTCGTTGACATAGAGCTGCCCGGCCCTGTCATCGGTCTGGCAGAAGGCGCTCTGCGGCGGCAGGCTGAGCCCGCGCACGCGCCGTGCTTCACCGAGCAGGCGGCCCTGGCTGCCGACCAGCCACTGCTCGCCGACACCCTCCTCGCCGAGCAGGAACAGGAAGTCGTTGCGCGCGCTGTCGCGGTACAGGCACAGCCCCTCGATGGCGAACGCGGTGCGCGGCAGATACAGCGGCTGGCTCCAGGCACGCGCGGCATTCAGGCCGATCAGCATCGCCTGCTGGCGCTTGCGCTCGACCGTGGCCAGCAGCAGGCCCTGGCGGTCGACGCGATGGTCCAGCCCTTCGAAGCGCCCGGCGTGCTGGGCCAGCGTATTGCCGGTCTTGTCCAGCAGGCGCAGGCCCTGGTCATCGACCTGCACACGGTCGGCGCCGGCCCAGGGGGCGTCGCCGTTTACCAGCTGGGCGTACTCGAGGCTGGCCAGCAGCGGTTGGCTGATGTTCAGCTGGGCCGACTTCGCCGGGGTATCTGGTTGCGTGGACTGGCAGGCCGCCAATGCGATGCACAGGCCGAGCAACAGGGTTTTGGGTAATGCGTTCATGGTGTATCCATTCAGGCTGCCGCGGGCCGGCGCCCGGCCGTAAAGGGGAACGGCGGGCACCGGAGCGGCATAGGGGTCAGAAGTGGGTCAGGGTCAGGCCGAGCTTGTAGGTCGGGCCGTACTCTTCGTACTGGGCGTTGTAGGCGTGGCGGCCGCTGTAGACGTAGTAGGTCTCGTCCGTCAGGTTCAGCGCCTCGAAGGTCAGCTGCAGGCTCGGCGTGATGAAGTAGCCGGCCTTGAAGTCAACGAACAGCTGGTCGTCGACGTAGAGGTCGTGCGCCTCGTCGTCGATACCGGCTACCTCGTACAGGTAGTCGGACTTGTAGTTGGCAGCCAGGCGCAGGTTGAGCCGGTCGTTCTCCCAGCCGAGCATCAGGTTGCCGACCGTATCGGAGTGGTTCGGCAGGTCGACGCTGCGCTGCATGCCCTGCCCCTCGATGTCCGCGTCGGACTGGCTGAAGGTGGCGTTGGCGCCCAGCAGCAGGCCATTCCACGGGGCCGGCAGCCAGTCGAGCTTCTGCGAGTAGGCCAGTTCCAGGCCATAGAGTTTGGCACTGCTGCCGTTCTGGAAGCTCAGCGCTTCGTCGAACCCAGCCCACTGGCCGGTGCCGGCCAGATCGGTGTTGTAGATGAAGTTGTCGATGTCCTTGTAGAACAGATAGGCAGACACCACGCCGGCGCGGCCCATGTAGTGCTCGATGCCGAGGTCGTAGTTGATCGATTCCAGCGCCTTGAGATCGGGATTGCCGAACTCGGCGTCGTCACCGTCGATGACGAAACCGGGTGCCAGCTGGCCGAAGGTCGGGCGCACCACGCTGTTGGTCCAGGCGGCACGGATCATGGTGTCGTCGGTCAGCTGGTAGCGCAGGTGCAGGCCGGGCAGCCAATGGTGGTAGTCGTTGCTGCTGGAGATGGACTCGAACTGACCGTCGCGCAGGCCGGTGCCCTTGGCGCGAAAGCGCGTGCCTTCGTAGCGCAGGCCGGCGATGACGCGCCAGCGGTCGATATCCAGCGTGTTCATCAGGTATGCGGCGTTGATGTCCTCGTGCATGTCGAAGTCATTGATGCGCGACTCCTCCTCGTCGTAGAACTCGCTGGCATCCAGACCGCCAATCGCGCCCTCGATGGCCGAGGCGCTGATGCCTGGGCCGAAGCGGCCGAGCGCGTAGTCGACGTTGCCGCCCCGGAAATCGGCCAGGGTCAGATCGTCGAAATCGTCGTATTTCCAGACCTCGTTATCGTTGTCCTTGTGCCGGCGGCTGAGCTTGCCGCCGAACTTGGCCTGCGCGGCATAACCCTGGATGTCGTACTCGCGCGCCAGGTCCAGGCGGATGTTCTTCTCGCGGTCGCGGGTGTCGCTTTTCTCCCATTCCACTTCATCCAACGCGAAGGATGCCGGGTCGTAGAAGGACGAATCGACCGTCAGACGCGGCTTGCGGCTGCTGGAGAAACCGGCATCGGCGAAATCGCCCTCGAAGGTCGCGCTGGCGATGCCGCCCGGATTGCGCTCGCGCGACTGGCTGTAACCGGCCTGCCCGCTCAGGGTCCACAGGCCCATCATGCGTTCACCGCCGAACACGTAGGACTGCACGGTCTGGGTGTCCTCGCGGGACTTCAGCTCGCGCCAGCCCTCGGCGTCACCGGTCTCGCCCGGCAGCTGCGAATCCTCGAAGGCGACACCGGCGGCGTTACGCGTCTCGGTGTCCTTGAAGCGGCTGTACAGGGTGCGCAGGTAGTAGCTGCTGACATCGTCCGGCTTGTAGTCGAAGTTCAGGCCGAAACCGGTGCGCTCGCGGGTGATCTCGTAGTCGCGCTGCTCGAATTCCTCCAGCCGCGCACCGTCGTCGGCGAAATCCCACTTGCCGCCGGTCTCGACGTTGTCCGAGCCGAAGTCGCGCTCCTGCCAGCTGATGGCCGCGGCGACGCCGAAGTTGTCGACACCGTCGCCCAGGCTGAAGCGGTCGCTGATGGCGCCGGAGAATTTCGGGCTGGTCCTGTCGACGTTGTCGTCATAGCTGCCTTCGCCGCTGAGGCTGTAGAACAGCCCGTCGTGGTCGAAGGCCGAGAGGCTTTCCACTTCGATGGTGCCGCCCAGGGAGTTGGCATCCATGTCCGGCGTCAGCGTCTTGACCACCGACAGCGACTGCACCAGCTCCGAGGGCAGCACGTCGAGCGCCACCGCGCGGCGGTCGCTTTCCGGCGAGGGCACCAGGGTGCCGTTGATGGTGACGCTGTTCAGGTCCGGCGCGATGCCGCGCACGCTGACGAAGCGCCCCTCGCCCTGGTCGCGCTCGACCGAGATGCCCGGAATGCGCTGCAGCGCCTCGGCGGCGTTGTCGTCCGGCAGCTGGCCGATGCCATCGGCGTGCACCACGCTCTTCACGCTGTCGGAATTGCGCTGGTCCTTCAGTGCTTCGTCGATGCTGACCGCCTGGCCGATGACTTCGACGTGCTCCATGACCAGCGGCTCCTCGGCCCAGGCCGAACCGACGCTGACAGCCAGGGCCAGCAGGCTGATGCGGAATCCTGCATGGCGAATGCCGCTGCGGTATGTGTTCATGAACGATTCCCCCGAACGGTGTTTGCCGGGTGCATCCCGGAACTGCAGCGGACGGTAGGTGGGGGATATGGCGGTTCTGTGACAGGAGGTTCGGGGAGGGCTTGGAACAGGGGGTTTTCGGGGATTTTGCGAGCGGGATTGAGCTGATATGACCTGTTGTCAGGGGGTGCATAGGCTAATCAGACGGCTAGATAGAGCACTTCATTTTCTGCCTACCCCAAGCATCTACTGATGGCTCTCACCTCCTCTGGAAAAATCAATCATCGGTTCTGCCACGCCTCGGCTGCTGCCTGTTCCAGACGCACGACCATCAAGATGACGGAAGAGCGCCAGTCCTTTTTCCGAGTGTTCCGATACTTTTGTTTCGCGCTGCTGCGCGAGTTCCTTTTGGCAATCGCCCCAAAAGGAACCAAAAAGTCTTGCCCCTGCATCCGGCCCCGGCTTCGCCGGGGTCCGTTCTCTCCGCCGTCGCTCCGAGGGTCGCCGTACAAGGGCCATCCATGGCCCTTTACGGCTCTCGCGGCATCCATGCCGCTCGCCCCTCTCCGCGACGACTCCGTTCACCCTCCTGAAGGGGCGATTGGAGTCGCCTGATAGTTTTCAATCGATCAAAAACTACAAACCAAGCCTCTCTATCTGTCAGGCATCTCGGACTAACTCCCCCGTCAGGAGGCCGAGCGTAGGCGTTGCGCAGGGGGACGCGAGGCAGGACGCCGAGCGAGGAGTGAAGGGACAGGGACGTCCCTTCGCGACGGCCCCCGGAGCAGCGCCGGAGGGAGGGGAGTTTTGCGAAGCAAAACCCGGATGTCGGGGTGGCCTTCTCTTTGGTTACTTTCTCTTGGCCAGGCAAGAGAAAGTGACTCGCCCAGCAGGGCGAAACCTGAATCGTCAGGCGACTCGGCAATCGGCGTCTACTCGATGCAGCAAGCCCCTCGTCCAGAACTAATCCGATCCATCAGGACAAATCACATTCCCAAGCCCCCCACCAAACTGTCCAATCAACCAATTAAAACCTGAGCCAATTCAACCCCCACCCCATTCATCCAACCGTCACATCCATCTGTTTCCGTGCCCTCACGCATTGGCGCGATCCCTCGCCACGGAGACCCGATGAAATCCCTCCTCAAACTCCACACCCTCACCCTCCTCGGCCTCGCCCTGGCCGCCAACGTCGGCCTGCAGCTGCTGCTCGCCGTCGGCACAGTCAAATCCTGGGGCGAGATCGACTGGATGGACGTGGTCGGCGAAGGCGGTTGCGCCGCCCTCGCCCTCGCCTGGCTGATCATGCTGCTACACAGCCGCCCGGCCGGCCGGGTGACGCGGTTGCTGGCGCTGGGTCTGGCCTGTATCTGTTTTTCCTGGTGGATGGACCTGCTCGATGAGTTCATCCAGATCCCCGCCAACATCGCCTGGGACAACTGGCTGGAAACCGCGCCCATGCCGGTGGGTCTGTTGCTGCTGACCTTCGGTATCTACCACCTGAACCAGGAACAGCGCGCCATCAACGCGCAGATGCACAAGCGCGAAAGGCTCTTCCGCGAGCATCGTCTGTTCGACAACCTGACCCCGCTTGGCACCGCCGAGTACCTGCGGCGGCAGCTCGATCAGGCCCTGCGCCAGGCCGCCGACGAGCAAAGGCCGCTGTCGCTGCTGGCGGTGGACCTCGACGAGTTCAGCCGGGTCAACCAGCGCTACGGCCAGGAGGAAGGCGACCTCGTGTTGCAGGCCGCGGCGCAGTTGCTGGTGCTCAACCTGCGCCATCAGGACCTGCTCTGCCGTCTGGCTGGCGATCGCTTCGTCGTGCTGCTGCCCGATACTGCCGAACAACAGGCGCGACAACTCGCCGAGGAGCTGCAGACCGCCGTCGCCAGCCTCGCGCACAAGACACGCCAGCATGGCGAGCGCCTGCATCTGCGCGCCAGCACCGCGGTGGTGATGGCCTTCGATGACGACGCCGAGCAGTTGCTCAAACGCCTCAACCTCGGTTTGGCCAAGGCCAAGCAGTCACTGCCACGCTGCGCCTGAGGCGATCATGGAAAGCCCGTTACGCTGGTACGAATGGGACACCCGCTTCATCGCCGCGCACCACCAGCCCGCCGTGTTGCTCGACCTGGCGCTTTCACGTGGCATCGACAGTCATGCACTGCTGCGCGGCAGCGGACTGTTCTACGAGGACGTCGCCAGCGGCCGCGCCCGCGTCAGCCCGCAGCAGCTGCTGACGCTCATCGGCAACACCGAACGCTTGTTGGGCGCTGCGGACAGCAGCTTTCTGTTCGGCCAGCGCTTGCTGCCCGGCCACTACGGTGATGTCAGCCTGGCGCTGGCCAACGCCGGCAACCTCGAACAGGCGCTGGAGCGGCTTTGCCAGTTCCGCGCGCTGCTCTGCCCGCTACTGGCGCCAAGGCTGCTGCTGGACGAGCAGCAGCTGCACATCTATTGGCTGGACAACGGCAGCGCCGGCCGCCACCAACGGTTTCTCATCGAGGCCCACCTGACCGCCATCGTCGCGCTGTGCAAACGCGGCTCGGGCCTGCGCCTGCCCTGGCGCTTCCAGTTCGCCTATGCGCAGCCGCGGCACATCGAGCAGTACTGGGTGCACCTGGGCGACGCGCTGCAGTTCGACCGCCAGCTGACCCTGCTCAGCCTGCCGCGCGAGTACCTGCATCAGCCCTGGCCGGATGCTTCGGCCACGGTAGGCCAGGTCGCGCAACAGGCCAGCCAGCAGCAGATCGATGCGCTGGAAGGCCCCTGCGCGCTTCTCGATGCGTTCTACCAATATCTGCATGACAACATCCGCGAGCCGCTGAACCTGGAGCGCGTCGCGCTGGCGTTCGCCATGAGTCCGGCGACGCTCAAGCGCAAGCTGGCCAAGCACGGCACGCACTTCCAGGAACAGCTCGACCTGGTGCGCACGCACGTCGCGCTCTACCTCTATCAGGCACGCGGCCTCGGCAACGAGGCCGTGGCGCGGCACCTGGGCTTCAACGACACCACCAACTTCCGCCGCGCCTTCAAGCGCTGGACCGGCGTGGTGCCCAGCGGGATGCAGCCGCTGTTCGACGCCCCCTGACAGCGTGCTAAGGTGCCGCCCGCACTACCTTCGAGGCGAGCGGGCATGGATATCAAGCAACTGAAGTTTCTCGTGGCGCTCGACGAAACGCGCCATTTCGGCCAGGCGGCCGCGCGCTGCCATGTCACCCAGCCGACGCTGTCGATGCGCCTGCGCAGCCTCGAGGACGAACTCGGGCTGCAACTGGTGATCCGCAGCCAGCGCTTCGAAGGCTTCACCGCCGAGGGCGAGCGCATCCTCGCCTGGGCGCGCAGCCTGCTGGCGGCGCAGGACGGGCTGTACGCCGAGGCAGCGTCCTGCCGCGGGCAACTGGTGGGCACGCTGCGCCTGGGCGTGGTGCCGCTGGCCGGCTTCGATCCCATGCAACTGGTGCGGGCATTCGCCGAACGCCATCCCAACCTGCGCTTCGAACTGTTCGCGCTGAGCAGCGAGCAGATCCTCGAAGGCCTCAACCGCAATCTGCTGGACCTGGGGCTGTCCTACCTGGAGCGCCTGGACGACGCGCATTTCGCCAGCCTGACGCTGGGCGAAACGCGCATGGGCCTGCTCCACGACGCGCGCCATTTCCGCTTCGCCACGCCATCGCTGGGCTGGGAAGCCCTGGCCGACCTGCCGCTCGGCCTGCTGACCGGCGGCATGCATTTCCGCCAGTCCATCGACCACGCCCTGCGCAGCCGCGGCCTCGCCCTCGCGCCGCGGCTGCAGACCGACGCGGTGCACCACCTGCTGCAGGCAGTCGAGGCCGGCCTGTGCTGCGCGATCATGCCGCTGGACAGCGGCCTCGACGCGCTGGACGAACGCCTGACGCTCACCCCCATCGAGGGCGCCACTACCCTCGCCCCGCTGGGGCTGATCCTGCGGCGCGGCTCGCCCCGTTCGGCCCTGGGCGAGGCCTGTTTCGACGAGGCGCGCGAGCTGCTGCAACGGCTGGAAGCACCCGCCGACTGAGCCCTGATCGACAGGCTCGATCACCCCATCGAACATAACGATTGGACGGTCGCGTCCGCCAATCCTAGGCTTGCCTGCGTCGACCTGTCGCAGGCCCGCCGCCATGCATTACGCCACGCTTCACTCCGCACAGACCTCCACCCCCGGCAATCCGGGCGCCGCCGTGCTGGCCGAGGAATGCGCGCTGGCCATCGCCTACAACGGCCTCAACCAGGCGGTGATGATGGTGACGCCGCAGGATCTGGAAGAATTCGTCGTCGGCTTCAGCCTGAGCAGCGGGCTGATCGAGCGCATCGATGACCTGCGCGACCTGCGCCTGCATGGCGACGGCAATGCCCGCCATGCCGAGGTGCAGGTCAGCCCGCGCGCCTTCTGGGCGCTCAAGCAGCAGCGCCGCCAGTTGGCCGGCCACAGCGGTTGCGGCCTGTGCGGCGTCGAGGCGCTGCAGCAGGCATTGCCGCGACTGGCGCCGCTGAGCCCGGTCGCCCTGCCGCCCGACGACCACTTCCATCGCCTGCGCGAACGCATCGCCGAGGCCCAGATGCTCGCCCGCGACAGCGGCGCGCTGCACGCCGCACTGTTCGTCGACGCCGGCGGCGCCATCGTCCTCTGCCGCGAGGACATCGGCCGGCACAACGCCCTGGACAAGCTGATCGGCGCGCTGGCGCTGCAACGCCGGCCGGCGCGCGATGGCTTCGCGGTGGTCACCAGCCGCTGCAGCCTGGAACTGATCCACAAGGCCGTGCGCGCCGGCATCGGCACGCTGGTCAGCCTGTCCGCGCCGACCAGCCTGACCGTCGAATGGGCGCGCCGGCACAACCTCAACCTCATTCACCTGCCCCATCGCAGCGCGCCCCGGGTCTACAGCCCGGCGCCGGCCCTGCCCAACCACGACGGATGATTCCCATGAGCCGCACGTCCCGCTTCCATCCCGCGACCCGTTTCCAACCCTACGCCGGCCCCGCCGGCGGCTGGGGCGCGCTGCGCAGCGTGGCCAGCGCCTGGCTCGGCAGCGGCAACGCGCTGAAGAACATCCGCGCCATGCTCAGGACCAACCAGAACGGCGGCTTCGACTGCCCCGGCTGCGCCTGGGGCGATTCGCCCGAAGCCGGCGCGGTGAAGTTCTGCGAGAACGGCGCCAAGGCGGTGAACTGGGAAGCGACCCGGCGCCGCGCGGACGCCGCCTTCTTCGCCCGCCACAGCGTCAGCCAGCTGCGCGAGCAGAGCGACTACTGGCTCGAATACCAGGGCCGCCTGAGCGAACCGCTGCGCTACGACAGCGCCAGCGACCGCTACCGGCCGATCGCCTGGGACGACGCCTTCGCCCTCATCGCCGAACACCTGAACCGGCTGGACAGCCCGCACCAGGCCGCCTTCTACACCTCGGGACGGGCCAGCAACGAGGCCGCCTACCTCTACCAGCTGTTCGGCCGCGCCTTCGGCACCAACAACTTCCCCGACTGCTCGAACATGTGCCACGAGGCCAGCGGCGTGGCGCTGGGCGAAGCCATCGGGGTCGGCAAGGGCACGGTGACGCTGGAGGACTTCGCCCAGGCCGATGCGATCTTCGTGCTCGGCCAGAACCCCGGCACCAACCACCCGCGCATGCTCGAGCCGCTGCGCGAGGCGGTGGAGCGCGGCGCCCAGGTGGTCTGCTTCAACCCGCTGCGCGAACGCGGGCTGGAGCGCTTCCAGCACCCGCAGAAACCCATCGAGATGCTCGCCAACCAGGACGCGCCGACCCACAGCGCCTACCTGCGACCCAACCTCGGCGGCGACCTGGCGGTGCTGCGCGGCATCGCCAAATACCTGCTGCAATGGGAACGCGAAGCCCAGGCCAACGGCGCGCCGGCGGTGTTCGACCACGCCTTCCTCGCCGAGCACACCCAGGGCATCGACGCCTACCTGGCGGCGGTGGATGCCACGCCCTGGACGCAGATCGAACGGCAGTCGGGCCTCGATCGCGAGGCGATCCGCCATGCCGCGCAGATCTACCGCGACGCCGGGCGGACCATCGTCTGCTGGGCCATGGGCATCACCCAGCACCGCCATTCGGTGGCCACCATCCAGGAGATCACCAACCTGCTGCTGCTGCGCGGCAACCTCGGCAAGCCCGGCGCCGGCGCCTGCCCGGTGCGCGGCCACAGCAACGTGCAGGGCGACCGCACCATGGGCATCAACGAACGGCCGCCGGCCGCGCTGCTCGATGCGCTGGAGCGCCACTTCGACCTGCCGATGCCGCGCCAGCCCGGGCACAACGCCGTGGAGTGCATCCAGGCCATGCTCGCCGGCGAGGTGAAGGTATTCATCGGCCTGGGCGGCAACTTCGCCCAGGCCACGCCGGACAGCCCGCGCACCCGGCAGGCGCTGCACAGCTGCGCACTGACCGTGCAGATCAGCACCAAGCTCAACCGCAGCCACCTGACCGTCGGCGGCGACGCGCTGATCCTGCCCTGCCTCGGCCGCACCGACATCGACCGCCAGGCCGGCGGCCCGCAGGCGGTCACCGTGGAAGACTCGTTCAGCATGATCCACGCCTCCCACGGCCAGCTCGAACCGCTGTCCGCGCAGATGCGCTCGGAACCGGCGATCATCGCCGGCATCGCCGCCGCCACCCTCGGCAAGCGCCCGCTGGACTGGCTCTGGCTGGTGGAAGACTACGCGCGCATCCGCGAACTGATCGAGGCGACCATCCCCGGCTTCGCCGGCTTCGACCGCAGGCTGCACCGCCCCGGTGGCTTCTACCTGGGCAACGCCGCCGCACGGCGCCAATGGAACACGCCCAGCGGCCGCGCCGAATTCAAGGTCCATCCGCTGCCGGCCGAGCTGCTGCCGGAACAGGCGCGCCAGTCCGGCGCGGACGCCGACCTGGTCCTGCAGACGCTGCGCTCCCACGACCAGTACAACACCACGCTGTATGGCCTGGACGATCGCTATCGTGGCGTGAAGGGCATGCGCGAGGTGGTGTTCGTCAACCCCGACGACATCCGCCGCCTGGGCCTCGAGGCCGGCCAGCGGGTCGACCTGGTTTCGCTCTGGGACGACGGCATCGAGCGCCGCGTGCGCGGCTTCACCGTGCTCGCCTACGACACCCCGCCCGGCCAGGCCGCCGCCTACTATCCGGAAACCAACCCGCTGGTGCCGCTGGAAAGCTTCGGCGAACGCAGCTATACGCCGACCTCGAAATTCGTTGCCATTCGCGTGTTACCGAGCACGTTGGAGGAGGCAGAAAGGCTGCTCGCCGTCGATAGCTGATCGAGGGACGCTGGCCGTTCACCTTAAATGTGGATACCCATGGCGAAGCCATGTTCGCTGCCAGCGCCCTCAGCATGCCGTCATCGCTCGCCACCGGTTGGAACGCGGTGCTGATGAGGGATGCGCACTATTTACCGCTTCCGCGTACCGCCTGAGTCAGTTGCCTGCCGGCCCGTACGTACTAGCCGCTCGAGCGTTGCGCGTCCATCAATTGGCGCCTGCGCTCGCCCGGTGTCACGCTGAACCAGCGTCGGCATGCGCGATTGAATACGCTCTGTTCGCTGTAGCCGAGCATGCCCGAGATATGCGACATGGGAATGTCGCGCTCCGCCAGGTAGAAGTCCGCGCGCTCGCGGCGGATGGCTTCGAGCATTTCCTCGAAACCACGCCCTCTTTCGGCCAGCTGCCGTTGCAGCGTGCGCTCATGCAGCCCGAGCTGTTCGGCGATGAGCACCAGACGGCACTGCTGGGTCGGCAGCAGGCGCAGCACCAGACGGCGAACCTGCTCCAGCAGATCGGACGAGCCCTGCAGATGCACTTGGCTGAGATACTGCACCAGGGTGCGATGCAGGGCAGCGTCCTGGCGTTCGATACGTTGCCTGAGATGCTGCGGGCTGAGCATCAGTGCGTTACAGGCCTGGCCGGTGTAAACCTCGCAGCCGAAATAGCGCCGATAGCGTGCAGCCGTCAGCGGACTGTTGCCGGCCAGCAACACCGCCTGGGCACTGAAATGCGGGCCACAGAGCAGCTTCATGGTGTTGTGCGCCACGCCCAGGGCCAGCTCGGCCATCTGCCGCTGCGGTCCTGGCAGACGCAGCTCGATGATCAGGCGCGGCGCCTCCGGCTCGCTATGGTCGAGGTCGAGGCGGATGCCGTCACTGTGATAACCGATGAAACGCACGATTTCCGTCAGTGCGAGACCGACGCTGGTGGCGTTGCGCGCGATCAGGGCAATGGGGCCGAGTACCGCGAGGTTCTGATATTCGGCCATGCGCAGACCGAAATCGGCACAGGCCAGCTCCTCGGCCACACTCTCCAGGAGCGTCACCAGTGATTGGAAGGGCACCCGCGCATCCTCGTCGTCGAGCAGCTCCGGGCGAATACGAAAGCGCGCCAGAAATGGCTGGGGATCATGCCCCAGCAAGGTGACCAGCTCGCGAAAGCCGCCGAAGGAGGTTGTGCGGATGAGTGGATTCATGTCGTGGAGAATCAAATATCTGTCGTCAAAGATCAATCTTTGCCGATCGCGCCGACGAAGAATCCCAGGGTCGCTCCCCTTCCCGGAGATTCCCATGCAATTCGATTACATCATTGTCGGTGCCGGCTCCGCCGGTTGCGTATTGGCCAACCGGCTGAGCGCCGATCCGGCGGTGTCCGTCTGCCTGCTCGAAGCCGGCCCGCGCGACTGGTCGCCGCTGATCCATGCGCCGGCGGGGGTGGCGGCCATACTGCCGACCCGCCATGTCAACTGGGCCTTCCACACCGTGCCACAGCCCGGCCTGGGCGGCCGCCTTGGCTACCAGCCACGTGGCAAAGTGCTCGGTGGCAGCAGCTCGATCAACGGCATGATCTATATCCGTGGTCACCAGAGCGACTACGACGACTGGGCCAATCTCGGCTGCGAGGGCTGGGGCTTTCGCGATGTGCTGCCCTACTTTCGCAAGAGCCAGAAACATCACAAAGGCGCCAGCGAATTCCACGGTGGAGAGGGCGAATTGTACGTCGGTCAGATCGAGGCCCATGCGGCCACCCACGCTTTCATCGAGGCCGCGCAGCAGGCTGGCCACCGCTACAACGCCGATTTCAATGGTGTCGAGCAGGAGGGCGTGGGCCAATATGACGTAACGATTCGCGAGGGGCGCCGCTGGAGCACCGCGACGGCCTTCCTCAAACCGGTCCGCGAACGCACCAATCTCACCGTGCTGACCGGCGCCCATGCCGAGCGCGTCCTGCTGCAAGGCAAGCAGGCCATTGGCGTGCAGGTGAATCACAAGGGCCGCTCCACCGAGCTGAAGGCACGCAAGGAAGTGCTGCTCAGTGCAGGCGCCTTCGGCAGCCCGCAGCTTCTGATGCTCTCCGGCATCGGCCCGGCAGCCGAACTCAAACCGCAGGGCATCGCCATCCGGCACGAGCTACCGGGCGTCGGCCGGAATCTGCAGGACCATCCCGACGTCGTGCTCGGCTACAAGAGCACCGACAATTCGCTGCTCGGCTACTCGGTCGGCGGCAGCTTGAAAATAAGCGCCGCGCTCGGACACTACCTGGCGCGCAAGCGCGGTCCGCTGGCCAGCAACTTCGCCGAGGGCGGTGGCTTCCTGAAGACCGACGCCACCCTGACGCGACCGGATATCCAACTGCACTCGGTGGTCAGCCTTCTCGACGACCACAACCGCAAGCTTCACTGGGGCCATGGCTTCAGCTGCCACGTCTGCGTGCTGCGCCCGAAGAGCATCGGTAGCGTCGGCCTGCAATCGCCCGACCCAGCCGCGCCGCCGCGCATCGATCCCAACTTCCTCGGCCATGAAGACGATGTGCAGACTCTGCTCAAAGGTTATCGCATGACCCGCGAAATTTTGGCCCAGTCGCCCATGGCCCGCTTCGGCCTGAAGGACGTATTCAGTGACGGCCTGCACAGCGACGAGCAGCTGATCGAGCTGCTGCGACGGCGCACCGACTCGATCTATCACCCGGTCGGCACCTGCAAGATGGGCCGAGACGAATGGGCTGTGGTGGATGGCCAACTGCGAGTGCATGGTATCCAAGGCCTGCGAGTGGTGGATGCTTCCGTCATGCCGACGCTGGTCGGCGGCAACACTAACGCCCCGTCGATCATGGTTGCCGAGCGCGCGGCCGAATGGATCGCCCAGGACTGATCCGACTCACTACAACAACAAGAGGAACTCTCAATGCATCATTCCATGCTGCGACTCTGCTCGGCGGGCCTGAGCATCGCCCTGCTCGTCAGCCCTCTCGCCCAGGCCTCCACAGCGCCCACCAAGCCGGCCACCGATGCGACCAGGGCGGCCAACCAGGCCGTGCTGGAACGCCTGCCGTTCGCCGATCGCGAAGATTTCAAAAATGCCCAGCGTGGCCTCATTGCCAAACCTGAGACCCTGACCATCAAGGATGCCAGCGGCAAGGTGGTGTGGGATCTGGAGAGCTACAAGCGATTCATCGCCGAAGACATGCCGGCACCCGACAGCATCAACCCCAGCCTGTGGCGACATGCTCAGCTCACGCTTGAATACGGCCTGTTCAAAGTGACCGATGGCATCTATCAGGTACGCGGTTACGACCTTTCCAACATCACCTTCGTAGAAGGCAAGACCGGCTGGATCGTGTTCGACCCGCTGCTCAGCCAGGAGACCGCCAAGGCCGCCTACGAGCTGGTCAATCAACATCTGGGACACAAGCCCGTGGTCGCGGTGGTTTACAGCCACTCGCACATCGACCATTTCGGCGGCGTGCGCGGCGTAATCGACGAGGCCGACGTCAAGTCCGGCAAGGTGCGCATCATTGCCCCCGAGGATTTTTCCGAGCATGCGATCAGCGAGAACGTGATCGCCGGCAATGCCATGGCCCGCCGCTCGGTCTACATGTTTGGCGCCCTGCTGCCGCGTAATGCTCAGGGTGGCGTGAACGCCGGCCTGGCCCCGACCGTGTCCTCGGGCACCACCACCCTGATCATGCCCACCGAGTTCATTCACGAGACCGGCGAGGAGCTCGACATCGACGGTGTGAAAATGGTGTTCCAGGTGACGCCGGGAGCCGAGGCGCCGGTGGAGATGAACACTTACTTCCCGCAGTTCAAGGCGCTGTGGATGGCAGAAAACACCACCAACACGATGCACAACATCATCACGCTGCGTGGCGCACCGGTACGCGACGCGTTGCAGTGGGCCAAGTACATCGGCGAGGCCCAGGCCCTGTACGGCGACCAGACCGAAGTCAAGTTCCAGAGCCACCACTGGCCGCTGTGGGGCCAGGCGCAGATCACCGACTATTTGAAGAAGCAGCAGGCTATCTATAAGTACATCCATGACCAGACGGTGCGCATGATGAACCTGGGTATGAATGGTGAGGAGATCGCCGAAGCCATGACGCTGCCGCCGGAGCTGGAGTCTTTCTGGCCGACCCGCGGTTACTACGGCACCCTGAAGCACAATGCCAAGGCGGTCTATCAGCGTTACATGGGCTGGTACGACGGCAACCCGGTCAACCTGGATAAGCTGCCGCCGCAGCCGGCGGCGAAGAAGTATGTCGAGTACATGGGCGGTGCCGCGTCCGTGCTGGAGAGGGCCCGCGCCGATTTTGCCAAAGGTGAGTATCGCTGGGTGGCCGAGGCCGCCAAGCAGGTGGTGTTTGCCGATCCGGACAACACAGCAGCCAAGAACCTGCTGGCCGACTCGCTCGAGCAGTTGGGCTATCAGGCCGAATCCGGCCCGTGGCGCTCCGTATATCTGCAAGGCGCATACGAGCTACGCAACGGCTTACCTACCGGCGGCGGCATTATCAGCGCCAGTCCGGACGTCATTCGCGCCATGACTCCCGAAATGCTCTTCGACTATCTGGCCGTTCGCCTCAACGGCGAGCGCGCAGCGGGCAAGAAACTGGTGCTCAATTACCGTTTCACCGATCTTGGCAAGGACTATGCGCTGACCGTTGAGAACGGAGTGCTGACCTACGAGCCGAAGCTGGCCAACGACGCCGATGTCGGCCTGACGATGAACAAGACCACCCTTGAAGACATCCAGCTGGGCAAGGCCACTCTGGAGCAGAAGGTCGCTTCCGGCGAGCTGAAGTTCGACGGACGTCCGCAGGCCTTCGCCGAGTTCATGGGCCTGCTCGACACGTTCGACTTCTGGTTCAACATCGTCACGCCCTAGGAGAGCAAAAAGCCGCTCGGCAACGAGCGGCGACAATAACAGGGGAAACATGCATCTAACGAGCGCCACCCTGAATGAGCCTTGATGCGAAGGCTCATTCAGGTAGCCTGCCAGCAAAGGTTCGCTATCGATGCGCTCAGTACTGCCAGGAGGCCACCAGGCGGAAGCTGCGGCCGGGTTCGCTGGTTACAGCGGCAATGATGTCCGTGACGTCATGCTCGAAGCCGTCGAGAAACGCTTCAGACAGGCACTGCCGCTCGCCTCGGGAGTTCAGGCGACTGAGCACAACATCAATTTAACGGGGCCGCGGTGCCCGGTTTGATAGGGGCACGTCCACTGACCGTGCAGATCAGCACCAAGCCCAACCGCAGCCACCTGACCGTCGGCGGCGACGCGCTGATCCTGCCCTGCCTCGGCCGCCCCGACATCGACCGCCAGGCCGGCAGGCGGTCACCGTGGAAGACTCGTGCAGACAGAGCAGCAGTTGATCGCCAGCGGGCAATGACGCTCATTCGAAGCGGCTGGCGTCGTCGCGATCGTGCTGGTAGCGCCGACTGAGGGGAAACGGCGGCAGCCAGCCTTCGCGGCGCACGGTCCAGCATTCGTAGGTCGGCGTCAGCTGGTCGGGCGCATCCAGCGCGCCGAGGTGCACCTCGATTTCATCGGCGAAGCGAGAAAAAACCGACGAGCCACAGCGCGGGCAGAAGTACCGTCCGGCATATTCGGCCGTCTCGCCCTCGACGGTCACCGCATCTTGCGGGAACACCGCAGCCGCGTAGAACAGCGCACCATGATGTTTGCGACAGTCCAGGCAATGGCAGACCCCGACCCGATAGGGCTGCCCCGCCGTCACGATGCGCACGTTGCCGCACAGGCAGCCACCGGTTAATGAATTCACCTTGCGTCTCCTCCGTCAGTGAAAGCGCCACGCCCAGGCCACCGGACTTGGGCCGCGGCTCGACCGCCCGTGAAGCGTAGTCGCCTCTAGAGTGCCGTACTAACGAAGCACGTAGACCCAAGCCTCGACCAGCCGTCCGCGTAGACTCGCCGTCAGCCAGTTTGCCACCGATGCGCTGTAGAACTTGAAAGCCTGACCTAGCCTTTCATCATCTCGAGCACCCGGGCAGCGAGCACGTCTATCGCGAATGGCTTGGTCAGCACCTGCATACCAGGCCCAAGCGAACTGTTGCCCAGGGCGGCGCTCTCGGCATAACCGGTGATGAACAGCGTTTTCAGACCAGGGCGCACCTGGCGGCCGGCATCGGCCATCTGCCGGCCGTTCATTCCACCGGGCAACCCGACATCGGTGATCAGCAGGTCGATGCTCACGTCCGACTGCAGCAGTTTCAACCCCGCCACGCTGTCCGACGCTTCGATCAGCGTGTAGCCGAGATCGCCCAGCACATCCATCAGCAGCAGGCGTACGGTCGGCTCGTCGTCGACGATCAGAATGGTGCCGCAGACGCCCGCGAGTGTAGTCGCCGGGCTGGTTCGCCCACTGCTGCTGATCCTTGCATTGCCGTGGTAACGCGGAAGATAGATGCACATCGAGGTTCCGCGACCGACCTCGGAATCGATGCGCACCTGTCCGCCGGATTGCTTGGCGAATCCGTAGATCATCGAAAGCCCCAGCCCGGTGCCCTCGCCGATCGGTTTGGTGGTGAAGAACGGATCGAACGCCTTGGCGATCACGCTGGGTGTCATGCCGGTCCCGGTGTCGGTCACCGACAGCGACAGATACTCGCCGACGGGCAGGTCGTAGGCCTGGGCCATCTCCGGGCCAAGCCTGCGGTTGGCTGTCTCGATGGTGATCCGCCCGCCGTCGGGCATCGCATCGCGCGAGTTGATGCAGAGATTGAGAATCGCGTTTTCCAGCTGGCTGGCATCCACCGACGCCGGCCAGAGGTCGGGTGCGCTGATGGTTTCGAGCAGGATGCTCGGCCCCACCGTACGCTGGATCAGCTCGGTCATACCCTCCATCAGCATGTTGACGTCGACCGGCCGTGGGTCGAGGGTTTGACGACGGGAGAAGGCGAGCAGCCGATGGGTCAGCGCCGCGGCACGCCTGGCGGCGCCCTGCGCGGCCGACATGTACTTGTCGATATCGTCCAGCCGTCGCTGAGAAACCCTCAAGTTCATCAATTCCAGCGCGCCACTGATGCCGGCCAGCAGGTTGTTGAAGTCATGAGCGAGGCCGCCGGTCAGCTGGCCGACCGCTTCCATCTTCTGCGACTGACGCAATTTCTCCTCGGCCTGGATCAGCTCCGCCGTCCGCTCGGCCACACGCTGCTCCAGCGTGTCGTTGAGTGCGCGCAGTGCAGCGGTGGCGCGATCCCGCTCCGCCTCGATGGAGCGTCGATCTTCGACGTCGATCAGCACGCCGGGAAAGCTCAAGGGCGTGCCGTCCTCCGCATGATCGACGCGCCCGTTGGCCTCTATCCAGTAGAACCTGCCATCGGTCCTTCGCACGCGGTATTGGTGCGCATAGGCACCGCCGCGAGCAATGACTTCTTCGATTGCGGCGGTCAGCCCGTCCCTGTCCTCGGGATGCACGGTTGCGATGATCTGCTCGAGGCTGAGCCCATCACGATCGAGAGTGGGGTCGAGGCCGAAGGCGTTCGCGAAGCCTTCATCCACTGTGAAACGGTCGGCCGGCAGATGCCAGTTCCAGGTACCGATGATCGCGCCTGCCTCGAGGGCCAGCTGGACGCGCTGCACACTCTCCCGTGCGAGGGCTTCGCTGACGCGCAGGCGTTCTTCGGCATTTCTGCGCTCGGTGACGTCGTTGAAGAGAATGGCAATTCGCCGCTCAGACGGATCGCCGACGCGGACGGCGCGAACTTCGAACCAACGCTCGAACGCCTCGGCGTAGTTCTCGAAGCTGGCAGGTTCGCCGGTCTTGGCGACGTGACCATAGGCCTCGAACCAGAACTGCTCCAGGTCCGGCGCGAACTCGGTGACCCATTTGCCGCGCAGGTCCACCCCGGCCTGACGCTCGAATGCCGGGTTGGCCTCGAGGAAGCAGTAGTCCACGGGATTGTCGTCGGCATCGAATTTGACCTGAACGATCGCGAAGGCCGCCTCGATGGTCTCCAGGATGGTGCTGAAGCGCTCCTCGCTCTGGCGCAATGCCGCCTCGGCAGCGCGAATGCGGGTGAGGTCGAGCATCGCGCCGATCATCCGCACGGCCTGGCCTTGGACGTTACGAATCACATGGCCACGGTCGAGGATATCCGCATAGGAGCCATCCAGACGGCGAAAGCGGTACTCGTCGGTCCAGGTCACTTCGCTGCCATCGATGACCGCATGGATAGACCGGTGAATACGTGCGCGATCATCCGGATGGATATGCGCCAGCCACCATTCACCAGTGCTTTCTACGGTGGCCAGCGGATGGCCGTATGCCTGTTCCAGCGCATCGTTCCACAGCACGTGATTATTAAGCAGATCCCAGTCCCATACGGCATCGTTGGTCGCCTTCGCAGCCAGCCGATAACGCACCTGGGTGTCTTCCATGGCTAGGCCCGCAAGGTGCTCGCTGGTGCGGTCACGCAGGATCTTCATGAAGCCAAGGTGCGTGCCTTCTTCGTCATGGATCGGCGAGAGTTCGCCCGCTGCCCAGAACTGCTGGCCGTCCTTGCGTAGGTGCCAGCGCTCGTCCAGGGCGCGACCCTCGCGCAGCGCAGTCTGCATTTCTTCGCTGAACCAGTCACAGGCCCGATCGGCGGGCGTGAAGAAGCGCTCCGCGCTCTGCCCGCGCATTTCCTCTGCGGTCCAGCCCATCACCTTCTCGGCGCCGGCATTCCAGTCGGTGATGATGCCTGCGGTATCGGTCAGGATGATGGCGAAATCGACCACGCTCTCGAATATCGCGCGCTGACGTGCCTCGCTGCCAGCCAATGCCAGAAGGCTGGCCTGCAGCGTCTCAGGGAGTTCTTTGGAGGCGCCCGACTGTGCAGGTGTCGGACGCTGACGATGCTGTTCGCGGGCGGGTTGAATTTGAGATATGGCCGTATCTGGATCGATTTCGGCCAGATCCAGAACCGTGCGCAGGCGTGCCACCTCAGCCACCAGCTCCTCTCGGGTCAGATTTTCCAGAGCTATTTCCATTTTGCATCGTAATGAATGGGCGGGCGGTCATCCCGCGGCGAGCTGTACCTCATAAAAGCAGAAACCACCGGGCTTTGCATCCGCAGGTGTCCAGGCGGTTGCACGAAATCAAGGGGCGTGGCATGAGTGATTGTGGCACCCCAGACGCATCGATTCCGCCTGCACCCTGCACTGCCTGGACGGCCATTCTACGCGGGGCAAACGCCACTTGGCATTGAATCGACTTGATACAAGCGGTCCTTCCGTTTTGGACGACCTGCGGCAGGCAACGACTTCGGTCACAAAGCCCTCCCCTTCATCACACAGTCATCAACCTGAAAAAACCGCCTGAACTTTTGCCAGAAGGGACTGTCACTCAGCTGATGCGCCCTACGGAGCGCCTGCGTTTTCGTGCCGTTTGCACGTCGGGCTCCGGCCTGTGGCTGCCACCGATTCCAGCCACGTTCAGCGTGCTTCTCGCTGCGCCCGAGCCTGCGTCTCGCGCGCCAGACAAGCCGACCTCACCGCCCTCATGCTTGGGTCCTACTCTTCCAATAACGCGAACTTTTCATGTCCATATCTCTTCATCTTTCCGCCCTGCTCTCCCGGTTCAGTTTTACCCAGCCGCGCCAAGTCATCGGCGCCAGCCTGTTCGGCGCCCTGCTCATCGCCGGCCCCGTGAACGCCCAGGAATCTTCCGATAGCACGCGCTGGGTCAGCGACAGCCTGAACACCTATGTGCGCAGCGGCCCAACCGATGGCTATCGCATCGTCGGCACGCTGACTTCGGGGCAAAAGGTCGAGCTGATCAGCACCCAGGGCGATTACAGCCAGGTTCGCTCGGAATCCGGCAGCAACGTCTGGATACCCAGTAAGGAGCTGCAGGACGTTCCCGGCCAGGCCGAGCGTCTGCCGCAGCTTGAACAGCAAGTCGCCGAATTGAGCGAGGAACTCAAGACCATCGACGAAAGCTGGCAGCTGCGTGTGCAAGGCATGCAGGAAACCCTGGACTCGCGCAAAGCCCTGATCGACGAACTGGACGCCCGCCGCATCGCCCTCGAAGCCGAGCTGACCGAAGCACAGTCGGAACTGCGCACCACCCAGGCGCGGCTGGGCGACGAGAACAAACAGGTACTCATGCAATACATGGTCTATGGCGGCAGCATCGCCGGTGCCGGCCTGCTGGTAGGGCTGATCCTGCCAATGCTGACCCGCGGCCGTAAGCGTAACGATCGCTGGTTCTGAGGCAATCAGCCGATCAAGCCTGCCGCTGTGAAGTAGAGCGCTGTACCGAACAGCATGCTGCCGACGAGCCCGACTCGGCCGTTGATGGCGAGCAGCGCGACGGCCAACAGTGACGTCGCAGCCGCCGCCGGTGCAGCACTGATTTCAGTGTATGCGACGTAGACTGCGAGATTGATGAACACCGCGGTTGGCAGAATCTGCCCGACGACGCGTATACCGCCCGCACCGAGCGGCATGCTGACGAATACTGGCACGACCCTGACCAGTACGCTGGCGATCAGTAGCGCGGCGGTGGCAATCAGGGCCGGCTCGTTCATGCTCGGACTCCGTTCAATAGCAAGGCTACGAGCAATACGCCGGGGATCCAGAAGTACACAGGGCCAAACAACAGGATCAGTGCGAGCGACGCTGCGGTGCAAAGCACGATCAAAGCTGTCCCGGCAAGCTGGCCGCCCCGGAAGTGCGCTCGCCGTGCCTTCAGCTGCGACAACGCGAGATAGAACAAAACGGCGCTCGCCGGAAAGCCGAGGTTGAGATCGTCGCTGAGCCAATTTTCAGGCAGGGCATCACCGATCACCGCGCCAAAGGCTCCTGCCACTACCCAGGTAAGAAATATTGCGCTGCGTATCTGCAGCATCCGGTTGATCGACTCGTCTTCCCGTTCACAGGCATAGGCTTCGTCGCCGAGCATGTGTGCGCTGCAGGCTCGCGCGAATGCAGATCGAGGCATCCGTCCTATAGTCGAGATCGCCATCGGCAGGTAACGACAATTGATCGATGCAGTTACAAGCAGCAGCGTGAAGAACCCCGTGCCACTCTCGGAAAGCGGCAATGCTGCGAACTGCCCGCTGCCCGTGAAACCTAGCAAGCCGATCAGCAGAACATCCAGTACCGACCAGCCCGACCTAGCGGCCAGCACGCCGAACAGCAGGGCAACCGGCATGACCGACAATGCTGCCGGGAGGGCCTGCTGCAAAGCGCTGCTGGTTACCAGCGGGGACGCCGTCCGGTCCGCGCTCTCTACTGTTTCTGGCACTTTCTTCACTCCGAGCTGCGCGATGAGATACCAGGCGAAGAGTGAAGAATGCCGCCAAAGGATTCTTGTACGATCGTGCAACTGCGCGCTGACTTCAGCTCAGCCGCATCAGCCGCGCCCAGTGCGCTGGGGTAAGGCCATAGGCTTGTTTGAAGTGGCGACTCATGTGGCTCTGGTCGCTAAATCCCGAAACGAGTGCGGCGTCAGCCACTGAGATCCCGTTCGCAAGCAGCCGCCGAACATGATCGAGCCGACGTAACGTCAGGTAGCGGTACGGGCTGGTGCCATACAGGGCACGAAAATCCCGCGACAGGTTCCAGCGATCCCGGCCGGAAACTCGCTCGAGTTCGTCAAGGCCGAGAGCTTGATCCAGATGATGGTGCATATATTCCCGAGCCAGTTCGGCGGCACGAAAGTCGGCTCGTCGGCGACTGACTCTTACCCCGGCTACGACGGACATGACCTGAGCCAGGTCAAACAGCGCATCCTGCTGCTCCAATTCTTCTATCGGGTTGTCCAGGCAAGACAATAGCGCCCAGACGACACGCCGTAAGCGGGGATCACGGGATATCCCGTCACTGATGAAAGGCAGTGGCTGCCCACCGAGCGGCCCCTGCAGCATCGCTGGCTGGACATAGATTATCCGGTACCGGAAGCCCACCTCGCTCCCCGCCTCACCGTCGTGCAACTCGTCGGGATGCACCACGAAGGTATTCCCGGGCAGACTGTAGCGGGCGCTCTTACGGTAGTTGAAACGGTGCACGCCGGCGAGCGTACAACCAATCGCATAAGTGTCATGCCTATGGGGCGCGAAACCGTAGCCACTGAAGTAGGCCTCAAGCCGTTCAAGGGGACCTGGTTCATCAGGGCGCCGTATCCAGTCCTTATTGCCCTTCATTGCTATTCCCAAGCCCCAAACGCCGTCGTACCCACAGTAGCGATCCACAGCTACGGCGGGCAAGTTCTCCAGGCACCCGATACCCTGGCTTCAAGGCTCGCGCTTGAGCCGCTCCGTTCGTCAAACCGCCATCGCTTAAGCCGATCGGGCGAACTATGCTTGCCGAAGAGCACTGCTAGGAAGCCAGGCACACATGGGCGCAGTATGGCGGTCCGACAAGTCATCCCAGGATGGGCGTAACAAGCGCGCCCCTTCCCCCAAATCATCCCGCACATCAGGCAAAGGCCGCCGCAAGGCGGCACGCCGACTGGCGCTGCTCGTCGGCGTTTCGCTGCTGGCTGGCGGCGGCTATCTCGGCTGGCAGGAGCTGGACAGCGCCCGTTGGCAATCGCACTGGTTAAGCCGCTATGCGGCCGATCTGGATTACGTGGTCAAACCCGGGCCGAGCCCGCGCATTCAGTTCCCCGAGAACGGTCCGTTCGATCGCCGCCTGGGCTACGTCGATCTACCGCGCTTCATCGAGCAACTGTCGCAGCGCAACTTCAGGATCGAAGAGCAGGCGCGCTTCTCGCGGGCATTGCTGGATTACACCAACCGCGGCTTCTTTCCGCCCTACCCCGAGGATTCCCAGGCCGGGCTGACCATCAACGACTGCCGCGGCGTGCCGCTCTACACCAACAGCTATCCACGCCAGTATTACGAGCGCTTCGAGGACATCCCGCCGCTGGTGGTCATGAGCCTGCTGTTCATCGAGGACCGCGGCCTGCTGGACACCAGCCGTCCCCACGCCAACCCGGCGGTGGACTGGCCGCGCTTCACCAAGGCGGCGATCAGTCAACTGGAGAAGCGCCTGGGTCTCGGCGGCCAGGCCGCCGGCGGCAGCACCCTGGCCACCCAGGTCGAGAAGTACCGGCATTCGCCCGAAGGCCGCACCGGCGATCCGCAGGAAAAGATCCGGCAGATGATCTCCGCCAGCGTGCGTACCTATCGCGAGGGCCCGCAAACCCTGGCCACCCGTCAGCGCATCGTGCGCGACTACCTCAACAGCGTGCCGCTCTCGGCGGCGCCCGGACACGGTGAAGTGCATGGCATCGCCGATGGCTTGCGACTGTGGTTCGGCGCCGACTTCCGTGAGGTCAATCGCCTGCTCGACCCACGCAGCGCCGACGAAGTCGATGCGCAGGCGCGCGGTCTGGCGCTGCGTCAGGTGCTGTCGCTGCTGATCGCACAGCGGCGTCCGTCGTACTACCTGGGTGCCGGGCGCGAGGAAATGGCAACGCTGACCGACAGTCACATCCGCCTGCTGGCCAACGGCGGCATCATCAATGCCGGCCTGCGCGACGCAGCGCTGGGCCAGCGCGTCCTCGGGCAAAGCCCGAGTCGCGATTCGGCGATCCGGCAGGTGGACGCCACCAAGGGCATCACCGTCGCGCGCATGCGCCTGGCAGGACTGCTCGGCTTGCCCCTGTATGACCTGGATCGCCTGGACCTCACCGCCAGCACGCCGCTGCAGGGTGATCTGCAGGCACAGATCAGCGAGTACCTGGTGCGCCTGGCCGATCCCGCTTTCGCCGAATCGGTCGGGCTGTTTGGTGATCGCATGCTGTCCCCGGAGAAGACCGCCGCCGTGCGTTACAGCTTCACGCTGTTCGAGCGCGGCGAGGAAGGCTTCCAGGTGCGGGTGCAGACCGACAACACCAACCAGCCGTTCGACATCAACGAGGGCAGCAAGCTGGAGCTGGGTTCAACCGCCAAGCTGCGCGTGCTGACCACCTATCTTGAGGTTATCGCCGAGCTGCACCAGCGCTACTCGGATCTCACCCCAAGCGAGCTACGCAAGATCGACACCAAGGCCAATCTAAGCCGCTGGGCCATCGATTACCTGGCCACACACAGCGACCGCAGCCTGGAGCGCATGCTCGACGCCGCGCTGGATCGGCGCTACTCGGCCAGCCCCGCCGAACGCTTCTTCACTGGCGCCGGCATGCACCGCTTCGGCAACTTCCGCCGTGAAGACGACGGGCGCATCCCCACCGTACGCGAATCGCTGCGCGAATCGATCAATCTGCCCTTCGTACGGCTGATGCGTGATCTGGTGAGTTACAGCACCTACGAAACCATCAACAGTGCCAAACTGCTGGGTGACGACAAGGACCCGCGCCGCCAGGAATACCTGACCCGCTTCGCCGATCGCGAGGGCTCGGTGTTCCTGCAACGTTTCTGGAAGAAGTACCGCAACAAGAGCGCCGAGCAGCGCATCGAGACCTTCCTGCAGGGCATGCGGCCGACACCCGTGCGCCTGGCGGCCGTGCACCGCTACCTGATGCCGGATGCCGAGCGGCCAATGTTCGACAGTTTTCTCAAGCAGCATCTGCCGGACTCCGATCTCAACGACAAGAAGCTGGATGCGCTCTACACCCGCTATGGCCCGGGCGCCTACAGCCTGCCCGATCAGGCCTACATCGCCCGCACGCACCCGCTGGACCTCTGGCTGCTGGGCTACCTGATCGCCCACCCGCAGGCGACGCTCTCCGAAGTGGTTGCCGACAGCCGCGCGCAGCGCCAGGAAGTCTACGGCTGGCTGTTTCGCAGCCGGCACAAGAGCGCGCGCGACAGCCGGATTCGCATCATGCTGGAGGTCGAGGCCTTCACCGACATTCATCGCCGCTGGCAGCGGCTGGGCTATCCGTTCGACAACCTTGTGCCGTCACTGGCGACCGCGCTGGGCAGCTCGGGTGATCGGCCGGCTGCGCTGGCCGATCTGATGGGCATCATCCTCAACGATGGTGTCCGCCTGCCCAGCGTGCGCATCGACAACCTGCACTTCGCCCAGGGCACGCCCTATGAAACCCGCATGGACCTGGTCGCCGGGACCGGCAAGCGGGTGATGCCGGTCGAGGTCTCCAGGGCGCTGCAGGATGCGCTAGCCAATGTGGTCGAAGGCGGTACTGCGCGGCGTTTGCAAGGCAGTTTCGTGCAGCAGGACGGCAGCGCTTTGCGAATGGGCGGCAAGACCGGCACCGGTGACAACCGCATCCAGAGCGTCGGCGCTGGCGGCCGGCTGATCAGCTCGCTGGCGCTGAACCGCACAGCCACCTTCGTCTTCTATCTCGGGCCCAACCACTTCGGCACGCTGACAGCCTATGTGCCTGGGCGCGCCGCCGACAGCTTCCGTTTTACCTCGGCGCTGCCCGTGCAGACACTCAAGGGCATGGCGCCCCTCCTGCAACCCTACCTGCAAGGCCAGAACACGCTGTGCCGACCGGAAAACCTGCCGGCACTGACCAGCGGCATGCTTTCGGCCGAAAAGTGATCCCCAAACGCCCGCATCGGTGCCCTTCCCGGCGCCGATTTCGGCGCACGCACCGGCAAAAACTGGACGTAATCCAAATTCGTTTGCGACGCTTCGCCTGATTGCCTGTCGAATACCCCGGTCCTGGAACCAATCTGGAGTGCACACCTGATTGCCGAACTGATCGGCCATAACGGGAAACGTCATGATCGAAGGGATACTGCTGCTCACTACGGGACTCTTTGTGCTCGTCACACTCCTGCCGCTGTGGAGGCATCGCGCCTGGTGGGTGCGCGTATGGGAGTTTCCGCGCCTGCAGCTCGGCGCGCTGCTGGTCGCCCTGCTCGTCGCTCAAGGCATGCTGCTCGACTACAGCCAGCCCTGGCATTACCTGATCTCCGCCCTGGCCGGCGCGTGTCTGATCTACCAGCTCGCATGGGTCGTGCCCTACACACGCCCCTGGCGCAACGAGGTGCGCAGGGCGGAGACAGATGCTGCAGGGCCGCGCATCCGGGTGATGTCATCCAATGTGCTGGGGCCGAATCGGCAGTCCGATCGGCTGCTGGCGCTGGTTCGCGAGTACAGCCCCGACGTGCTGGTGACCCTCGAATCGGACCAATGGTGGGAAACGCAGCTCGAGCAACTCGCCGAGCAATACCCGCACAGCATCCGCTGCCCACTGGACAACCTCTACGGCATGCATGTGTTTTCACGTCTGCCGCTGGAAGAGCCGGAGCTGTGCTTTCTGGTGGAGGACGACGTGCCCTCCATGCATGCCCGGGTGCGTGTCAGCGACGAGCTCGCGGTGCGCATGCACTTTCTGCATCCGGCACCGCCCAGCCCGACCGAGAACGAGGAATCCACCGAGCGCGACGCGGAGCTGCTGGTGGTCGCCAGGAGCATCCAGGACAGCGATGACCCGATCATCGTCAGCGGCGACCTCAACGATGTCGCCTGGTCGCCCACCACGCGCCTGTTCCGCAAGATCAGCGGACTGCTCGATTCACGGGTCGGCCGCGGCATGTACAACACCTTCCATGCCCATCACTGGTTTCTGCGCTGGCCGCTTGATCACTTCTTCCACAGCGCGCATTTCCGCTTCATCCGCCTGCTGCGGCTGCCTGATATTGGCTCCGACCATTTCCCGGTGTTCATCGAGTTGCAGTACGACCCCAAGCACACTGAAGAGCAGCATGGCCTTGAAGCCGATCGCGACGACGAGCAGCAGGTCGAGGAAACCATCGACAAGGAGCCCGTCACCCCGGGCGAGGTACCGCAACCTGCGGCCGGCCCGCGACGCTGAGCCGCTGGCCATCAGCCGCGGCGATAGGCCTATGCTGGAAAATACCGCGCGCCCAGTTCAGACGAGAGAGCCTGCATGACGCCTGCATCCGAACGCCCCGCCATCACCCCGGAAACCCTGCGCCAGCTCGCCTTTGACCAGTCCATCCGCTGGACCAGCCAGAACGATGACCTGTGGCAGCTGATCGATAACGACCTGTGGCAGCTCACGCGCAATCCCAGCCTGGTGCTCAGCACGGTGCCGCTGCAGAAGTTGGAAGCACTGCTGCAGCGCGCTGAATGCCATCGTCTGGTGGAGGGCATCGTCCAAGCTCAGCAGGCACGCCTGGAGCGGGCGACCTGGTTCGCCAGTCAAAGTCACGGTGACCAGAGTTACAGCGAACAACTCGCGCGAGTCGCCTATTTCTCCATGGAGTACATGCTCAGCGAGGCGCTGCCGATCTACTCCGGCGGGCTCGGCAATGTCGCCGGCGACCAGCTCAAGGCCGCCAACGACCTCGGCGTGCCGATAACCGCAGTAGGCATGCTCTGGCAGCACGGCTATTTTCGCCAGAGCATCGGCCCGGATGGTCGCCAGCAGGCGCTCTACCCGGTCAATGACACCCGGCAGATGCCCATCGAGCCGCTGCTCGACGCCAGCGGAACAACATTGCGTTTCGCGATCCAGCTGCCCGGCGTGCAGATCTGGCTGCGCGGCTGGCAGGCCAGGGTCGGCCGCCACCGCCTGCTACTGCTGGACACCAACGACCCTGCCAACCCGCCCATCGCGCGACTGATCACCAGCGAACTCTACGGCGGAGACAACGAAATGCGTCTGCGCCAAGAGCTCGTGCTGGGCATCGGCGGCTGGCGGCTGCTCGAAGCCGCCGGGCTGCAGGCCGATGTGCTTCACCTGAACGACGGCCACGCCGCCTTCGCCGTCCTGGAACGCGCCCGCAGTTACATGGCCAGGGAGCGCGTGTCCTTCGAAGTGGCGCTCCACGCAACCCGCGCGGGCAATCTGTTCACGACCCATACGCCCGTCGAAGCCGGCTTCGACCGCTTTCCGCCGGAGCTGCTGAGCAAATACCTGGAGCGCTATGCCGAGTACGAACTGGGCATCCCGCTGCAGGCGCTGCTGGCCATGGGACGCAAGCATGTGCACGACCCACACGAGCCATTCAACATGGCCTACCTGGCAACGCGCGGGGCCGGGGCGGTCAACGCCGTCAGCCAGCTGCATGGCCGCACCAGCCGCTACATCTTCCGCGAGCTTTATCCGCGATGGCCGCTCGAGTCGGTGCCGGTCGGTCATGTCACCAATGGCATCCACCAGCCGACCTGGGTATCGCCGGACGCCGAAGCGCACTGGTATGAGCTGCATGGCGATGAGATCCCCTGGCGCGGCACCGACCAGGCTTCCGTGGACGACCTGCTGGCCCAGGTCGATGACCGCTGGCTGTGGCAGATCCGCCAGCATGCCCGTGGCGAACTGCTCAGCTTTGTACGCAGCCACCTGGCCCGCAGCCTCGCGGTGCACGGCGCCTCGCCTGCGGAGATCGAGTTCGCCGGCTCGCGCCTGCATCCGCAACGGCTGACGCTGGGTTTTGCCCGGCGCTTCGCCGCCTACAAGCGCCCCAACCTGCTGCTGCAGGACCCGGAGCGGCTGGCGCGCCTCCTCACCCATCGCGATTACCCGGTGCAGCTGCTGGTTGCCGGCAAGGCGCACCCCGCCGATCGCGCCGGCCAGGCGCTGCTCAGCGAATGGCAGCAGTTCGCCGCGCGCCCCGATATTGCCGGCCACGTGGTATTTCTCGAGGACTACGACATGCGTATTGCCCGGCACATGGTGCAGGGCGTGGATGTCTGGCTGAATACTCCCCGCCGCCCGTGGGAAGCCAGTGGCACCAGCGGCATGAAGGTCCTGGCGAACGGCGGGCTGAATCTTTCACAGCTCGACGGCTGGTGGGCCGAAGCCTATGCCGCCGACCTCGGCTGGGCGGTCGGCGACGGCCTGGAGCACGAACCCGAACACGATGCCGCGGACGCCGAACAGCTGTATCGGCTACTCGAAGAGCAAGTCGTGCCCTGCTTCTACCAGCGCGACCAGCAGGACATCCCCACCGCCTGGGTGAAACGCATGCGCCGCAGCATGAGTGCTCTGGTGGAACGCTTTTCCGCCGACCGGACGGTGCGTGAATACACCGAGCGCTATTACCTGCCGCTGTCCGGCCGCTACCGGCAGCGCTGTGCGGATGGTTCTGCGCTGGCCAGCGAGATGTCGCGCCGAATCACCAGCCTGCGCAGTTACTGGCACGAACTGGCCTTCGAACAGCTTGAGTGGCGGCGCGAGGGCGATGCGCAGCACATCGAGGCTCGCCTGCACCTCGGCCGAATCGAACCGGATCAGATAGCCGTGCAGCTGTTCGCCGAATCGCAGGGGGACGAACCGGCATCCATCCACACATTGAAACTCCAGCACCACGATGGCGCCTACGCCACCTTCCGAATCGAGCTGAGCACCCAACGCGCTGCAGCCGACTACACCGCACGCGTCGTCCCCAGCCCCGAGCTGGGGCTGGCCGTGCCGCTGGAGCTGCCGCTCATCCTCTGGCAGCGATGAACAGCCGGAACGCTACCCGCACCCCGCAGTCATCTATAAACCACCCGTTCATAGAGGATCCGCGACATGATCAAGCAAATGTTCGACAAAACCGCCCCACAGAACGTCCACGGCTGGGAGCGCGCCGCGTCGCTGGCCGGCGGCCTGGTGATGATGGGCAAGGGTCTGCGCCGTGGCGGGTTGATCGGGATCGCCGAGCTGGCCATGGGCGGCATGGCGCTGGCCCGTGGTATCAGCGGTCGTTGCGAGGCCAAGCGCATGCTCGCCGAGATGGAAAGCAAGCCAGCGTTGCCGAGCCAGCGCTACAGCCACATGCCGATGGATTCCGAAGTGCACAGTTCGGACTTCACCGATACCAGCGTACAGATGCCGGACTCCACCCCCATGGGCAACGAAAGCCGCACCACGCCGCGCGTCTGATCGACCGGGCGGCGCTTCGATGATGTGCCGCCTGCGCACAGTCGCCAAAAACAGTTGAAGCATAAAACTCTCGGCGCTCTTGCGGCGCCGTTTTGATCCTCTGAACAGCTCAACAAGCGACTACTGACCCAGCAAACGGTCCTGATTCTGCTGCGCCATTTCCTTCAGGTAATCCCAGGTCGTGCGCATGCGCGCCAGATCCTTGAATTCGATCGGCATCAGCATCCAGAAGGTACGGGTGAAGCTGATCTCGTCGGGCAGCAGCAAGCGCAGCCGTGGGTCGGCATCGGCGGAAAACGCCGGCAGGATCGCGATCCCCGCGCCCATCGCCACCGCCTCCTGCTGCGCCAACAGACTGGTGCTGCGCAGGCCGACCGAGCGGACATCGGCGATACCGTCGAGAAACAGCAACTCCTTGCTGAACAGCAGATCGTCGACATAGCTGACGAAGCGATGCGCAGCCAGATCCTCGCGGCTGCGGATCGGTGAGTGTTCGTCCAGATACGCCGGCGACGCATACAACCGCAGCACGTAGTCGGTGAGCCGGGTGATGATGAACGGCCCGCGTTCCGGGCGCTCCAGGGTGATGACGATATCCGCCTCGTGGCGCGACAGGCGCACCGCGCGCGGCAGGGCCAGCAGGTCGATGTTCAGGTGCGGGTAGCGCCGGCTCAGGCCGGCTAGCTGACCGGCCAGCATCACCGTGCCGTAGCCCTCGGTGGCGCCGATGCGCACCTGCCCGGAAAGGCCGTCGCCCATGCTCGGTAACGAGTGTTCGATGGCTGCGCTGGCGCTTTCCATCGCTTCCACTCGCGGTAGCAGATTGCGCCCGGCTTCGGTGAGCTTGTAGCCACCCGGCTCGCGCAGGAAAAGCTGCAGGCCCATGCTTTTTTCCAGCGCCTGCAAACGACGGGACACAGTTGTGTGGTCGACCGCGAGCCGGCGCGCCGCGGTCGTCAGCCGCCCCGCTCGGGCGACCTCGAGGAAATAGCGCAGATTGTCCCAGTCCATGGTTGAAGCCTCCATCAGCCCCTGTGCATTTATGCAGAACGACTCTGCAGTCGATCGCATTGTAATGTGGTTTTTTGCATTGCTACATTCAGTGCAACTGGTCGCAGCCGTCCGCGAGCCATAACAACAACAGTGCCTTCTCAGGCGGAGAGCCTTATGACAACGTCCAGCTCCATTCCTACCGTCAAATTGCTGATCGACGGTGAATTTATCGAATCGACCACCCAGGACTGGCGCGATGTCGTCAACCCGGCGACCCAGGAAGTCCTGGCGCGCGTGCCGTTTGCGACCGCCGAGGAAATCGACCGCGCCGTCGCCAGCGGCCAGAAAGCCTTCAAGACCTGGCGCAAGACGCCAATCGGCGCGCGGGCGCGCATCTTCCTCAAGTACCAGCAGCTGATTCGCGAAAACATGAAGGAGCTGGCGGCGATCCTCACCGCCGAACAGGGCAAGACCCTGGCCGATGCCGAGGGCGACGTGTTCCGCGGCCTGGAAGTGGTCGAGCACGCCGCTGGCATCGGCAACCTGCAGCTCGGCGAGCTGGCCAACAACGTCGCCGCCGGCGTCGATACCTATACCCTGCTGCAGCCGCTGGGCGTCTGCGCCGGCATCACCCCGTTCAACTTCCCGGCGATGATCCCGCTGTGGATGTTCCCCATGGCCATCGCCACCGGCAATACCTTCGTCCTCAAGCCATCCGAGCAGGACCCGATGGTCACCATGCGCCTGTGCGAACTGGCGCTGGAAGCCGGCGTGCCGCCGGGTGTGCTCAACGTGGTGCACGGCGGGCCGGACGTGGTGAACGCGATCTGCGACCACCCGGATATCAAGGCGGTGTCCTTCGTTGGCTCGACCAGGGTCGGTACCCACGTCTACAACCGCGCCAGCCAGGCCGGCAAGCGCGTGCAGTGCATGATGGGTGCGAAGAACCACGCCATCGTGCTGCCCGATGCGCACAAGGAGCAGACCCTCAACAACCTCGCCGGTGCCGCCTTCGGTGCGGCCGGCCAGCGCTGCATGGCGCTGTCGGTGGTGGTACTGGTGGGCGAAGCGCAGGCCTGGATTCCCGATCTGGTCGCCAAGGCGCAGACGCTCAAGGTCAACGCCGGCGTCGAGGCCGGCACCGATGTCGGTCCACTGGTTTCCTGCGCGGCGCTGGATCGCGTCAGCGGCCTGATCGAACGCGGCGTGCGCGAAGGCGCCAAGCTGGAGCTGGACGGCCGCAACCCGAGCGTCAACGGCTACGAAAAGGGCAACTTCGTCGGCCCGACGATCTTCTCCGGCGTTACCCGCGAGATGAGCATCTATCAGGAAGAAATCTTCGGCCCGGTCCTCTGTGTCATGACGGCGGCGACCATGGACGAAGCCATCGCGCTGATCAACGCCAACCCGAACGGCAACGGCACCGCCATCTTCACCCGCTCCGGCGCCGCGGCACGGCACTTCCAGGAAGAGATCGACGTGGGTCAGGTCGGCATCAACGTACCGATCCCGGTGCCGGTACCGATGTTCTCATTCACCGGCTCACGCGCTTCCAAGCTCGGCGACCTCGGCCCGTACGGCAAGCAGGTGGTGCAGTTCTACACCCAGACCAAGACCATCACCGAGCGCTGGTTCGATGAAAACGAGGTCGGCGGCCCGGTCAACACCACCATCAATCTGAAGTGACATCACCCACCGGGCCGGCGGACGCGCCGGCCCTACAGGATGCTGAAATGACATTCGAAACCCTGCTCGTAGAAATCAAAGAACGCGTTGCGCTGATCACCCTCAACCGACCGCAGGCGCTCAATGCGCTCAACGCCCAGCTGATCAGCGAACTGAACCAGGCCCTGGGCCAGCTCGAGGCCGATCCGCAGATCGGCTGCATCGTGCTCACCGGCTCGGCCAAGGCCTTCGCCGCCGGCGCCGACATCAAGGAAATGGCCGAGCTCTCCTACCCGCAGGTCTATCTCGATGACCTCTTTGCCGAAGCCGACCGCATCGCCACGCGCCGCAAACCGCTGATCGCCGCGGTAGCCGGCTACGCCCTGGGCGGCGGCTGCGAGCTGGCACTGCTGTGCGACATGATCTTCGCCGCCGACAACGCGCGTTTCGGCCAGCCGGAAGTCAACCTTGGCGTGCTGCCGGGCATTGGCGGCACCCAACGCCTGACCCGCGCAGTGGGCAAGGCCAAGGCGATGGACATGTGCCTGACCGGTCGCCAGATGGACGCCGCCGAAGCCGAGCGCGCCGGCCTCGTCGCGCGCGTATTCCCGGCCGAAAGCCTGCTGGAGGAAACCCTCACAGCCGCCCGGGTGATCGCCGAGAAATCCCTGCCGGCCACCATGATGATCAAGGAAAGCGTCAACCGCGCCTTCGAGACCACGCTGGCAGAAGGCATCCGCTTCGAGCGCCGCGTGTTCCATGCGGTGTTCGCGACCGCCGACCAGAAGGAAGGCATGGCCGCGTTCAGCGAGAAGCGCAAGCCTGAGTTCACCAATCGCTGAGCCGCGTCTGGCCATAACAACAAGAGGAAACACGCCATGCATATCGGATTCATCGGCCTGGGCAACATGGGCGCACCCATGGCCCACAACCTGCTCAAGGCAGGCCATCAGCTCAGTGTCTTCGACCTCAACGCCGCGGCCGTGGAAAACCTGGTCGGCGCCGGCGCGCTGCCGGTCGACTCCCCGACCGCTATCGCCCAGGGCAATGCCGAGCTGATCATCACCATGCTTCCGGCCGCCGCCCATGTGAAGAGCGTGTACCTGGGCGAGAACGGCCTGATCGCCACTAGCCGCGCCGGCGTGATGCTGATCGACTGTTCGACCATCGACCCGCACAGCGCCCGCGAAGTGGCCAAGGCCGCCGCCGAGCATGGCAACCCGATGCTCGATGCACCGGTATCCGGCGGCACCGGCGGCGCCGCGGCCGGCACCCTGACCTTCATGGTCGGTGGCAGCGACTCGGACTTCGACCGTGCACAACCGATCCTCGCGGCGATGGGCAAGAACATCGTGCACTGCGGTGCGGCCGGCAACGGCCAGGTGGCCAAGGTCGCCAACAATATGCTCTTGGGCATCTCCATGATCGGCGTCGCCGAGGCGATGGCGCTGGGCGTCGCGCTGGGCATGGATGCCAAGACCCTGGCTGGCGTGATCAACACTTCCAGCGGCCGCTGCTGGAGTTCGGACACTTACAACCCCTTCCCCGGCGTGCTGGACAACGTACCGGCCTCGCGCGGCTACAGCGGCGGCTTCGGCAGCGACCTGATGCTCAAGGACCTGGGCCTGGCCACCGAGGCCGCCAAGCAGGTGCGCCAGCCGGTGATCCTCGGCGCCCTCGCCCAGCAGCTCTACCAGAGTTTCAGTGCCCAGGGCCATGGCGGCCTGGACTTCTCGGCGATCATCAATCAGTACCGCAAGGACACCTGACCATGACTGCAACCGAACGCCCCGTGCTGGCCGCCGTACGCAACCACGTCGGCCACCTCACCCTCAATCGCCCGGCAGGACTGAACGCCGTGACCCTGGAAATGGTCCGCCTGCTGCAACAGCAGCTCAGCGCCTGGGCAGCCGATCCGCAGATTCATGCGGTGGTGCTGCGCGCCAATGGCGAGAAGGCCTTCTGCGCCGGTGGCGATATCCGTTCGCTGTACGACAGTTTCCAGCGCGGCGACAGCGAACACGAAATCTTCTTCGAGGAGGAATATGCGCTCGACCAGTACATCCACGCCTACCCGAAGCCGCTGCTGGCGCTGATGGATGGCTTCGTCCTCGGCGGCGGCATGGGCCTGGTCCAGGGCGCGTCGCTGCGCGTGGTCACCGAGCGTGTGCGCATGGGCATGCCGGAAGTGGCCATAGGCTATTTCCCGGACGTCGGCGGCAGCTATTTCCTCTCGCGCCTGCCGGGTGAGCTGGGTACCTACATGGGCGTCACCGGTTTGCAGATCCGCGCCGCCGATGCGCTGCATGTCGGCCTGGCGGACTGGTGCGTCAGCCACGACCAGATCGCCGAGCTGGATCGCTGCCTCGATCGCATGAGCTGGTCCGTCCATCCGCAGGAGGCGCTGCGCACCCTGGTGGCGACCCTGGGCAGCAACAAACTGCCGGGTTCCGAGCTGAAGACGTTGCATCAGGCCATCGACGAGCATTTCGGCAAAAGCGACGTGGCGGCGATTCGCGCATCGCTGGCCGCCGAGACGCGCCCGGAGTTTGCCGACTGGGCCGAGGAAACGCTGAAAGTGCTCGACAGCCGCTCGCCGCTGGCCATGTGCGTCACCCTGGAGATGCTGCGTCGCGGCCGCGAACTGCCGCTGGCCGACTGCTTCGCTTTGGAACTGCACCTGGACCGCCAATGGTTCGCCAAGGGCGACATCATGGAAGGCGTGCGCGCGTTGATCATCGACAAGGACAAGTCACCGCGCTGGAATCCGCCGACGCTGGCAGAGGTCACGCCGGAGCGCGTCCAGGCGTTCTTCGACGGCTTCAAGGCCACCACCGGCAAGACACGCCGCAGCGCCACGGCCTGAAACTCTTTTGCAGCACAACAACAAGAAGAGACCGCGCAATGCATGACCTCGAACTCAGCGAAGATCAACGCATGATCCGCGACATGGCGCGCGACTTCGCCCGCCGCGAGATCGCCCCCCATGCACAGGCCTGGGAAAAGGCCGGTTGGATCGATGACGCCCTGGTCGCCCAGATGGGCGAGCTTGGCCTGCTCGGCATGGTCGTCCCGGAAGAATGGGGTGGCAGCTATATCGACTACGTCGCCTACGCCCTGGCCGTGGAGGAAATCTCCGCCGGCGACGGCGCCACCGGTGCGCTGATGAGCATCCACAATTCCGTGGGCTGCGGCCCGGTGCTGAACTACGGCTCGCAGGCGCAGAAGGACGAGTGGCTGGCGGAGCTGGCCAGCGGTCGTGCCATCGGCTGCTTCGCTCTCACTGAACCGCAGGCCGGCTCCGAAGCGCACAACCTGCGCACACGCGCCGAATTGGTGGACGGTCAGTGGGTACTCAACGGCAGCAAGCAGTTCTGTAGCAATGCCAAGCGGGCGAAGCTGGCCATCGTTTTCGCGGTGACCGATCCGGACCTCGGCAAGAAGGGTCTTTCCGCGTTTCTGGTGCCCACCGACACGCCCGGGTTCGCGGTGGAACGCAGCGAGCACAAGATGGGCATCCGCGCCTCGGACACCTGCGCGGTCTCGCTCAGCGACTGCCGAATCCCGGAGGCGAACCTGCTTGGCGAGCGTGGCAAGGGCCTGGCGATTGCGCTGTCCAATCTCGAAGGCGGCCGTATCGGCATCGGCGCACAGGCGCTGGGCATCGCCCGTGCGGCCTTCGAAGCGGCCCTGCTCTATGCACGCGAGCGGGTGCAGTTCGGCAAGCCGATCGCCGAGCACCAGAGCATCGCCAACATGCTCGCCGACATGCAGACCCAGCTGAACGCCGCGCGCCTGCTGATCCTGCATGCCGCGCGGCTGAAGAGCGCCGGCCTGCCCTGCCTGTCCGAAGCCTCCCAGGCCAAGCTGTTCGCCTCGGAAATGGCCGAGAAAGTCTGCTCGCAGGCGGTGCAGATTCACGGCGGCTACGGCTATCTCGAGGATTATCCGGTAGAGCGCTACTACCGCGATGCGCGTATCACGCAGATTTACGAGGGCTCCAGCGAGATCCAGCGCCTGCTGATCGCGCGCGAGCTGGCGAACTACGCACTGTAGCCGAGAAGCGAGCGTAGGTTGGGTTGAGATGCGTGGATTGGGTCGGGGCACGTAGGTTGGGTTGAGATGCGTGGGTTGGGTCGGGGCACGTAGGTTGGGTCGAGGAGTGCAGCGACGAAGCCCAACACGTTTGTGGTGGTTCAATTTCCACGGACGTGGTGGTTCGACCTCCGCTCGTTGGGCTTCGCTGCGCTCAACACCAACCTACCGGGCGCCCCATTGTGCATCGCGTATAGGGCGAGCCGCGTGGGTACCACCGGCCTTGGGGCGTGGTTGGGCCGAAGCGCGTAGGTTGGATCGGGGCGCGCAGCACGTAGGTTGGGGCGGGGCGCGCAGCCTGAGGAGCGCAGCGACGAAGCCCAACACGTTCATATACCCGTCCCTGTTGGGCTTCGCTGCGCTCAACGCCAACCTACCGCGTCCCATTGTGCATCGCGTATAGGGCGAGCCACGTGGGTACCACCGGCCTTGGGGGGCGTGGTTGGGCCGAAGCGCGTAGGTTGGGGCGGGGCGCGCAGCCTGAGGAGCGCAGCGACGAAGCCCAACACGTTTGTGGTGGTTCAATTTCCACGGACGTGGTGGTTCGACCTCCGCTCGTTGGGCTTCGCTGCGCTCAACGCCAACCTACCGAACGCCAACCTACCGAACGCCAACCTACCGAGCGCACCGGTCGTCCGGAGGGTGGCCGCCAGAAATGCAAATAAAAGGGGGAGCCTCGCGGCTCCCCCTTCAAGGGATCTTGCTTTGTTCTTCTTCTGCTGACGGGCTTGTTGTTTTTGTTGGCAGCCCGGTCGGACATCGTCCGCATAGCAGTCCCATTCGGGACATAAAGAACAAACGGATTATTTTGGTCGCTGATGTTGCCACTACCCTCGCGGGCTCAACCGGTTCTGGAGCTGCCTCAAGGCAGTTTTATTGTTCTCGGTCCGGTCGACAGGAAACCTGTCGGGCAATTCCTCTCCAAAAGAATCAGTTTGCTACGTCTCCCACCTGCTTGTTTTTATTGTGTCGGAGTCGCTACGTGTTGTTTTTGTTATTGGGTGTGTTTTCTTGTTCTTGTTATGCCAATAACAAAGCATTCGTCGTGCCAGCTCTGATAAATCCTTAATTTTCAATAGGTTATGATTTTCGCATACAGAGAAGGCACAGAATCCGCGCCTGATTCGTTACCGCCCACCTCAGCGACCGTTACGCTGTACGAAAGGAGTAACACCTTTGGGTAACCGTAACCGCCTCTGTGCGCGGCGGACGCGTAAGGCGCGATAGCCTGGTGAAGGGATGTGTCAGCCGATTCGCGGTTGCACAATGCAGGACACCCCGGCAGTGGCTCACTGTCAGGGTGTCTATCGCTCGATGGGCATAAAAGGTTCTTCGGCTGGTTAGCGCCTGTGTCGTATCAGGCGTCTGCTGTCTGCACAGCAGTTTCCTTGCGTCTGGCTAGGTAATCGCAGGCCATGATGGCGAGCAATGGGACGACACCAACACTGAGGGCAGCGTGCCAGGATCCGACGAGGGCCACGAATAGCATCCCCACGACAACGATCGCAGCGACGCAGTGGGCCAGGAAACGGCACATTTCAAGTGCAACTACTTGTTGTTCGGCATCATTAATCATGACGGTGTACTCCCCGTTTTTTGTTGTAATAAGCAGCCTCCGTTTTCATAGTAGTCAGCTGGTGCAAACTCGCAAACCTAAACCGACGTGCGGCACGTCTAGGTCGCGCCTTACGGGCACTGCACACTACTTTGGTCAGCCCCGGATGATTACTTTGAACAGTGTTGCGATATAAGCGTTATATATTCAGGAATGAATTTCCTGACTGTTTGCCCAATAATGGACGCGCTTTTTTCGCAGCATGAAAGTCGTCGACTTCAATACTCGCGCGGCGAGCCTGCCTGCGTCGTCACAGTGCTTACCGTCCAGCCGCGTAGCTCAGTCCCACCCCGCCTCCGCACCGCAACGTAACGTCCGCCTCGCCTTGCCTGGCGTGCGGGAAAAACGTGGAGCCGGTGCTGCCTGCACCACACCCTCTATTTCCTGATAAACGCCACGCTGGCGCAGATGCGGATGCTGCGCCGCTTCTTCCAGTTCAAGCACGGGCGCGAAGCAGGCGTCGCTACCCTCGAGCAAGGCACACCACTCGACCTGGGTGTGCGCGGCGAACAGGCGCTCCAGTCGCTCGGCCTGTGCGGGCCAGTCAGCTGGATCGGCGCAACCTGCCCAGAGCGCTTCCGGCGCATCGATGCGCTCGAGTAATTCCCGCCAGAACTGTGGCTCCAGCGGACCGATTGCAATCTCGCGTCCATCCGCGCAGCGATAGCAACGGTAATTCGGCGCAGCGCCAGCCAGCGGATTGCGTTCGCGCTGCATGTCGATCCGCCCGCTCGGCAGCAAGCCGGCGAAGAAGGTCATCAGCGACGACACGCCATCGACGATCGCCGCATCGATCACCTGCCCCTGCCCCGAACGTTCGCGCTCCCATAACGCGGCGAGGATGCCGACGGCGAGGTAGAGCGAGCCGCCACCGAAATCACCGACCAGGTTCAACGGCGGTATCGCCGTCCCGCTCTCGCCGCGGATTGCCGCCAGCGCGCCGGTCAAGGCGATGTAGTTGATGTCGTGCCCGGCGGCCTTCGCCAGCGGGCCGCTCTGGCCCCAACCGGTCATGCGCCCGTAGATCAGCCGGGGATTGCGCTGCAGCAGTTCATCCGGGCCCAGCCCCAACCGCTCCATGACGCCCGGACGAAAGCCTTCGATCAGTACGTCGGCCGTCTGCGCCAGTTCAAGACAGCGCTCCCGACCGGCGTCGCTGCGGATATCCAGCGTAGCCAGTTTGCGGCCACGATCGACCACCGGGTTGGGCCAGCCGTTGCCGCCCTCGCGCTCGATACGCAGCACCTCGGCGCCCATATCCGCCAGCAACATTGCGCAGTGCGGGCCCGGTCCAATCCCGGCAAACTCCAGCACGCGCAGGCCCTGTAGCGGGCCTTGGCGAGCATCGATACCTTCGCTCATCTGTATTTCTCCTGATCCGCGCGCACGAGCACGCCCCGCGCCGACGGCACGGGACGTTCCTGCTGAACAGTTACTGGTTGACCGCGCTGGGCTGGTTCTCGACCAGATGGCTGCGATAGCGCTCGCGCAGCACCTTCTTGTCGATCTTGCCGGTGGCGGTCAGCGGCACCGCGTCGAAGATCACCGCATCCGGCATCCACCACTTGACGATGTTCGGCTCCAGATGGGCGAGGATTTTCTCCACGGTGACCTCGGCATCGGCATGCGGCTCGATCACCAGTACCGGACGCTCCTCCCATTTGGGATGGAACACGCCGACCACCGCCGCCACCTTCACCCCGGGGCAGGCCGCCGCGACGTTTTCGATATCGATGGAGCTGACCCACTCGCCGCCGGACTTGATCACATCCTTGCTGCGGTCGGTGATGCGCATGAAGCCATCGGCATCCAACGTGGCGATGTCACCGGTGTCGAACCAGCCGTCTTCGTCCAGTGCGCTGACGTCGCTGCGGTAATAGCGCTCCACCGTCCACGGGCCGCGCACCTTGAGGCTGCCGGAACTGACGCCGTCGCAGGGCAACTCACGCCCCTCCTCGTCGACGATCTTGAGTTCGATACCGAATTGCAGGCGGCCCTGGCGGGTCCAGATGGTGTCGTTGGTCGCTTGCTGGCCGCGTTCGGCCAGCTTCGGCGTCGGCGTCGCCACCACACCCAGCGGGCTGGTTTCGGTCATGCCCCACAGCTGGCAGACCGCGACGCCGTACTTGGTCTGGAAGGTCTCGGCCATGGCCCGCGGCACGGCGGAACCGCCGATCACCAGGCGCGCCAGGCTGCCGGAATCTTCACCGCTACGCTCCAGATGGGCGAGGTACATGGTCCAGATGGTCGGCACGCCGCCGGACAGGGTCACGCCCTCGGTCTTGATCAGCTCCTGCAGGCTCGCGCCGTCCATCTTGTCGCAGGGCAGCACGAACTTGCAGCCATTGATCGCCGCGGCGAACGGAATGCCCCAGGCGGTGCCGTGATAGAGCGACGAGCACGGCATGATGCAATCGAAGGCGGACAGACCGAACGCGCCGGACAGCCCGGCGGCCATCGCATGCAGCACCACCGAGCGATGGCTGTAGAGCACGCCCTTGGGGTCGCCCGTGGTGCCGGAGGTGTAGCAAAGCACCGCGCCGGCGTTCTCGTCGAATTGCGGCCAGTCCACGGGCTGCGCATCCGCGATCAGCGCTTCGTAGCCTTGCACGTCGACAAGGTCCGCCTTCGGCTGCGCGGCCAGTTCGATGAAATGGCGAATATTGCCCAGCCGTGGCCGCAGCCGAGCGACGCACTCGGCAAAGCTGCTGTCGAACAGCAACACCTGACTGCCGGCGTGGTTGATGGTGTAGACGATCTGTTCGTCCGACAGCCGCGGGTTGGCCGTGTGCAACACGGCGCCGATGCCAGGCACGGCGAAGAACAGCTCGTAATGACGATGGGTGTTCCAGGCCAGCGATGACACGCAGTCACCCGGCCCGATACCCAGCGCGCGCAGCATCGTCGCGGCCTGCGCCGAGCGCGCGGCAAGACCGGCATAGTCGTAACGCCAGAGGGGTTCGTCGACCAGCCGCGAGACGATCTCGCGATCACCATGAGCACGCGCGGCGTGGGTGACGATGCTGCTGATCAACAGCGGGGCGTTCTGCATCAATCCTGGTTGCATGTTTCCTACCTCTATCTTGTTTTTATTGTGCAAGTGCCGGTCGAGGAAACGGCGTTCTACCGGCACCACTTGAAATCACGTATCGATGCGCCGCAGGCACGCAGGCGCAGCGGGTTTTCGGTCAGTCCGGCCCTCCGAGGTTGCGCGCGATGACCAAGCGCTGGATATCGCTGGTGCCTTCGTAGATCTGGCAGACCCGCACGTCGCGGTAGATGCGCTCCACCGGGAAGTCGGCCAGATAACCGTAGCCGCCAAGGGTCTGGATTGCTGCCGAACAGACCTTCTCCGCCATCTCCGAGGCGAACAGCTTGGCCATCGACGCTTCAACTAGCGCCGGACGGCCGGCTTCGCGCAGCGCGGCCGCGTGATGCACCATCTGCCGCGCCACGGCGATCTGCGTCGCCATGTCGGCCAGGCGAAAGGCCACGGCCTGGTGCTCGATGATCGGCTTGCCGAAGGTTTCGCGGTCGCGGGCATAATCACGCGCCGCCTCGAAGGCGGCGCGGGCCATGCCCACCGCTTGGGCGGCGATGCCGATGCGTCCGCCTTCCAGGTTGGCCAGGGCGATCCGGTAGCCCTCGCCCTCCTCGCCCAACCGGTTGGCCACCGGCACGCGCAGGTCTTCGAAGGCGATCTGGCAGGTATCCGAGGCATGCTGGCCGAGCTTGTCCTCGACCCGCAGCACCTGATAGCCCGGGCTGTCGGTGGGCACGATAAAGCCACTGATGCTGCGCTTGCCGGCGTCCGGGTCGGTCACCGCAAAGACGATCACCGTACCGGCATGCTTGCCCGACGTGATGAACTGCTTGGCACCGTTGAGCACGTAATGATCACCGTCGCGTCGGGCACGGGTGCGCAGGCTGCTGGCATCGGAGCCGGCCTGCGGCTCGGTGAGGGCGAAGGCGCCGATCTGCTCGCCGCGTGCCAACGGGCCGAGGAAATCGCGCTTCTGCTGGTCGTTGCCGAAACGCAGGATCGGCACGCAACCCACCGAGTTGTGCACGCTCATGATGGTCGAGCAGGCGCCGTCACCGGCGGCGATCTCCTCCAGCGCCATGGCGTAGGCCAGGTAGCCAGTGTCGCTGCCGCCCCACTGCTCCGGCACCAGCATGCCGAAGAAGCCGAGCGAGGCCATCTCGCCAATCGCCTCGGCGGGATAGCGATGCTCGCGACTCCACTGTTCGGCGAAAGGCTTCAGCCGTTCCTGAGCGAACTGGCGCGCCATCTCGGCAATCGCGTTTTGATCTTCATTGGGCAGCATGGATGCCTCCTCAGATCAGTTCGACGGCCATTGCCGTGGCTTCGCCGCCGCCGATGCAGATCGCCGCAACGCCACGGCGCAGCCCGCGGGCACGCAGGGCCGAAAGCAACGTCACCAGAATCCGTGCGCCCGACGCACCGATGGGGTGGCCAAGTGCGCAGGCGCCGCCGTTGACGTTGACCTTGGCGTGGTCCAGGCCCAGCTCGCGCATGCTGGCCATGGCGACGACCGCGAAGGCTTCGTTGATCTCGAACAGATCCACCTCTTCGGTGGTCCAGCCGGTGCGCTCCATCAGCTTGCGGATCGCCCCGATCGGCGCAGTGGTGAACAGATTCGGCGCATCGGCGTAGGCCGCGTGGCCATGGATCACCGCCTGCGGCTGCAGGCCCCAGCGCTCGGCCTCGGAGCGGCGCATCAGCAGCAGCGCGGCGGCACCGTCGGAAATCGAGCTGGAATTGGCCGCGGTCACAGTGCCGCCGTCGCGGAACGCCGGTTTCAGACTGGGGATCTTTTCCGGCATCGCCTTGGGTGGCTGCTCGTCGTTGCGGACCTGCCGCTGCTGTTTGCCCTGGGTGACTTCCAGCGTGACGATCTCCTCGGCGAAACGCCCTTCGTTGATCGCAACCTGGGCGCGGCGCAGTGATTCCAACGCGTAACCATCCTGTTCCTCGCGGCTGAAACCGAAAGCGTCGGCGCATTCTTCGGCAAAGGTGCCCATCAGCCGACCTCTGTCGAACGAGTCTTCCAGACCGTCGAGGAACATGTGGTCGAGCACCCGCCCATGACCCATGCGATAGCCACCACGGGCGCGGTCGAGCAGGTACGGCGCGTTGGACATGCTTTCCATGCCGCCGGCGACAACGATGTCGGCACTGCCGGCAAGCAGCTGGTCGTGGGCCATGATCACCGTCTGCATACCCGAGCCGCACATCTTGTTGACCGTGGTACAGGTGGTGGCGCGGGTCAGCCCGGCGCTCAAAGCCGCCTGCCGTGCCGGTGCCTGGCCCTGGCCGGCGGGCAACACGCAGCCCATCAGCACGTCCTGCACGTTCTCGGCCGGCAGGCCGCTGCGTTCCACGGTGGCACGGATGGCGGCAGCGCCGAGTTGCCAGGCGGTCATGCCCTGCAGGTCGCCCTGAAAGCCGCCCATGGGCGTGCGTGCGCTGCTGACGATTACGATCGGATCATCTTTCATCTCTGCGTCCTTCATTTGGCGGCCATGCGCAAGGCACCGTCGAGACGGATCACCTCGCCATTGAGCATGCTGTTCTCGAAGATGTGCCGCACCAGCGCGGCGTACTCGGCCGGGTGGCCCAGACGTGGCGGAAACGGCACGCCGGCGGCCAGCGAGGCACGGATTTCCTGGGTCATGCCGGCCATCATCGGCGTCTCGAACACGCCGGGGGCGATGGTCATCACGCGAATGCCGAAGCGCGCCAGCTCGCGCGCGACCGGCAATGTCATGCTGACCACCCCGCCCTTGGAGGCGGCATAGGCCGCCTGGCCGATCTGCCCGTCGAAGGCGGCAATCGATGCGGTATTGATGATCGCGCCGCGCTCGCCGCCTTCGTCAGGCACGTTCTCGGCCATCGCCTCGGCGGCCAGGCGCAGCATGTTGAAGCTGCCGATCAGATTGATGCCGACGATACGGCTGAAGCCGTCGAGGCTATGCGGCCCGTTGCGGCCCAGTACCTTTTCGCCACCGGCGACGCCGGCGCAGTTGACCAGCCCGTGCAGGGCGCCGAAACGTTCGCGGGCGGTGGCGACGGCATGACGCGCGGCCTGTTCATCACGAATGTCAGCGACGACACCCAAGGCGTTGGGCCCCAACGCCTTGGCCGTGTCGTTGGCCGCGGCCTCATCCAGATCGGCGAGTACGACCTTGCCGCCCGCCTCTACCAGCGCCTGCGCCGCCGCAGCGCCGAGGCCGGAAGCGCCACCCGTAATGAGGAATACCTTGTCGCGAATCTGCATGGCTCTCTCCCGTGCTTGTTGTTATTCGGTGCGAAGCCGGGGTTATCTTTGGACAGCCACACGGGTGCGGCAATGGTCGATGTTCTCAACCTGCCTGACCGTTTTGGTCAATGGCGAAACGCGATCACGCGAACGCCTCGATGTCTGCCAGCGGACTGACGCTGTAAGGCTGAGAATCAGCGCCGCGCCGGCGCCAGAATCAGATTGCGGTAGTGCCCGGGATTGATACCCGTCCACTTGCGGAACGCCTTGTAGAACGAGCTGACATCGGCAAACCCCAGTCGCTCGGCGATCTCGCCGTAGCTGATGGCAGCATCGGCGAGCCACTCGGTGGCCATCTCCTGTCGCAAGCCGTCCTTGATCGCCTGGTAGGGCTGCCCCGCTTCCGCCAGACGTCGGCGCAGGGTCGACGCCGAGATGCATAGGGTCTGTGCCAGCGTCTCGCTGTCCGGCCAGCGATCGGCGGGCAGGCTGCGCAGATGCTGTTTGATGCGGCTGGCCAGGCTGGAGTGGTCGCGATAGCGCACCAGGATGTTGGCTGGCGCCTCGGCGAGAAAGGCCTGCAATTCCGCTTCGCTACGACGGATCGGCAGGTCGAGCACTTCGGCGGCGAAGATGATGCGCGTCGACGGCCGGCCGAAACGCAGGTTGTCCGAGAACATCACGCGATAATCGTCGGTGTAGTCCGGCTCGGCACCGCGCAGCTCGACCGCCAGCAGCGGAATACGCCGCCCAACCAGCCAGCAGGCCAGGCCGTGCAGGAGCATCCAGAAGGTGAAGTAGCAGAAGGCGCGCTCCGGCTTGGGGTGGCGTTCGCGCAGCACCACTTCGGCCAGGCTCTGGCTGCGGATCAGCTTGCCACGCAGATTTTCCAGGCCCAGGCCAAGAAAGCTCAGTGCGTGAATCAGCGCCTTTTCCAGTGTCGGCTGTTGGATGCAGCTGCGGCTGAGAAAGACGAAGCTGCCCCAGCGCAGCCGGCGCGGGTCCATGCCGAAGAATTCGTCGTCGAAGCGCCGTGCCAGGCGCAGCCAAAGTTGCGAGTAGTCGCGCACGTCCATGCGGCCGTCGGGATCTTGCAGGCAGGTGGGGTCGAGGCCGATCTCATCCAGCAGTTGCTCGGCGGTTCGCCCGGGCTGCACGAAACCCAGCAGCGCCTCGGCCACCAGGTGGACGCTGATGCTGTCACGGCGGACTATCGCCGCGACGGCGGCCTCGGCTGCTGTCGTTTGCGCCACGCTGATCATTCGGCTTGGTTTCCTGCCCGGTAGTCGATGGCCGCCATGATCAGCCAGGCATGCTCGCGCTGTCAGCCCTTGCGTCACATCCAGCCGAGCGTCAGCCCCATCACCATCAGGTAACGCGCGGTCTTCGCCAACGTGACGATAAGCAGAAAGCTCCATAGCGGCTCACGCATCACGCCGGCGACCAGGGTCAGCGGATCACCGATGATCGGCACCCAGCTGAGCAGCAGAGTCCAGCGGCCGTAGCGGTGATAACTGTGCTGCGCCTTGGCCAGTTGCCGCTCGTTGACCGGAAACCAGCGTTTGTCGCGGAAATGCTCGACGTAACGTCCGAGCAGCCAGTTCACCAGCGAGCCCAGCACATTGCCCAGGCTGGCCACGGCGACCAGCGCCCAGACCGTGTAACGCTCCGAAAGCAGAAGACCGGCAAGCACCGCTTCGGACTGCATGGGCAACAGCGTGGCAGCCCCGAAGGCTGCGAGAAAAAGGCCAAGATAGCCGGAAAACTCGAACATCCACCGTCCCGTGAGCAGCAGCATCCTGACTGGTGCGGCAGTATGCTCGAAACGACCCGCCCACGCCTGCGCTTACATCTCGTGAATCCGGCTCACCTGCCGCGCCAGGCGCATGGTCTCGTGTTCCTCGAGGCGCAACAGATCTTCAGCCAGGTTGCGCGCGCCGTCGATTTCGGCACGGCGTGCCAATGATCGATACAGATCGATGACCTGATTGTGGATGGTGAAGATATCCAGCGAGATCTCTTCCACGGTCATGGTGTCGTAGGCCTTGCAGGCCTGGTTGCGCAGTACCGGGTTGCGTGTCAGGTAGTCGTAGATCCAGGTATGCAGCGCTTTCGGGTCCGCATGCTTCTCGATCTTGTCGACCGTCTCGGCCAGTGTACGCTCGTGATCGGCTATGTACACGAGCAGCCATTTGGCGCGGGTCTCGTCATGTTTGTCGGAACAGCGCGCCATGCAGCGCGCCAGCATGGCGTGGGTGTCGCGTGTCCAGTCGACCAGGTCTTCGAATCGCTCGATCTTCATCGCCAAATCTCCGCTGGGTGGCAGGCATAGATACCGCGTCGACATGCCTGCCGACGCACGAGTCCGTCATTTCCCGCGTACGTTTCCGGTATTCAGCTTCAAGACTAGCTCACCTGCCGGGCCATACCGCGTGGCGGCCGGACACACTGCTACAGAACATTGCGAAGCGCAGCCGGGCTCAGCCGAACACCGTGACGGTCTGCCGGCTCAGTGCGACCAGCTCCCCGCTTGGCGTCCACAACGCCGCGGCGCAGTGGCCGTAGCCGTCACGCGCATGCTCGATAACGGCGCTGTACATGCACCAGTCGTGACTGTCGAGTTCGGGCAGCGGCTGGATGAACTCGATGGTCCAGGTCAGCGAACTGCCGGGCGCGAAGCTCTTGAGATGCGGCAATATGGCAGGCGGCCAGGCATCGACCAGCGCCAGCAGGTGCGCTTCGGTCATCGGCTCGCGAGGCACATCACCGCGCTGGCGCACCCAGCCGCCCATTTCACGGGACTCATTGCCGGTGAACGGCAAGCCACCGATGCCCCAGCGCATGGCCAGGTAGCGGGTAAATTCCGGCGTCACGCCAGCTACGTAAGGCAGTTCCTGGCAGGCTTCGACCGGTGGCATGGCCGGCGCCGGCTCGGCCGCGACATCCACGACGGAATTGCGTGGTGCGCCGAAGCTGCCCTGGACGATGGTGACCACCTGTCCGTCCTGCATCACCCGTCCGAGCATCTGGCTCACCGCCTTGCCTTCTCGCAGCACCTCGGCCTCGAAGCTCGCTGGCATCTCCAGCGTCAGCGGTCCGACGAAGGTGATCGCCAGCGAACGCAGCGGTCTGCCGTCAGGCACCTTGGCGCGCATGCTTTCGAAGACCAGCGCGGCGACCAGACCGCCGAAACCGGCACGTCCCTGTCCCCAACTGGCCGGCACCACCACACTGCCGGGGTTGTCACGCACCGCCTGCAGCAGCTCGCAAAGCTCCATATCCACCTCGTTATCGTTCGTTATGCGAGCGATGTTAAAGGTGCGCCGGTCAGGGTGCGAGCCTGCCTGGCAGAAGCGGCCGCATGAAATGCCGAATCATCCATGCCGGCAATGAACGTCAGTCACGTCGTGCCGGCGCAGCAGGACGCCACGGCAGCGCCCGGCGCAGCTGGTTCAAGGTGCGTGACAGCTCGTCCGTCGCATCAGTTTGCTGGGCATAGCGCTGCGCCTCGTAGCGACTGACGAACGCGAGGATCGCCGGCGCCTGTTCGGGCAGCATCAGCGCGGCGCGTTGGGCGAAACTACGGGCGCCCTCGCCTTTGTGGCGGCGCACGCCATGACGTGCCAGAAGCCGTTCGAAGCGTCGGAACAGGCGTTGCTGAACATCCGTTTCGCGCCGCCAGGGCTTGAACAACAGCAGCGCGAGCACGCTGGTCAGCACGCCCAGCAGCGCCACCAGACCAAGACCGAGCGTCTGCCCGTCCAGCTTGCCGAACCAGCGCTGCAACATCTGCGACTGTTGCTCGTCCTGATAATTGAGCACCCAGCGCTGCCAGCCGTAGTTGAGGCTGTCCCAGCGCAGGCGCAGCGAGTTCATCCAGCCGATGTCACGGTAGCGCAGCAGCGACATCGGTTCGTCGGCCAGAAAGCTCTGTTCGCGGGCCAGCGCCTGTTCCAGACCCTGCTCCACCCGCTCGGGCGCGACCTGAAAGGTCGGATCGACACTGACCCAACCATGCTCGGCGATCCAGTACTCGACCCAGGCGTGGGCGTCGAACTGACGAACGGAAAGATAATTACCCGCCGGGTTGACCTCACCGCCCTGATAGCCCGCCACCACCCGGGCTGGAATGCCCGCTGCGCGCAGCACGAACGTCATGGCACCGGCGTAGTGTGCGCAGAAACCACTGCGCGTCTCGAACAGGAAGTCATCGACGATATCGCTCCCCACCGGCGGCGGCTCCAGGGTGTAGTGATAGGGCTGGCGGTTGAAGTGCTTCAACAGCGCATCCACCATCGCCTGCGGTTCCTGCGCAGAGCGTCGTAGCTCGGTCGCCCAGGCGCGAGTGCGTGGATTGCCCTGCTCCGGCAGCTGCAGTGCACGCCCGAGGCTCGCCGGTGCGCTGGCCGCTTCGCGACGCGCGTCCAGCCATGAGGTCGCCTGATACATCAGCGGCTTGTTCACCGGCTGGCGGCGCTGGAGATGAAAATCCGCCATCAGCTGCGCCTCGCCGGGCGCGACCTGCGGCACATCCAGCGCGAACAGCCAGGGCTGACCGCTGGGCTGCATGACGATGCTGTAGCTGAGCGGCTCACCAGCCGCCTGCCACTCCGGCGCCTGGGGAAGCTGCGAGGCGTAGGACTGCGACCAGCGACGACCGTCGAAGCGTTCGAAGGTCACCGCGCGCCAGTAGAGCTGGTCGCGGGGCGGAATGTCACCGTCGAAGGTGACGCGAAAGGCCAGCTCCGCCGAACGGCCAAGGCGGGCGATATCACCGGGCGCCATGTGATCGGCCAAGCCAGTCGTGCCGCGGTCGCCGGCCTGCGGCAAGGACCACAGCGGCGGCAGGCGGGGGAAGAACAGGAACAGCACCAGCATCAGCGGAATCGCCTGCAGCAACAGCGAACCGGCCAGGCGCACCGTTGGCCATGGTCGGGTGACCAGGCTGCTCTGCTGCAGCCCGATCATCGCGGCCAGCAATGCCGTGACGGGCAGCAGGCTATACAGCCCGGCTACCAGGCTGTCCTGGAACAGGTAGCTGGTCACCACCGCGAAGAAGCCGAGGAAGATCAGCACCAGCGCATCACGACGAGTGCTCATCTCCACCAGCTTGAGAATGAACGCAGCGATCAACAGCACCACGCCGGCCTCCAGACCGACCAGGCTGCCGCGCGAGAAATACACGCCGAAGCCGGCGCCGATCATCAGCAGCGCCTTGAGCCAGCTGCGCGGATAACGTGCACGCATGCGGAATATCTGAATTCGCCAGCTGGCGCAGCCCAGCCACAGGCCAATGATCCACAGTGGCAGATGAGTGAGGTGCGGCAGGATCACCAGCACCTGCGCGACCAGCAGCCAGATCAGGCTGTTGCGCGGAATACCCGGCTTCGCGCTCACTTCGCGCCCTCCTCGCTCAGGCCATGCAGCGCCAATGCACGCAGGCAGGCATCCCGATGAGCCTGGCCACCATCGGGGCCGACCAGCTCACCCGGCAGGCGCAGTGCGAACGGTTGCTGCTTGTCGCTGAGGTCGATGACCCAGTGGCAGAGCATCGACAGGCGCTGCTCGGTGTCGCCGTCGAGGGCATCGAAGTCCAGCAGCGGATCGTTGCCGAGCAGGCTGGCGAAATCCTTCACCAGCAGGCCCTGGCCACGGGAATAGGCTTTCCAGTGCAAGCGTCGGCGCGGATCGCCCGGCTGCCAGGTCCGCAGCCCCTGATAGTCGTCGACACCAACGCCGCGTGTCAGCGTGCCCTCATCCTCGGTTTCCGGCGCACTGCCAGCGGGCGGACGCTCGGCAGTCGATGGCTGCGGATAGACCAGCGCCGCCAGTTCCAGATCGACCCAGCTCCACGCCACCAGCAGCCCCAGCGGAAAGCGACTCTCTACCCGCACACGTCCCGGGCGCAGCCAGCCGCGGCGTTGCGTCGGCAGGCTCAATTCGACTTCGACTGCGCCGCCGGCCGGCACATCGACCAGCCGCAAGCCACTGGCCGGCCAGCCGAGCGCCACCGCCTGATAGACGCGGCCGGGACTTTCCAGACGCACCCGCAACAGCGCCTGCTCGCCGACGAACGCAGCGGTGGTTCCGCCCGCCTGCAAAACCAGGCCGGCAAGATTGCGCCAGGTATGCAGGATGGTGACGAGATACAACGACCCGAGCAGAAAGGTCAGGCCGTAGGCCAGGCTGTTCTGGTAATTGATCGCGGTCAGCAGCATCAGCAGCAGTGCCACCAGAAATGCCAGCCCGACCGCGGTGGGCATGATGAAGATGCGTCGCTGATTCAGGCGCACGCTGGTCGCGGGCGGGATACGCCGCAACAGCCAGCGGTCACGGAAGCGCGGCAACAGCCTCACGACAGTTGCCCGCCGTCATGCGCGGATGTCGCTGTCACAGCGCAGGCACTTCGCGCAGCAGCCATTGCACCAGCGCGCCGCCGCCGTGACCGGTGGCGTCAGCGCGCTCGCGCAGGCGATGCCCGACCACGGTCGGCAACACCGCCTGCACGTCTTCCGGAATCACGTAGTCACGGCCATCGAGAAATGCCCAGGCACGTGCAGCCGCAAGCAGGGCCAGGCTGCCCCGCGGCGATAGCCCCCAGGCGAACTGCGGCTGCGTGCGGGTCGCCTCCACCAGTCGCAGCACGTAATCGACCAGCGCATCGCTGACCCGCACGTCGCCCACGGCGTCCTGAATGGCACGTAGTTCGTCGTGTTCCAGCAGCGGCTCGAGCCGGGTCAGCAGATCGCGTCGCGACTCGCCCAACAGCAGCGCCTTTTCCGCCGCCTTGGCCGGATAGCCCAGGGAAACGCGCATGAGGAAGCGATCCAGCTGCGATTCCGGCAACGCGAAGGTGCCGCCTGAACTGACCGGGTTCTGCGTGGCGATGACGAAGAAAGGATCAGGCAACGGGCGCGTCGCCCCCTCGATGGTGACCTGCCCTTCTTCCATGGCCTCGAGCAGCGCGCTCTGACTCTTCGGCGTGGCGCGGTTGATCTCGTCGGCCAGTACCAGCTCGGCGAAGATCGGCCCCGGGTGGAAGACGAACTGTCCGCTGTCCTTGTCGAAGACCGAGGTGCCGAGAATATCGCCAGGCAGCAGGTCGGAAGTGAACTGGATACGCTGGAACTCCAAGCCCAGTACCTTGGCCAGGGCATGACTCAGCGTGGTCTTGCCCATGCCGGGCATGTCTTCGACCAGCAGATGACCTCGGGCCAACAGACAGGCAAGGGCCAGCCGGACCTGGGCTTCCTTGCCGAGCAATACTTCGTTGACTGCTCGCAGGCAGGCGTCCAATCGGGTGCGCATAGACTCTCCTTCGTTCGTCGCCCTGATGCTACTGGTCGGCTGCGGCCAGGCAAAGCGAAGGAAATGCCCGGTGACGAGTTTGTGATGCCGGCACCGTTGCAGCGCTCACGCCGCTGCGCCTGTTTCCAGACAACGGAGAACAGCTGCAGGCATTGCTTGTGAGATGACGGGCCGCGGGAAAGCGGCAAGCGAGCCGGAAGGCTCGAAGGCAATTGCCAGCCCGTGCGCTAGCGAACGGACCGGCAATTGATGGCGCAGGCTCAGCGACCGGCGCGAGATTCGCGAAGGTAGAAACGCGCCTTCTGTGCCTTCTGCGTGCAACCACGGAAGGCTTCGAACTGCTGCTGGGTCTTGGCGCCGGTCAGCAACGCCATGGCCTTGGAATAGCTCACGGTACCGGTAAAGCCCTCGGCTTCCGCCAGGCTCTGCTCCTTCCATGCCGCATCCAGTTCCGCGGCGCAGCTGTCGCGGTAGGCGGTCTTGCCGGCACAACCGGCCAGCAGCACAACCAGCAAAGGCAAAGTCAGCCAGGTTTTCATCGCATCATCCCTCATGTGCCATTCAGGGTTACGGCGCGTTGCGCGCCTTACGGTTACGCAGATACTCGACCACGGACGGCTGGTCGCCGGCGAACTCGATCCGCTCGGCCTTGCTCTCGCGCTGGTAGGCGTACATCGGATCGTAATATTCGCCCAGCAGCGCCTCGATCCAGGCGCGATGCAGGTCGACAGAGCCACTACGCGCCTGCTCCGCCAACGCTTGATCCATCAGCAGAGCCAGGCGCTGGTAACGCTCGCCGCCGAGCCGCTTGTTGATATTGACCAGACTTTGTTGAAGACGCTCGGCGAATGCAGCGAAACCGTTCTCACCCTGTTCGGCGATGAACTCGGCGCATAGATCGATCACGTAGTCCTTGAGGATCCGCTCGACGCGCCCTTGCGGGCTGTCTTCCAGCCAGATCAGCGGAAACTGCTGCATGCCCTGAAACAGCGGCAGCGGGATGGAGCAACGCCCGACCAGACGCGCCTCGTCCTCGATCACGAAGCTTTCGATCCCGGCCGCTCGCATCTTCAGCAGCCGAATCGCCAGGACATTCTCGAAATCGATCTGCGAGGGCTGTGGCGTGGCGCGCTTGCCGAAACTGGAGCCACGGTGATTGGCCAGTCCCTCGAGGTCCAGGCTGTTGCCCAGCTGCGCCAGGACCTCGGTCTTGCCGGTCCCGGTCATGCCGCCCACCAGAACGAACTCGCACTGCTCCACGGCCTGATCGATGGTGTCCAGCAGGAAGTGACGCATCGCCTTGTAACCGCCAACCACGCGCGGATAGTCGATGCCCATCTCGTCCTTCAGCCATTGCTGGACGATCTTCGAACGCAAGCCGCCACGGAAGCAGTACAGGTAGCCATCCGGGTGGGCACGGGTGAAATCGGCCCAGGCCTGCAGTCGCTCGGCCTTGGTCGTGCCGGAAACCAGCTGCTGACCCAACTCGATGGCGGCTTTCTGGCCGTGCTGCTTGTAGCAGGTACCCACCTTCTGCCGTTCTACGTCATTCATCAGCGGCAGATTGACGACGCCGGGGAAGGCGCCCTTGCCGAACTCTACCGGCGCACGGGCATCCACCATCGGAGTGTCATTGAGGAACAGCGCGCGATAATTCTCGGTGTCGCCGCGCATCAACGTACCTCGACCGCATGGCTACGCGCGGTGACCAGCTGGCCGATCGGCTCCAGCGCAAGGCCGAGTTCGGCACAGACCACGAGGAACTCCGCCTCACCCTCCGGCGCCACGGCGACCAACAGCCCGCCGCTGGTCTGCGGGTCGCAGAGCAGCTGCTTGTGCCGCTCGTCGAGCGCGGCGATGCGCTCACCGTAGCTGTCGAAGTTGCGCTGGGTCCCGCCGGGCACGCAGCCCTGCTCCAGGTAGTACTCGATGCCCGGCAGGCGAGGCACGCGGGCATACTCGATCTCGGCGGTCAGGCCGCTGCCATCGGCCATCTCCACCAGATGGCCGAGCAGGCCGAAGCCGGTGACATCGGTCATGGCGCGAACGCCTTCAAGTTTGCCGAAACGGCTACCGGCGGTGTTCAGGGTGCACATCCAGTCGCGGGCCAGCCCGACGTCCTCGGCGCGCAGCTTGGCCTTCTTCTCGGCGGTGGTGAGGATGCCGATACCCAGAGGCTTGGTCAGGTACAGCTTGCAGCCGGCGGTGGCGGTGTCGTTGCGCTTCATCTGCCGCTTGTTCACCAGCCCGGTGACGGCGAGGCCGAAGATCGGCTCGGGCGCATCGATCGAATGGCCGCCGGCCAGGGGAATGCCGGCGGCATCGCAGGCGGCACGTCCACCGGCGATCACTTCGTGGGCGACTTCCGGGGGCAGCACATTGACCGGCCAGCCGAGAATCGCGATGGCCATCAGCGGATCGCCGCCCATGGCGTAGATGTCGCTGATTGCATTGGTCGCGGCGATACGGCCGAAATCGTACGGATCGTCGACGATAGGCATGAAGAAGTCGGTGGTCGACACCACCCCGCGCTCCTCGTCGATGCCGTACACCGCGGCATCATCACGCGAGGCGTTACCGACCCACAGGCGCGGATCGAGGTTCTGCGCACCGCTGCCGGCAAGAATCACGTCCAGCACTTTGGGCGAGATCTTGCAGCCGCAGCCGGCGCCGTGACTGTACTGGGTGAGGCGGATCGGTTCGCTCATCGGACTCTCTCGTGAAACCTGCACAAACGGGCGGCGATTGTAGCAAAGGCCACCGTGAATTCGCCGGTCGCCGCCGGATTCGAGCATGCAACGGCAGGCTCGCGCATGGCGAGTTCCCTCTCGGCTCTTGCAGGCTCGCCGGCCAGGCATGAAGCTATCGCAAGTGCCACAGGGAGAACCGCATGAGTAAGAGAGTTGCACTAGTATTGGGGTCTGGTGGCGCACGGGGCTATGCGCACATCGGCGTGATCGAGGAACTGGAGGCACGAGGCTACGAGATCGCCTGCATCGCCGGCTGCTCAATGGGTGCGGTCGTCGGCGGCATCTATGCAGCCGGCAAGCTCGACGAGTACCGCAGCTGGATCGAAAGCCTCGATTATCTGGACCTGCTGCGCCTGGTCGACCCGAGCTTCAGCCTCGGCGCGATCCGCGGCGAAAAGGTGTTCGGCCGCATCCGCGACATGGTCGGCAAGACCCGCATCGAGGATCTGCCGATTCCATTCACGGCAGTCGCCACCGACCTGACCAATCAGCAGGAGATCTGGTTTCAGGAGGGCAGCCTGGAACTGGCGATGCGCGCCTCCGCGGCCATCCCGAGCCTGTTCACGCCGGTCATGCAGGGCAATCGCATGCTGGTCGACGGTGGCCTGCTCAATCCCCTACCGATCGTCCCGGTGGTATCGGCGCATTGCGACATAATCATCGCGGTCAACCTCAACGCCAACAATCACAAGCAATACCCGCTGCCGGAAATCGAGCGGCCGGGGCGCTTCGACTCGCTCATGACCTCGATCAGCGCGCACATTCCGTTCTGGCGCAAGGACGAAGCAGAGCTGACCGAGCAGATCGAAGACATCCGTGCAGGCGAACTGACTCGAGGCGATCAGCCACCGGCGGCGCCAACCAGCCGCAACGCACCGCGATCAGCGGAAGGCTCGACGGTGATCGATGTGACCGGCCCGGCGTCGCTGCTGGAGCTGATCAACCAGAGCTTCGATGTCATGCAGTCATCACTGGCGCAATACAAGATCGCCGGCTATCCGCCGAACGTACTGGTCAATATTCCGAAGCGGGCCTGCCGCTTCTACGAGTTCTACAAGGCGCCCGAGCTCATAGCGCTGGGCCGCATCGTCGCCCACGATGCGCTGGTGCGCTACGAAGAGGAGCAATGAGCGGCAGACGCCGCCTCACTGCCCGGCAGGTTCCCGTGGCTGGTTCGCGAGCTGCGTCGACTCGTGCGAAGGCATCTGCGGTACTTCCTTGATCAGCCAGTCACCCAGCAGGCTGTAGGCCACCGCCAGCAAAGTCGGGCCGAGGAACAGCCCCATGAAACCGAACGCGAGAATGCCGCCGAACACACCGAGCAGCACGACCACCAGCGGCAGATTGCCCCCTCGACTGATCAGATAGGGCTTGAGCACGTTGTCCACGCCACTGATGACGAACATCCCCCAGATGCCGAGGAAGATCGCCATGCCGTAATCACCCTGCCAGGCCAACCAGGCAACGGCAGGCCCCCAGATCAGCGGCGGCACCATGATGAAGCTACAGGCGAAGGTCAGCAGCCCGAGCACCAGCGCGCCCGGAACCCCGGCGATGAGAAAACCGATGTAGGCCAGAATCGCCTGAGCCGCGGCAGTGCCGATCACCCCGTTGACCACGCGCTGCACCGTCCCCGCGACGAGCTCCAGATAATGATCCGCACGGTCACCGATCAGCCTGTGCAACAGGCTATGGACGAATGCCGACAGACGTGGTCCGTCGCGATAGAAGAAGAACACCAGCACCAGGCTCAGCGCCAGCTCGAGCATCCCGCCACCAATACGCGCGCTGCGTACCAGCAGCCAGTTGGCGACCTGGCCGATGTACGGCCGAATACTGGCGATCAAGGCCGTGCCTTGCTCATCCACGGTGCTCCAGAAATTCAGCAGCGCATCGCCTATCAGCGGCACCTCTCCCAGCCAGGCCGGCGCGGGCGGCAGACCCTCGACCTGCAGATCGTGCAGCAATGCATTGGCATCGCGAATCTGATCGGCAATGTTGAAGCCCAGCCACACCAACGGCACCGCCACCAGCACCATCCAGCTGAACGTGAGCAGACCGGCGGCGAGCGTGGCGTTACCCTTCAGCCAGCGGGTCAGCACGCGCATCACCGGCCAGCTGGCGAATGCCAGAACGGCAGCCCAGAACAACGCGGAAGCAAAAGGCGCCAGGACCCAGAGACAGGCGGCCAGCAGCCCGAGGAGCAGAATCTGCACCAGCAGGCGATCATTGTTGAGCATGCGAGATTACTCTACTGAAAAGAGCCGGCGCGTTCTGTCAGCGTGACGCGCCAGCGGAGTCGGCTATTGCAGCCGTTACGCGGGATCAGCGCAATAGCCTGATGAGCAGGCCGGGCTGCTCCGACTCATCCACTTCCAGGCGGCCACCACGTATGCGTTCGGCGATCAGCGCTTCACGCCAGGCTGCCGCGCTGCGCCCGGCCAGGCTCACCCGCGTGGTGCTGTCCAGGCGCATGACATTGGCCAGCAGCGCCCCCCACTCGGCCGTCGGCTCATCGGCCAGCCCCGGCAAACGCAGCTCGCCGGTGCTGCGTAGCTGTCGTTGCAATGTCGCCGCAGTCGGCAGTACACCCGTCAAAGGCCGGTCGGAGAGAAGTTGCTCGACGTGCAGATAAGGACGACCGTTGCCACGGGTAATTCCGTACAGCGCGATCAGCTCGCCCTCGCCTCCGGGCATGCGCGCCAGCAGATAGGCCTGCTGCGCTTCGGGACCGTAGAGTTTGGCCTTGTCGAAGATGGCATTGGCCCACAGGCTGCTGGAACCACACTCGCGCCCTTCGCACCAGAAGAGCAACTCGGCACCCTGCTGTAACAGCTCGCCGCGAGCCTGGGTAAAGGCTTCGATACCCGTGTGAGTGGCCGGCAATTGGTAGGTGATCGCGGTCAGCTCGCCCGAAACGACCACTTGGGACGCCATTCGCAGCTTTCCGCTGATGCGGCGTACGGAGTCCTGCGGATATACCCGCTCCTGAACCTGGGTTTGCCGGTAATCGACGATCTGCGCCTGGGCGAAACGAGGCAGGCGCTCCAGATCGGCGCTCCCGGTAACGTCAGCCGCCGCCACAGCCGCGGAAAAGAAGGCCGCCGCTGCTATCCATGCACTTCGCATAACTCTCCTCAACGGGACACCTTCGACTGCTTGCCGAAGCTCAACCGGCGTATCGCGTCGCATGGACCCGATAGGCGCAGAACGCCAGCAGGCCGGTGCTCGCTGGGAAACGTGGCACTGTAGCGATCGATCATTGCGCTGGCCCTGCTGGAACATTGCTTCCCAGCCTCGCCAGTTGGCAAAAGCAAGTCAAGCAAGGGTTTGCGAGAGAGTATTGCGAGCCCGCCAGAGGCATCAGCCGTGCAAGAAGCTGTTGAATGCCGTGGCGACAGCCTCAGCGCCGATATCGTCATCCAGATGAAGATGGTGCCCACCCGCCAAGCGGCGGATATCGAACGGGAACCCTTCGACAAGTTCGAGCAGCTCAGGCTGCGTCATCAGCCCCTGCTCGGCCAGCACCAGGCTGGTCGGGCAAGCGACCCGATTGACGAAAGCCAGCGCATGGGCGCGCGTCAGTCGCATGGCCGAAGGCAGCATCAGGCGTGGATCGGTGCGCCAGGTATAGCCGCCCGGGACAGGCATCAACCCGCGCTGTGCGAGCATTTCGGCCGCCTCGCGACTGACCGCGCCGACGCCTTTCATCCGCGCCTGCACAGCCTGGTCGAAACTCGCGTAGACCGGTTTGCGCTTGTCGTTCACCGCGAGCAGCGCCTCAAGTGCGGACCCAAGCTTCTGCGGCGCGCTATCCGCTTCGCCGGTGTAGGGGATTACGCCGTCGATCAATGCCAGCCGCTCGACGCGCTCGGGTAGCGCACCGGCGAGCAGCACGGAAACGATCGCGCCCATGGAGTGCCCGAGCAATGAAAAGTGTTGCCAGCCGAACTGCTCGGCGACCTGCAGCACGTCATGGGCATAGTCCCAGATGTTGTAGCCGGCCCCGATCGGGCGATGATCGGAATGGCCATGGCCGGGCAGATCCAGCGCCACGATGCGCAGCCCTTGTAGCCGCGGCGCCAGACGACTGAACGTCGCAGCGTTATCCAGCCAGCCATGCAGCGCAATCACCGGCTTGCCGTCGTCGGGCCCGTAAAGATGCGCCGCCACTTCGAGGTGCGGCAGGCTCAGCCGGACCTCTTCGAACAGCACGCTCATGCAGCCCCCTTGGAAAGCTCGGTATAGCCGCCCCAGCGGCCGAGAAGTTCACGCAGTTTTTCGGCAGTCTGCTGCGGCTGTTCGAATGGAAACATGTGGCCTCCGGGCAACGTGTGCGCTTCCCCGCGCGACATCAGCCGCAGCAGATAACCATGATGCGGCAGCACGACACGACTATCGCGCCCACGGATCATGGCCAGCGGAATCTTCAAGGCCGGCGGCCAACCGGGAGTGAGATGCGGCACGCTGCGATAGATGCTGATTTCGGTCTGCGGATCGAAACGCAGGCGCAGCCCCTGCCCCACAGGCTCCAGACCATGCTCGATATAGGCTTCGAGGCATTCCGGATCAAAACTGCTGAACAGGGCCTTGCCGGCGAAATACGCACGTGCCTCTTCGACACTGGCGAACTGTTCGCGCCGCCCCAGCGTACGGCCGGCCGGCGTCAGTCGGTCGATGAAACCGAGGCGCTTGGCCGCCCAGATCACTGTCTGGTCGAACCAGGTCGGTATCGGCGAATCCAGCATGACGACCCCGTGGTACAGCTCCGGGCGCAACAACGCGGCGCGGTAATGCAGCATACCGCCGAACGAATGCCCTACTCCCCACACCGGCTCGTGCAATCGCTCGAGCTGCTCGAACAACTCATCGAGTAGATTGTTCCAGTTATCGTCGACTGGAAAGCGCGGATCGTGCCCGTGGCGGTCCATGTGCGTAACCCGGTATTCGGGCGCCAGGGCGTCGAACAGCTTGCGATAGGTGGCCGAGGGAAAGCCATTGGCGTGGGCGAAAAAGATGCGTTGCGACATGGAAGACATTGCCGGACAGACTGAGGCCTCATTGTCTGGCAGGCCTCGGCAGGCGGCAATCGCCATAGCCCTGCCGAATGAAGGGCATTCAGGCCAATCAGCAGGCCGCAATGTCCCCCGGCTTTGCTGTCAGCCCACCGGACCCCCCTTTTCCAGCGGTACGATCGCGACGGTCAAACGTGAAATGCAACTTGGCTTACCGTCCTCGCCGCTGAGACGGATATCCCAGACATGGGTCGAGCGCCCCAGATGCACCGGCCGGCATACGCCTGTCACGCGTCCGCTGCGCAAACCGCGCAGATGGTTGGCGTTCACTTCGAGTCCAACGCAATAGAACTTGCTGCTGTCGATGCAGTGATAGCTGGCCATCGAACCAAGGGTTTCAGCCAGCACCACCGAGGCACCGCCATGTAGCAGGCCATAAGGCTGATGAGTGCGTGCATCGACCGGCATGCTGGCGGTAATGGACGCGTCATCGAAGGTCTCGAAGCGGATGTCCAGCAATTCGGTGATGGTGTTCTTGCGGGTGCTGTGAAGCTCTTCCAGGTTGGGCTGACGGTGCCAGATACTCAAGGCGCATACTCCTGAGGACTATTGTTGTTCTTGATCGATGTGCCGCCGTGGGCAAAACAGCCTGGCGGACCGGTCAACCCTAACCAACGTGACGCAAGGACACCAGCCGCATCAACCCTCCGGCCATTGCCTCACCCTCCAGCTCCGCCAGGGATGCGGTCGCCATCGGCACAGGCTCCGCGTAGTTGCCGTTCACCAGCCAGCCGGCAAGATTGCCGACGAAGGGCTGGTGGGTGACCAGTAACAGATCGCGCTCGCCACGCAGATCGAGCTGGCGCAATGCTTCGCCGAGATCGGCTTCTGGCGTCAGCCAGTCCACGGTTTCACATTCACCCTCGAAGCCGAGCGCCTTGCGCACCTCGTCCGCAGTCTGCTGCGCGCGATGAAACGGGCTGACGAGGATCGTTTGCAGCGGCTTACCGCGAAGAAAGGTGGCGCTGCGGCGCACGTCGCGGCGGCCACCCTCGGTCAGGTTGCGCTCCGCATCGGTGCGAGCGCGGGGCTCGGCTTCGCCATGTCGTAGCAGCCACAGCTTCATGCCGTCGGCCCCTGCGGAGAGTCCTTCGGCTCGGTCGGCGCAGCGGGCGGAACCGGGGTGGCCAGCTCGACATCCGCCGGGCGCGGCGTCGGCCAGTCCGAAAGCGGCCAAGGCTTGCGTTCGGTATTGAAGGTGGCGAACCGGCCGATCTGCGCGATGTACTGACTGAGGCTGTCGCCAAAGCCCTGCAGGCTGGAGTCCGCGTACCCCTTGACCAGACGCATCACCAACTGCAGCACCACGACCACCAGCAGGGCCAGCTCGGCCAACTGCCAGACGAAGAAGAAGATCAGCATCCAGACGGCCCGCAGGATCAGCGATTCCCGGTCCGTTGCCTGGTTCGATTGATTCATGGAATATCCCCTACGCTCGGCTCAGAAACCGTCGGTTGAAATGAAGTCGACATCGGTCTTGGGCTCGCCACGCATCAGCACACCGATGATCTGATCGAGCGTACGCCCCTCGAACAGAATGGCATGCAGACCCGCGACCAGCGGCATGTACACCTGCAGCTCCTCGGCCTTGCACTTGAGCACCTTGATGGTATTGACGCCCTCCGCCACCTCGCCCAGTCGGGAAACCGCCTCCTCCAGGCTGAGCCCCTCACCGAGGGCATGGCCCACCTGGAAATTGCGGCTCTTGGGTGAGGTGCAGGTCACGATCAGGTCGCCGACCCCAGCCAAGCCGAGAAAGGTCATGGGATTGGCGCCGAGCTTGACCGCGAAACGGGTCATTTCCGCCAGCGCACGGGTGATCAGCATACTGCGGGTGTTCTCACCCATGCCCAGCGCAGCGGCCATGCCGGCCATGATCGCGTAGACGTTTTTCAGCGCGCCACCCAGCTCGACGCCGTAGCGATCGGAGCTGGCGTAAACGCGGAACGTACGCCCGTGCAAATAGTGCTGCACGCTTCGGCACAGTGCCTCGTCATGGCTCGCCACGACGGTCGCCGTCAACGCATGCTCGGCCACCTCCCGCGCCAGGTTCGGTCCGGACAGCACGCCGATGCGCGCCTGGGGTGCGATCTGCTCGAGGATCTGGCTCATCAGCATGAAACTGTCAGCCTCGATGCCCTTGGTAGTGCTGACCAGCATCTTGCCGCCGAGCTGCGCGGCGAACGGCTGCAGGGCCTGACGCAGGGCGCTGGAAGGCAGCGCAACGAAGATCAGCTCGCAGGCATCGAGAGTGAATGACAGATCGGTGGTCGGCTCGACCTGCGCAAGAATCTCGACGCCCTTCAGGTAGCGCGGGTTCTGTCGCAGCGCCCGGATGCTTTCGGCCTGCTCCGCATCGCGCATCCAGAGCAGGACGTGGTGACCGTTCTCGGCCAGCAGATTGGCGATCGCGGTACCGAAACTGCCGCCGCCGAGTACCGCGATGGGTTGCTGTGGTGTCATGTGGAATCCGTTGTTGGCCATCCGAAATGGCAGTGCCGGGCATTATACGTTTCATCTTCGCAGCGGCCAGCGCAACCGCCGAGCCCTATGAAATCATTTGGTTACAGTCGTCACGAACGCTGATCCAGAGCCTTCCGGTGCATTGGCGGCAGGTATTCGTTCACGCCATGCAACCGTCCCTGCAACGATTGTCTATAGAGGACACGCTGTCGCAAGGTCCTCGTTCATCGTTAAGGAGTGTTAAAGTAGCCGCCCGATTCTGTCTTTGCGCCCTTCAGCCGCAGGTACGGATTGAATGGCGTCGCTGTTGGCAAGCTGTGACTTTAGCCACAACGCGGCAGTCTATGACTAGTCTTGATGATCAGGCCTCGAATTCTGGCCCGGTATGTAAGCAGCAAAGCCCTTCGCAGGGGCCCATTGAGGAATACGCATGACCAAACAACACGCCTTTACTCGGGAAGACCTGCTTCGTTGCAGCCGCGGCGAACTCTTCGGTCCCGGTAATGCGCAACTGCCCGCGCCGAACATGCTGATGGTCGATCGTATCGTTCACATCAGTGAAGTGGGCGGCAAGTATGGCAAGGGCGAACTGGTCGCCGAACTGGATATCAACCCTGATCTCTGGTTCTTCGCTTGCCATTTCGAAGGCGATCCGGTCATGCCCGGCTGCCTGGGCCTGGATGCCATGTGGCAGCTGGTCGGTTTCTACCTCGGCTGGCAAGGCAACCCCGGCCGCGGCCGTGCCCTCGGCTCCGGCGAAGTGAAGTTCTTCGGTCAGGTTCTGCCGACCGCCAAGAAGGTCACCTACAACATTCATATCAAGCGCACCATCAACCGCTCGCTGATCCTCGGCATCGCCGATGGCACCGTCAGTGTTGATGGCCGCGAGATCTACAGTGCCGAAGGCTTGCGCGTCGGCCTGTTCACCTCTACCGACAGCTTTTGAAGGACATCCGCATGCGTCGCGTCGTGATCACTGGCCTGGGTATCGTTTCCTGCCTGGGCAATGACAAAGAGACCGTCTCCGGCAACCTGCGCGCCGGCCGCCCCGGCATTCGCTTCAACCAGTCCTACGCGGACATGGGGCTGCGCAGCCAGGTTTCCGGCTCCGTCAACCTGAACCTCGAAGAGCTGATCGACCGCAAGGTCCTGCGCTTCATGGGTGACGCTGCCGCCTACGCCTATCTGGCAATGGAGCAGGCCGTGAAAGACGCCGGCTTCAGCCTCGATGACATTTCCAACCCGCGCATCGGCCTGGTGGCCGGTTCCGGTGGCGCTTCGACCATCAACCAGATGGAAGCCATCGACATCCTGCGCGACAAGGGCGTCAAGCGCATTGGCCCATACCGCGTGCCGCGCACCATGAGCAGTACCGTTTCTGCCTGCCTGGCCACCCCGTTCCGCATCAAGGGCATCAACTACTCCATCGCTTCGGCCTGCGCCACCAGCGCGCATTGCATCGGCCACGCCATGGAGCAAATCCAGATGGGCAAGCAGGATGTGGTCTTCGCCGGTGGCGGCGAGGAAGAGCATTACAGCCAGAGCTGCCTGTTCGACGCCATGGGTGCACTGTCCAGCCAGTACAACGATACGCCGGAGAAAGCCTCCCGCGCCTACGACGCCAAGCGTGACGGTTTCGTCATCGCCGGTGGCGGCGGCATGGTCGTGGTCGAAGAGCTGGAGCACGCACTCAAGCGCGGCGCAAAGATCTATGCCGAAATCGTCGGCTACGGCGCCACTTCCGACGGCTACGACATGGTCGCTCCGAGTGGCGAAGGCGCCCTGCGCTGCATGCAGCAGGCAATGTCGACCGTCGATACCCCGATCGACTACCTCAACACCCACGGCACCTCCACGCCGGTCGGCGATGTGGCCGAGATCAAGGCCGTGCGCAACATGTTCGGCGACAAGATCCCAACCATCAGCTCGACCAAGAGCCTGTCCGGCCACTCGCTGGGGGCTGCAGGCGTTCACGAAGCGATCTACTCGATGCTGATGATGGAGGGCAACTTCATCGCGGGCTCCGCCAACATCGACGAGCTGGATCCGGAAGTCGCCGACATGCCGATTCTTCGCGAAACCCGCGAGAACGTGCAGCTCGACACCGTGATGAGCAACAGCTTCGGCTTCGGCGGCACCAACTCCACGCTGGTGCTGCGCCGTTACAAAGGCTGAGTCCTTCGCTCCGAGCAAAACGCCCCGACTGGTTCGGGGCGTTTTTGTTTATGCGGATAGCGACCGTAAGCCGGAATCGCCCGCCCCTCGTTCAGAGTCGCTGACGGCCCTTGCGCCACTGGGCCGGCGGCTGGCCGGTCCAGCGCTTGAAGGCACGGCAGAACGCCGCGACCTCGGCAAAGCCGCTCTGCTCGGCCACCTCCTGCACGCTCAGGTGTTCGCTGCTCAGCAGTTTCAGTGCGAAATCGCGACGCAAGGCTTCCTTGATCTGACGGATCGAAGTGCCTTCGTCCTGCAGCCAGCGGCGCAGGGTTCGCGGCGCCATCGGCAACTGCCGGCTAATCGTCTCCAGATCCGGCATCTGCTCGAGATCGTAGCGTTGCAGCAGCACCCTGACCCGGGTCTGCAGGCTGTTGTCGCGTACAGGTCGATGCAGAATCACGCCTGGGCAGCCCTGCAGGAATGCCTGCAGTTCCATGGCGTTGCGGATGATCGGCAGTTGCAGAAAGCGCGGGTGCAGATGGAAACCGCAGCGGGGCTGGTCGTGGAGCAGCTCGCCGAGGAACATCACCCGGTATTCACGCGCATGCTCGACGGCCGGATAGCCGAAGCAGGTGCTGGCGACCGGGATCTGCTGCCCGACCAGCCAGCCGGCGAAGCGCTGCCACATCAGCAGGATGAACTCCTGCAGGAAATGCTCCGGGTCCTCGCCACGGTGATGCAGATGCAGGCGGTAGAACACCAGCGGCGGCTGCGACGAATCCGGCTCCAGCCCGATCTCCAGATCATCCGAAACCGCCGTGTAGAAGCGCGCGCTCTGCTGCAGCATATCGCCGAGGGTACTGGCCCCCTGGGCCAATTCCGCCATCAATGAAAACACCCCGCGCTTACAGGCCCTGGGCGCCAGGCCCATGAACTCGTCGCGAGTGAAGCGCCAGACCGCCTTGATCAGTTCGCTGAGCTGGTACTCGGTGACCAGCTGCTCGGGGCGATCGATCCAGTCCGCCGCTATCCCGGCTGCGCACAGCAGCTGCAGCGGATCCGCCCCCTGGCGCAGGGCCCCGCCGATGCAGGCGCGCACGTAGTGGTTGGCGATGTGAGCCTTGCGCGAGGGCTCGGGCAGCTCCCTGGTGGTCATGCGGTATTCCTGTGCTTGCGTCGATGCCGGTCATCCAGCAGCCTGCACCCAAATGGCCTATTTGATCAATTAAAACGACCGCAGAGGTCATTCAAAGAGGCGGATCAAGGTTCTATTAATAATCCCGTGGTCAACCGGCCGGTGGCCCCAAACACAAGAACAACAATCCGAAGGGCTCAGCATGAACGTACAGCAACAGCCTGTGGCCGACAGTGCGGTGGGTGACGACGACCTGGCACTGTTTCAGGACATGGTGCGGCGCATCCTGCAAGAGGAAGTGGCGCCCGATTATGAAAGCTGGGAAGCGGCACACCAGGTGCCACGTGAACTCTGGCATCGCCTGGGCGAAGCCGGGCTGCTCGGCGTCGATCTGCCGGAAGCCCTGGGCGGCTCCGGGGCCGGGGTCGAAATCTGCCTGATGATCTGCGAAGAGATTTCCGGCCAGGGCTTCGGCGGCCTGGCCAGCGGCTACAACATCCACGCCAATATCGTGATGCCCTACATCCTTCATCTGGGTAGCGAGCAGCAGCAGCGGCACTGGCTGCCGCGCATGGCCAGCGGCGAGGTGCTGGGCGCCATTGCCATGACCGAACCCGGTGCGGGCAGCGACCTGGCCGCCATGCGCACCACTGCGCAGAAGGTTGCCGGTGGCTGGAAGCTCAACGGTGCCAAGGTGTTCATCACCAACGGCCTGCTGGCGGACATGGTGATCGTCTGCGCCAAGACCGACCCGAAGGCCGGTGCCCGCGGCGTGTCGCTGTTCCTGGTCGATACCGCCTTGCCGGGATTCGCCCGCGGCAAGGCGATCCGCAAGATCGGCCAGCATGCCAGCGACACCGCCGAGCTGTTCTTCGACGAGCTGCTGGTGCCTGAGGAGGCGCTGCTGGGTGAAGCCGGCAAGGGCTTCATCCATCTGATGCAGGAACTGCCCCGCGAACGCCTGGGTGTCGCGGCCCAGGCCCTGGGTGCCATCGACGGTGCCCTGCAGCTGACGCTGGACTATGTGCGGGAACGCCGCGCCTTCGGCAAACGCATCGCCGACTTCCAGAACACCCGTTTCACCCTGGCCGACGTGCGGGCGCAGCTGGAAATGGGCCGCGCCTATTTCAATCAGTGCCTGCAGCGCTATGCCCGCGCAGAGATGAGCGGCGCGGATGCGGCCACCCTCAAGCTGCTGCTGAGCGAGATGCAATGCCGCTGCATCGACCGCTGCCTGCAGCTGTTCGGCGGCTACGGCTACACGCTGGAGTACCCGATTTCCCGTTTCTATGCGGATGCACGCATCCAGACCATCTATGCCGGCACCTCCGAAATCATGAAAGAGCTGATCGCCCGCGACATGCTGGGCCCCGCGGCCTGAGCGAACAAGAAGAGGAGTTTCCTGATGCCCGATACAATCGAACTGCAGGATGTGGTGATCGTCGCTGGAGCACGCACCGCCATCGGCGATTTCGGTGGCAGTCTCTCGGCCTACAGCCCGGCCGAACTGGGCACCTTTGCCGGACGCGCCGCCATCGAGCGCGCGGGGCTGGCGGCGGCGGAGATCGACCACTCCATCTTCGGCCATATCATTGCCACCAGTCCCCAAGACGCCTACCTGGCGCGGCACATCGCGCGAAACTGCGGTCTGCCCGACAGTTCCGCGGCGCTGAACGTGAACCGCCTGTGCGGCTCCTCGGTACAGTCGCTGATCTCGGCGGCCCAGATGATCCAGGCCGGGGCCAGCCGTATCGCCCTGGCCGGCGGCGCGGAAAGTATGAGCCAGGGCGCCTACCTGCTGCCGAAACTGCGCTTCGGCCAGCGCCTGGGCGATGCGTCGGCCCAGGACCTGACCGTCGGCATCCTCAGCGACCCTTTCGGCAGCGGCCATATGGGGATCACCGCCGAGAACGTCGCCGCACGCTACGGTTTCACCCGCGAACAGCTGGATCGATATGCCTGCGACAGCCACCGCAAGGCGGCGAACGCCATCGATGCCGGGCACCTGGCCAGCCAGATCGTCGCCGTGCCGGTTCGCCAGGGACGCGACAGCGTGGCCTTCAGCAGGGACGAGCACGTGCGCCCCGACGCGACGCTCGAGAGCCTGCAGAAACTGCGTGCCGCATTCAAGCCCGATGGCCTGGTCACCGCCGGCAACGCCTCCGGCCTCAACGACGCCGCCGCCGCGCTGGTGCTGACCTCCCTGCAGGAAGCCCGGGCGCGCGGGTTGACGCCCAGGGCGCGCTTCGTCAGCTACGCCTTCGCCGGCGTGGAACCGCACCTGATGGGCCTGGGGCCGATCCCGGCGGTGCGACGGGCGCTGAAGCATGCAGGCCTGGACCTGGCCGACATCGACCTCATCGAGAGCAACGAAGCCTTTGCCGCCCAGGCCCTGGCGGTGGCACAGAGCCTGGAGTTCGATCCGGATAAGGTGAACGTCAACGGCGGAGCCATCGCCCACGGGCACCCGGTGGGCGCCACGGGGTCGATCCTGACCTTGAAGGCGTTGTATGAACTGGAACGCCTCGACAGGCGCCGGGCGCTGATCACCCTGTGCATCGGCGGCGGCCAGGGTATCGCCCTGATTATCGAACGTCTCGTGCAGTGAGCGATGAACAGCCGGCCGACGGAGCAAGCCATCCGCGCCGGCTGAATCAGGCCTGCATGCGAGCCAGAGCCTGACGCGACTGAATCGATCCACATCCGTGACAACAACAATTATTCGAGGTGTGTTATGAAACCGGCCACCGAAGCCCAACCGTCGATCGACCGGGTTACCCGCAACACCATCGGCGATGCCCTGCAACGCACCACCCAGCAACGCGGGACGCAAATCGCCCTGGAATACAGAGACCGCCGCTGGAGCTATCAGGCGCTGGACCAGGCGGTCAACCGCGTAGCCAATCATCTGCTGGCAGCGGGCCTGGACAAGGGCGACCGGGTGGCGGCCTACGGCAAGAACTCCGACGCCTACCTGATCCTCTGGCTGGCCTGTACCCGTGCCGGCCTGATTCATGTTCCGGTCAACTTCTCGCTGACCGAACGCGAGCTGGCCTATGTGCTCGACCAGTCGGGCGCTCGCGCGCTGTTTGCCGACGACGGTCTGAATAGCCTCGTCGACCGCGTCTGCGACCCGCAGCAGTTGGCGTTTCGCGGCAGTCTGCACAGCGCTGACGCGGCTGCGAGCCGAAGCGACATTCTCGCCATCGCCAGCGGTTCCGGCTGCGCCCGGGCACCAGAGGTGGCAGTGTCCGAGGACGATGTCGTGCAGTTCCTCTATACCTCCGGCACCACGTCCGACCCCAAGGGCGCGATGCATACTCATCGCTCGTTGATGGCGGAGTATTTCAGCTGCCTGCTGCACCTGGAGATCAAGGCATCCGACCGCTGCCTGGCGGCGCTGCCCCTCTACCATTCGGCCCAGATGCACGTGTTCAGCATGCCAACGCTGCTGGCCGGTGCCTACAGCTGCCTGCTGGATACGCCGGCTCCCGAGGAGATTCTTCGGCTGCTGAAGGAAAAACGACTGAACAGCTTCTTTGCACCGCCCACGGTCTGGATCGCCCTACTGCGCCACGAACAGTTCGTCGAAGCCGAGCTGCAGCATCTGCAGAAGCTCTACTACGGTGCGTCTATCATGCCCGAGCCAATCGCCCGGGAACTGAGCGAGCGGCTGCCGCTGTCGGGCCTCTACAACTGCTACGGGCAGAGCGAGATCGCCCCGCTGGCGGCCGTGCTCTCGCCCGAGGAACACAAGGAGCGCCCGGCCTCCTGCGGGCGGCCGGTGATCAACGTGGAAACGCGGATCATCGATCCGCTGACGGGCGAAGACTGCTCGCCAGGCGTGCCGGGCGAGCTGGTGCACCGCTCGCCGCAGTTGATGACCGGTTACTGGGACAAGCCGGACGAGACCGCGGAGGCCTTCGCCGGCGGCTGGTTCCACTCCGGAGACCTGGGCTATCACGACGAGCAGGGCTATATCTGGATCGTCGATCGCATCAAGGACATCGTGAATACCGGTGGTGTGCTGGTCGCCAGCCGTGATGTGGAAGAAGCGCTCTACAATCATCCGCACGTGGCCGAAGTGGCGGTGATCGGCGTGCCCGACGAGAGGTGGATCGAGGCGATCGTCGCGGTGGTGGTCCTGAAACAGAACGCCGCCGAGGACGCCGAGGCGCTGCTCCGCCATGCCCGTGCCAGCCTGGCCCCCTTCAAGGTGCCGAAACAGGTGCACTTCGTGCCGCAATTGCCGAAGAACTCCTCGGGCAAACTGCTCAAGCGAACCCTGCGCCAGCAGTTCGGCAACCCCATCTGACTACCGTGCTTTCGAGAGCGCCGGTAACCGGCGCCGACGGAAAAAAGGAGGCAACATGCGCCCAGACGCCAGCATCCGCATCGAGGATGACGGGCGGGTACGGATCCTGAGCCTGGATCATCCCGCGCGAAAGAATTCATTGAACTGCAGGCTGTACGACGCCCTGGCAGCGGTTCTGGACGTGGCCGCAGCGGACGACTCCGTGCGGGCACTGGTCATCACCGGCGACGCGCGGATGTTCTGCAGCGGCAATGACCTGGAGGACTTCATCGAGCACCCGATCCGCGATGCCGGGCACCCGGCCTATCGCTTCATGCAACGCTTGAGCACCTACGACAAACCCGTGGTGGCAGCGGTGGAAGGGCATGCGATAGGCATCGGCTGCACCCTGCTGCTGCACTGCGATCTGGTGTATGCCGGGCAGAGCGCATTCTTCCAGTTGCCCTTCGTGGCGCTGGGAATCTGCCCTGAGTTCGGCTCGACCTTCCTCTTGCCGGCCCTGCTGGGACGCCAGCGAGCCGCTGAACTGCTGCTTCTGGGGGAGCGCTTCGACGCTGCGACGGCGGAGTCCCTGGGCCTGCTCAACGGACGGGTCGCCGACGGCGAAGCCTTGGAGCGGGCCCTGCAGGCCGCACGAAAACTGGCCGCGGCGCCGCCGCAAGCGCTGCAAGCCACCAAGCGTTTGCTGGGCAGAGAGCGGCACGCCGGCACGGAGCTCGCCATGCAAGAAGAGCTCGATGCACTGGTCGCCGCCCTGCGGGGCGATGAGTTCGCTCGCGCGACCAGCGCATTCAAACAACAGCGGACGACCAGCCCCTAGACAGCCTCGTCTTCGGGCGAAGGGATATCGCCATGGGCGATACATGAAGCAGCGGTGAACAGCACATCGGTAGACGAGTTGAGCGCGGTTTCCGCCGAGTCCTGAACGACTCCGATGATGAAGCCGACGGCCACCACCTGCATCGCCAGGTCATTGGAGATGCCAAACAGGCTACAGGCCAGCGGAATGAGCAGCAGTGAACCACCAGCCACCCCCGAGGCACCGCAGGCACATACCGCAGCCAGAAGGCTGAGCAGCACCGCCGTGGCGATATCCACCTCGATACCCAGGGTGTTGACCGCCGCCAGGGTAAGCACCGTGATGGTGATCGCTGCGCCGCCCATGTTGATCGTCGCCCCAAGCGGAATGGATACCGAGTAGGTGTCCTTGTGCAGCCCGAGCCGCTGGCAGAGCTGCATGTTCACCGGGATGTTCGCGGCAGAACTACGCGTGAAGAACGCCGTGATACCGCTTTCGCGCAGGCAGGCGAACACCAGCGGATACGGGTTGCGGCGAATCTGCCAGAACACGATCAGCGGATTCATAACCAATGCCATGAACAGCATCGCGCCGACCAGCACCAGCAACAACCGCATGTAGCCCAGCAGCACGTCGAAGCCCGATTCGGCCAGAGTACCGGCTACCAGGCCGAATACCCCCAGCGGGGCGAAGCGGATGACCACCTTGACGATCAAGGTGACGCCATCGGACAGGTCACTGATCAGATGCCGGGTGCTCTCCTGCGCATGACGGAAGGCGAAGCCAAGTCCGATAGCCCAGGCCAGGATGCCGATGAAGTTACCCTCGAGCAGCGCCCGCACCGGGTTAGCCGTGATATTGAACAGCAGCGTCTGCAACACAGCACCCACGCCCGATGGCGGCGTTACATCCGCTGCACCACTGACCAGCGTGAGCGTGGTTGGAAAGATGAAGCTCGCCAGCACAGCAACGACTGCTGCGCTTAGCGTGCCGAGCGCGTACAGCAAGATGATGGGGCGGATATGCGTCGGCTGGCCGCGCTTGTGGTTGGCCAGTGACGAGGTCACCAACACGAACACCAGAATCGGTGCCACCGCTTTGAGCGCCTGCACGAACAGGTCACCGAGAAGAGCTACGGATTTGGCTGCGCCAGGCAGCAGTAGCGCAAGCAAGGCGCCGGCGACAAGACCTACGACGATCTGGGCAACGAGGCTGGTACGGCTGATGAAGCGAATGAATCGAGGCATATCGGACATGGGCGCATCTCGCAGCTCGGCAGGTACGGCCCCGAAACAGCCCGTGCCTGCCATGGAAAAACGCCGGATGGTACGCCGCTCTTCCACCCATGCCCAGCGTTGTGCTGTCACGGGGCACGGAAGGCGACGGATCAATGCTCGCAAATAGCGAAAGGTGCCATTGCGGCGCCTAGCGCATGTCAGACCTGAAAGCGCGCTACCAGGCCGTTCAGGTCGATGGCCAAGCGCGCCAATTCCTGGCTTGCCGCGCTGGTCTGATTGGCACCTGCCGAGGACTGCAGCGACAGGTCACGGATGTTGACCAGATTGCGATCCACTTCCCGTGCGACCTGAGCCTGTTCTTCGGAGGCGCTGGCGATCACCAGGTTGCGCTCGCTGATCTGGCTGATCGCCGAGGTGATGCCATCGAGGGCTTCACCGGCCGCCCGGGCCATTTCCAACGTAGTACGGGCGCGCTCGTTGCTCGACTGCATCGCATGCACGGCCTTGTCAGTCCCCTGATGCACGCTGCCAATCATCTGTTCGATCTCTCCAGTGGACTGCTGGGTACGATGCGCCAGGGCACGCACTTCATCGGCAACAACCGCGAAGCCGCGGCCGGCGTCGCCAGCCCGAGCCGCCTCGATCGCGGCATTCAGCGCGAGCAGATTGGTCTGTTCGGCAATCGAGCGGATCACTTCCAGCACCTTGCTGATGTCCCGCACCTGACTGGCAAGATGCTCCACTTCGCCGGCGGTATTGGTCACGTCGTTTGCCAGCAGGTTGATGGACTCGACTGTCTGCATCACCTGCTTGCGTCCGCGCTGTGCGGTGTCATTGGAGTCCTGGGAGGCCTCGGAGGTGGCCACCGCATTGCGCGCCACCTCGTCTACGGCTGCGGTCATCTCGTTCACAGCGGCAGCCGCTTGTTCGATTTCGTGGTTCTGCTGGTGCAGGCCGCGGGTAGAGTCCTCAGTCACCGCGTTGAGCTCCTCGGCCGCCGAGGCAAGCTGATTGGACGATTCGGCGATGCCGTGAATGGTCCCGCGCAGATTGGCTTGCATGGCTTTAAGCGATGTCAACAGACGGGCCGGCTCGTCCTTGCCCTCGACAGCGAATTCGCCGGTCAGATCACCACCCGCGATACGCTCGGCGACCAAAACAGCAGTTCCCAACGGGCCCACGACGCTGCGGGTGAACACCCAGGCCAGCGCTACAGTGATGGCGGCAGCGAACACCAGCGTCGCAACCACCCAGCTGAACGCCGTGTCGTATTGTGCGGACGCGCGATTCGCCGCCCGCCCAGCTTCCTCGCTATTAATGGCTAAAAGATCGTTCAACGACGCGGTCACGTTATCCGCGTGCTCGTTGATTTCGCCGTTGATTGTTGTCACGGCCTGGACGCGCTCACCGCGGACCATATGCTCCATGACACGTTGCTGCAGCAGCAGATATTGGTCGAAGCTCTGCTTGAAGCGTTCATACGCTACACGTTCGTCAGCCGTGGTTACTAGCTTGGCATAATCGGCATCGCGTTGAGCCACTTCGCTGCGCAACTGAGTCAAGCGCTGAGCGGTCTCCTGCAGCATCTGCGATTCTTCAGCCAGTGCCAGTCGCAGGGTGTTAGCCCGAATGCGCATGACCGTGACGTTCAGCTCACTGAGCGCCATGATGCTGGGTAGCCAGTTTCTATCGACTTCCCTGCTCTCCTCGCGCATGTTGATCATCTGGTTCAGTGCGAACAGGCCGAGGAAAAGAACGAGCGTACCAATCAGGCCGAAACCCAGAGTTGAACGTTTACCAATAGTGAGCGAGCGAATCGACATGGGACTACCTTCTCCATGAAAAACGGAACAGCGTCACAAACCGTGACTTGCTTCGTTATCGGAAGGCCTGACAACCACTTGAACATTGACGCCAATTTTTTGGTTCATCGCGGATAAGCGTGAAAGCGAAGAGAGACGGCGGTAAGAAGGGCTAAGGTGGTGTTCGCCAAAACATCCCTGACCCAACCACCGCCGTCGCCATGGATGCTAGTTTGCTCACCCTTTTCTGGGAAGGCTTCGAGCTGGATAGCTACGAGCTTCTCGGTACCCATAGCCTGCTGATCAGGCTCAAGCCTGATCCCTCAAGGCTGCCTTGTTGCAGCGGTTGCGGGCAGTCCACATTTCGCCTTCATGACACCAGTTGTCGCCGGGTTCGCGAGCGCGATCTGCTGCAATACCGCGTCTGGCTGGAGGTTCCTGTTCGCCGGGTTCGTTGTCCTGCATGCGGTCCTCGGCGCGAACAGATCGATTGGCTAGCCGGTCGCCAGCCGCTTACTCGTGCGATGGTCGGCTGGGTGGAAACCTTGGTTCGTCTGCTGCCGATCAAGCATGTAGCCGATCTGGTGGGGCTTCATTGGCACACGGTCAAAGCCATCGACCTTGGCCGTCTCCACCGGGACATTGCAGCGCCGGACCTGAGCCGAGTCCGCCGCCTGATCATGGACGAGTTCGCCCTGTACAAGGGGCATCGCTATGCCACCGTGGCGATCTGTGCCGATACCCAGCAAGTGCTGTGGATTGGTGAGGGCCGCAGCCGCGAGGCCGTGCGCCCCTTCTTCGAGTGGATGGGTAAACAAGCCTGTGCTCGGATCGAGGCGGTTGCGATGGACATGAACACGGCGATGGACCTGGAAGTCCAGGCGCACTGCCCCAACGCTCGAGTGGTCTACGACCTGTTTCACGTAGTGGCCAAGTTTGGCCGAGAGGTCGTTGATCGGGTTCGAGTCGATCAGGCAAATCGACTGAAGGCTGACCCTGCCGGTCGGCGGGCGATCAAGCGCTCGCGCTGGTTATTGCTGCGTAACAGGCAGAATCTCGATAAGCCCCAGACACTCAAACTCGATGAGCTGCTGGCAGCCAACACGCCGCTGATGACGGCTTACCTGCTCAAGACCCAACTGAAGGAACTCTGGTATGCACCGAGCGAGCATGAAGCGCGGCGCCGGTGGAGCGAGTGGTTCAGACTCGCTCAGGAAAGTGGCCTGCAACCTCTTCAGGCCTTTGCCAGGCGGTTGAAGGCCTACGTCGAAGGCATCGTGTCCAGCGCGCGGTTCCGACTCAACACCAGCGTGCTCGAGGGGATGAACAACCGCATCAAGGTCATCAAGCGAATGGCGTACGGTTACCGGGATAACGCCTACTTTTTCCTCAAGATCAAAGCGGCGTTTCCCGGCAAGGTGCGATGAACCAATTTTTTGCCTATTCCGCCCTCCTCACCGACTAACGGTTCGAATGGCCATCACCACCTCACAAGATGGCCATCACCCTAACGGTTCGAATGGCCATCACCACCTCACAAGATGGCCATCACCGCACGTCAAACATCTGTTCGGCCAACTTGCGGTCTCCCTGGAACACCATCAGATGCCATCGACCAGCCACAACCTCATGAGGTTCGGTAAATTCGAATGCCATTACCTCCGTTTCAGCACCCGGCATTAGCGCTTGCACGACCTCGAACTTGTCATGTCGCTTGCCATCGGGCGTCACCACGCCTGGCGTCAGGTACAGCAAGGTCAGCGGCGTATCGGCTTCGCGCTTGCCAGCAAGGCGATAGCGCAGGCCGAATTTGCTTCCGAGTCGCGCCGGCACCTCAGTCGCCTGGCGAATGGGCTGATCACGACGAGTCAATACCCGCTCGCCTGGCTCGAAATCCTCTTTGACGGTTTCGAACACGCCGTACTCCACGGCACCCACGACCTCGACCTGCGCCAGCGCTGCGGGCGAATTCACACCCAGTGCCATGGCGACGAACGCCCAACGAGTGAACGACATGGAACCTGCTCCTTCCTGTTTGCGAAGCAGGCAGGTTATGACGCACCGATTACAACCTCATGACGCTCAACGAAGTTCAGCCTGACGCTTGCGAGGCAGCAGCGCGAGAAAGTTATCTCGCGCCACGCCTTGCGCTACGGAGGCTGGAAGTGCATCGAGAAAGGGAGCGAAGGCGTGCATACCGGTCGCCAGATTATCGAAATGGCCGACCACGTCCGAGCCGATAACGAAACGCTTGGGATGCCGCTTCACCAGCGCGACCCACTTCGGGTCGGGACGCTTATCTTCGTCCAGCAGATAAGGTTGCAACATGGTCCAAGAAAGGTCGATGTACAGATTCGGGTAGTCATCGAGCAGGCGACTGACCGTATCGTGCAGGAATTCAAGCTTCTCCTGATGCCGATGCAGCTCCATGCTGGTTCCGGCATGAGCCCAGATAAAGCGTGTATGCGGATGATTGCGCAACGGCTCCTCCAACTCGACCAGGTAGAGCGGATTGCGCTCTCGCTTGGAAGTGATGTTGGAATGCAGCATCACCGGCAGATCGAACTCCGCCGCCAGGTGATAGACCCTGGCCAGCGCCTCGTTGTTGGCCCGCGGCGTGTCGCCCTCGGTCAGCGCAGTCACGTCATCGTGTCGGGTAAATATTTCGCCCAGTCCCTGCCAGAGGCCCGGGTTCAGCTCCAGCATGCGGCGGATATGCGCATCGGCGTTCTTGTCGTTTGGGTTGAACCCGGAAAGAAACGGATGGAAGCGCTTGCGCTGCTCTTCATCCAGATCTTCCAGTGCCGCAGCGACCAGCACGTCGGTCGCGCTGTACCAGTACACCGGCGCATCGTCACCGGCATAGTAGCGAGGCCGCTTGGGCTCGTTCTCGTGCCATTTCTTCGCCACCGGAATGCCGCTGAGCATCACATGATCGATGCCGCCCGCATCCATCGCCGCTAGCAGCTTCTGCATGCCGTCGGTTTCCTGGAAAAAATCCACATAGTGAAGATGCGCATCGCTGTAGCGATAGTCACGCCCTTCCCCTGCCGCGACGGACGCCAGCGTAACAAGGGCTACAACGGAAAATATTCTGAAAATGTACAAAGCTCGGTCCTCCTGACAGCCAGCGAGTAGACCGTCAGGAGGGCCACCCGTTCAGCTTTGCCATGCTGCGGGACACGATCAGAGACTCAGTTGAGACATACCCCCCACCGTATTTGACTGAAATCAACGCTCAGCCATCTCCTGCGCACTAGTCTCATGACCACCACCGCGCAGCCTGCCGCCTGACTGCGCGCTGCGTTTCCTTCCGCTTCAGTAAAGGACCCATCGCATGGCAATGAAAACCATCAGCGCGCACGGAACATTGAATGCCGGAATGGCAATCGAGGTGCAATGTGGCAACCACCGTCTGATCATGGACCAGCCGAAGAACGCGGCAGGCCAGGATCTCGGCCCGACGCCGCTGGAAGCCATCCTGGCGGCAGTGGCCGGGTGTTTCGGCACCATAGGCCGCTTCATCGCTCACCAGCAGAAGATCGAGCTGCGTGGCATGCGCTTCGAGATCGAAGCCGATTACGATCCCGCCGGGCTGCTCGGACGCGACCCCGCTGTACGGCCGGGCTTTCAGGAGTTGCGCGTCAAGGTGGACATCGACGCCGATCTGGATCGAGCCGGCAAGCAGGCATTGCTGGAGCAGATCGAGCAGCGTTGCCCGGTAGCCGATAATCTCACCCACGGCACCCGTCTGGTCAGCGTCCTGCTCTGAAGCACTCCGAAACAAAAACGGCCCGTCACTTGACGGGCCGTTCGTACACCGCTGCCGGGGATCAGGCCGATAGTTCGACCAGCAGTTTGTTCAGACGCTGCACGTAAGCAGCCGGATCCTTCAGGCTATCGCCCGCCGCCAGCGCAGCCTGGTCGAACAGGATGTGCGCCAGATCCGCGAAGCGATCCTCGTCCGGCTCGGCATCGAGCTTTTCGATCAGCGGATGCTGCGGGTTGATCTCGAAGATCGGCTTGGACTCTGGCACCTTCTGCCCGCTTGCCTCGAGAATCTGCCGCATCTGCAGGCCCAGGTCCTGCTCGCCGATGGCGAGAATCGCCGGCGAGTCGGTCAGACGATGGGAGACACGCACCTCGGCGACTTCGTCACCTAGCGCGCCCTTCAGACGCTCGACCAGGCCCTCCTTGGTCTTGGCGATTTCCTCTTGGGCCTTCTTGTCCTCTTCGGAGTCCAGCTTGCCCAGATCCAGATCGCCGCGCACGACATCGGCGAACTGCTTGCCGTCGAATTCGGTCAGGTAGCTCATCAGCCATTCGTCGATGCGGTCGGTGAGCAAGAGCACTTCGACACCTTTCTTGCGGAAGACTTCCAGGTGCGGGCTGTTCTTGACCTGCGCGTAGCTTTCACCGGTGAGGTAGTAAACCTTGTCCTGACCGTCCTTCATGCGCGACAGGTAATCGGCCAGCGAAACCGACTGCTCGCCCGATGCGTCGCTGGTGGAGGCGAAGCGCAGCAGACTGGCGATCTTCTCCTTGTTGGCGAAATCTTCCGCCGGACCTTCCTTGAGCACCTGACCGAACTGCGACCAGAACTTCTTGTAGTCCTCGGGCTTGTCCTTGGCCAGCTTCTCCAGCATGTCCAGCACGCGCTTGGTCAAAGCCGTCTTCATCGAATCGATGACCGGATCCTTCTGCAGGATCTCGCGGGACACGTTGAGCGACAGATCGTTGGAATCGACCACACCCTTGATGAAGCGCAGGTACAGCGGCAGGAACTCGTCGGCCTGGTCCATGATGAATACGCGCTGCACGTAGAGCTTCAGGCCCTTCGGCGCCTCGCGGTGATACAGATCGAATGGCGCGCGGCCGGGCACATAGAGCAGCGAGGTGTACTCGAGCTTGCCCTCGACCTTGTTGTGACTCCAGGACAGTGGATTGTCGAAGTCATGCGCGACGTGCTTGTAGAACTCCTGATACTCCTCGTCTTTCACCTCGCTGCGCGGACGGGTCCACAGGGCGCTGGCACGGTTGACGGTTTCCCACTCCGGCTCGGCGGACTCGTCCTTCTCCTCACCATGGAATTCCTTCGGCAGTTCGATCGGCAGCGCGATGTGATCCGAGTATTTCTTGACGATGTTGCGCAGGCGCCAGCCATCGGCAAACTCTTCTTCGCCCTTCTTCAGGTGCAGGACGATGCGGGTGCCACGTTCGGGCTTGTCGATGGTGGCGACTTCGAACTCGCCTTCGCCCTGCGACGACCAATGCACACCTTCGCTGGCTGGTGTGCCGGCGCGGCGGCTGTAGACATCAACCTTGTCGGCGACGATGAAGGCGGAATAGAAGCCCACACCGAACTGGCCGATCAGGTGCGAATCCTTCTTCTGGTCGCCGGAGAGGTTCTTCAGGAAGTCGGCGGTGCCGGACTTGGCGATGGTGCCCAGGTGCGCGATCACGTCGTCGCGGTTCATGCCGATGCCGTTATCCTCGAGGGTGACGGTCCCGGCATCCTTGTCGAAGCTGAGGCGGATCTTCAGGTCGGCGCCGCCCTCAAGCAGCTCCGGCTTGGCCAGCGCTTCGAAACGCAGCTTGTCGGCGGCATCGGAGGCATTGGAAATCAGCTCGCGAAGGAAGATTTCCTTGTTGGAATACAGCGAATGGATCATCAGATGAAGCAGTTGCTTCACTTCGGTCTGGAAGCCCAGGGTTTCTTTTTGAGTCTCCACACTCATCGTCTACAAACTCCACATCAGCGTAATGGCACGGACCGCGACTGCGGCGATGTCTGGCAGATGGGGGCATGACGATGATTTTCAAGGGCAGCCGACGCGGCGCGACGTCGGCCAGTCCACTTAAGGATCAACAAGTTCGAGTAGCACGATCTCCCCGGGAGCCAAGTTGTAGGTCGCTTCGCCGGGGCCGCTGATGACCCGCCTGATGATCAGATTGCCCTCACGATCCAGACCGGCGAAGCGCCCTTCCGCAACACCACCGCGCTCGGTGTGCGCGCGCATCAACAGGTGCTGATAGCGCTCAGGTGTGCGCAGGACCTGCTCCATCGAGAAGCGCAGTCGCCGATCCAGACCGCTTTGCGGCACCGTCGCAGCAACGGGCTCGGCCGCCTTGGCCGTCGTTACAGGTGTCTCGACCGCTGCTTCGGCCAGGGGCGGATAGTCATCGCCCCTGACGTGCCAGCCCTGCTCGTTCTTTGCCAGGCGCAGCGTGAACGCCTGCATCTCGCCCCTCACCTGAGCCTGGACCTCAACCTCCAACTCTTCGGCCGGCAACGTGACGGCAGGGGCCGACTGCAACGTTACTTCCCGGCTCGCGTGACGACGCTGTAGGTAGTCCTCGATCACGAAGGCCAGGGTAGCCCGCGAATCATGGCGGCGGTCGATCTGACCGTTCAGGTATCGCAGGCGATTCGTGTACAGCTCGATGACGCCGGTGAGACTGGTGTCGAACTGTGGCGGCAGTACGAGATGGAAATCGCCACGCAGCTTGTTCGGCGCCACCGACTGCAGATCGAGATGCAACGTGTACCCGCGATCGAGGCGTCGTGTCTCCGGCAGCTCCTGATCGGGGTTCAGCCAGGCTATTTCGACCTCAGGCAATGCGCCGATATCGTCGGGCAGTACGTCGATGCGTAATGCCCCCTCGATCGGTTCGCGCAAGCGAATCGTCACCTCCTGGCGAGCGAAGAACCCCTTCCCCTCACGCAGGCTCAGTACGCCGTTGATGAGTTCCCCCTGTTGCGGCGCGAATCGACGTCCGTTCAGCTCTCCACGCACCCCCATGGCAAGATCGGGCTCGACCTGGGTTGGCAGCCAACGCAGCGCGAAAATCGCCTCCAGCCGCTCGGCATCGCGACTGGCCAGCAGCGACAGCCCCACGATCAGCGGAATGAAACCCAGACAGGACAGGATCAGCGCCTTGCGCGCAACGCGCCAGTGGCTGAATACGAACGCCAACGTCAACGGAGGCAGCAGGCTACCCAGGCCCCAGAGCAAGCTCGTCGAGAATGCCAGGCTGATGAGCCAGACGGCGCCGGCAAGAATCAGCAGCAAGCCGCCGAGGATCAAAAGTGCTTCCATTCGAGTTCCTTCACGCAATCGCACAAGGTGACGCCGCACACCGCAACGCCGCCACCCTGACGAATGCGTCAGGGCTCGTCGATCTTGAAATGGCAGCGGGCAGTGGCGATGGGCTCGGCCTGATGGGTCTGCCAGGCGGTGATCGCAACATTGGCGACCCTACGACCCTGGCGCCAGACCTGGCAGGCGGCAAAGGTGTCACGATAGTGACCGGCACGTAGATAATCTATCGAGAAGTCGATGATTTTGGGCAAATGTGGCGCGCCCATGAACATCAGCAGATGCAACATCGCCGCGTGCTCCATGAAGCCTGCGATGACACCGCCGTGAATGGCCGGCAGCGGGTTGCCGATGTTGTCCTCGTTCTGCGGTAGACGAAAAACCATTTCGTCACCGAGCCGCAGGCACTCGATGCCGATCAGCTTGGCGTACGGCACCAGTTTGATCAGCGAGTCGTAATCGTTGTTGGCATGTGCATGCTGGACCAGCTCGCTGAGGTTGAGATCGCTCATACGCCGCCCTCCTTGCCCATAGTTGCCGGTGCAGCCTTGCCCATGCGCATGAAGGTGCCTACCACATGCGCGATCGGCTCGTTGATGTCGCGCTGATAGGCGACGCCACGAGTAAAGATGACCGTTGGGGTGACGCGGTAGCACTCGGCGAAGCCGAAGATATCGTGTCCGGCCTCGGCGGGGTGCATGTAGTCGATTCGTAGATCGAGCGTCGGACAAACTTCCAGCTCCGGCAGGGCGCAGGCCGTGGAAATCCCGCAGGTGGTGTCCATCAGCGTGGTGATTGCGCCGCCATGGACTCCGCCGGTTTCCGGATTCCCGATAATCTTCTCGCTGTACGGAAGGCGCAGGGTAAGGCCCCGGCTGTCGGCGTGCTCAACCGTCAGACCCAGTACCTGACAATGTCGCAGAAAGGACAAAAAGCGCTGAGTGCGCTCGAGTATCTGGCTATCGCTCATTCGAATTCTCGGGGAATTGCTCAAGGCGCGCATGATACCGCCTTGCCATGTGTGCGCCCTATTCCTTGGGCATTTCGGCCGGGGAAGTTGGCGTGAATACCATCACCCCGAGCACGTCCGAGTGGAATTCGCGGCGGTAGAGAATCAGTACTACGCCGGTGGTGACCAACATGAAGAACCATGGGTGAACGAACCAGGCCAAGGTGGCCATGCCGAAATAATAGGCGCGCAAGCCGAAGTTGAACTGGTTGGCCGCCATGGAAAGGACCCTCGCCGCACGCTCGGCGAAAGCCCTGCGCTCCTGATCACTGACGTTGCGCTCGCCCACCATCGGCGCCGAAGCAACCAATACCGCGGCGAAGTTGTACTGGCGCATGCACCAGCTGAAGGTGAAGAAGGCATAGACGAAGACGACCGCCAGACACAGCAGCTTGACTTCCGAAAGTCCGCGGCTGACCGGCTGTGCGAATGGCAAGTCGGCCAGTAGCGAAACCGCTCGATCGGATGCACCCAGCGCGGTCAGGATGCCTGCAAGGATGATCAACGTGCTGGACGCAAAGAACGATGCGTTGCGCTCCAGATTGCCGATCACGTTGGCATCGGCGATACGGTTGTCGCGCAACAGCAGGCGCTGCATCCAGTCCTGCCGGTAAAGATGCAACACACTCGCCAAACAAGCCGTATCCCGCCCGCGCCAGCTCGCGTAGCGGGTGTATCCAGCCCAACAGACGATGAACCAAAGCACGGCGATCAAATGCGGCAGGATTGAATCGGATAGCGTCATGGCGCGCCCTCGGAGACCTCACGCGATTATAGCCAGCGCCGCGCCGCCGAAGCTTGCGCCTGATGTCTGCGCCACCCCGCGACCGAGCTATCGTCAGCCGCGGCGCAGCGCGAGAACAATGTCAGGCGTGATGCTGCGCCTGCTCGGCGCGGCTGAGCAGACGATCGGTGACCACTGCGAACACCAGCATCACCAGAACCGGAACCAGCCAGCCCATGCTCTGATCGGCCAATGGCAATTGCGTAAACAACGCTGGAACCCAATCGGTGAAGCCCGCGGCGGCAAGACCATCGACAACGCCGAAGATCAGCGTCACCGCCATGACCGGTACGAACACCCGCGACGGCGAAACCCAGAAGCGATCCAGCAAGCTCAGAGCAACCAGGACGATGGCCAACGGGTAAAGGCCCACCAATACCGGCACCGACACACTGATCAACTGCGTCAGGCCCTGGTTGGCCACCAGCAGGCTGAACAGCGCGAAAACCACCACCACCGTGCGATAGGAAACCGGCAGCAGCGCGCTGAAGAACTCGCCACAGGCCGTGGTCAGGCCGACCGCTGTGGTCAGACAGGCCAGCGTGATGACTACTGCGAGCAACAGGCTGCCCGGTGTGCCGAACGTGTGTTGCACGTAGGTCGTCAGAATCTGTACGCCGTTCTCCGCACCGGCGGCGATGCCCTGGCTGGTTGCACCGAGGTAGAACAGAGCGAGATAGACCAACGACAGCCCGACCGCAGCAATCACGCCGGCAATCATCGAGTAACGGGTAACCAATGCGGGTTCGGTGACACCACGATCGCGGATGGCCGTGGCGATAACGATGCCGAAAACCAGAGCGCCGAGGGTATCCATGGTCAGATAGCCTTCGAGAAACCCCTTGATCAGCGGTGACGCACGATAACTCTCGCTCGCAGCACCGACCTCTCCCGCCGGGGCGAAAATCGCCGCGCCACCGAGCACCAGCAGCGCCGTCAGCAACACAGGCGTAATGAACTTACCGATACGATTGACCAGCTGACCAGGGTTCAGCACCAGGAACAGCATGGCCGCGAAGAACATCAGCGTGTAGATGAACAGCGGCATGCCGGCGTTACCGCTGAATGGCGCAATGCCCATCTCGAACGAAACGACGGCCGTGCGCGGAGTCGCGAACAGCGGACCGATCGCCAGGTAGACGGCCACCGCCAGCACCGTACCGGCGACCTTGCCGAGCGGTGCGGTCAAACGGTCCATGCCCCCGCCCACTCGCGCCAGCGCAACGACGGTCAGCAGTGGCAACCCGACACCTGTCAGCAAGAAGCCCAGTGCCGCCTGCCAGATAAACTCGCCCGACGCCATACCGGCGCTAGGCGGGAAGATGATATTGCCGGCGCCAAGGAACAACGCAAACGTCATGAAGCCAAGAGCCAGCAGGTCAAAACCTTTCAAACGATTCATGCGGAAAAAACTACCAAATGGATGACGGCATAAATGAACGCGACGCACATGCCACGAGCGCGACGGGTCAGCGGTTCATATCGGCCTGAATGATGGGATTACGGGTTTCCTTCAGGGATAAGGGGAAACGTCATTCAGCCGGTTGGGCCGAATCCTTCGTTGCACGCTGTCGCTCTTGTGGACCGAACAAGCGTATGAATGAGCGGCAATGATGCCACGATGCGGCGAGGGATGCTGACCCGAACGTCAGTACTGGCCGCGAAAAAGTGTCGCTCCGCAGGGTCGGAGCGCTTATCGCATGATAGATGGGCGCGTAGCGCCGAGCAGCGATAGCAGCTGCACTGTTTACCAAACCGAAAGCTGAAAGCCCCGAGGCAGAACCGTCTGGTCTGCCTCGGGGCATGCGCAGACTGAGCAGCTCGAACGCCCGGCGGCAGCCGGGCGGGAGTTACATCAGGCCTTCATTTCCCAACCAGTGATTTCCGCCAGCGCCTTGCCGATATCGGCAAGCGAGCGGACGGTCTTCACACCGGCGTCCTGCAGGGCTGCGAATTTCTCTTCCGCCGTTCCCTTGCCGCCAGAAATGATCGCACCGGCGTGCCCCATTCGCTTGCCAGCCGGAGCCGTGACACCCGCGATATAGGAAACGACCGGCTTGGTCACATTGGCCTTGATGAAGGCGGCAGCCTCCTCTTCAGCCGATCCGCCGATCTCGCCGATCATCACGATCGCTTCGGTCTGCGGATCGTCCTGGAACAGCTTGAGGATATCGATGAAGGTCGACCCCGGAATCGGGTCACCACCGATGCCGACGCAGGTCGACTGGCCGAAACCGGCGTCGGTGGTCTGCTTCACGGCCTCGTAGGTCAGGGTGCCGGAGCGCGAAACGATACCGACCTTGCCCGGCTGGTGGATGTGCCCGGGCTGGATGCCGATCTTGCATTCGCCGGGAGTGATCACGCCCGGGCAGTTTGGCCCGATCAGGCGCACGCCCAGTTCGTCGCACTTGATCTTCACTTCCAGCATGTCCAGCGTCGGGATGCCTTCGGTGATGCAGACGATGAGCTTGATTCCACCGAAAGCTGCTTCGAGGATGGAGTCCTTGCAGAACGGCGCTGGCACGTAGATCACCGAGGCATCGGCACCGGTAGTCTCGACGGCCTCCCGAACGGTGTTGAACACCGGCAGACCGAGGTGCATGGTGCCGCCCTTGCCCGGCGTGACACCGCCGACCATCTTGGTGCCGTAGGCAATGGCCTGCTCGGAGTGGAAGGTGCCCTGCGAGCCGGTGAAGCCCTGGCAGATGACCTTGGTGTCCTTATTGATCAATACGCTCATTACTTGCCCTCCGCGGCTTTGACAACCTGAATGGCCGCATCGGTCAGGCTGCTCGCACCGATGATGTTCAGACCGCTTTCACTCAGCATCTTGGCGCCCAGGTCGGCGTTGTTGCCTTCCAGGCGGACCACCACGGGCACTTTTACGCCCACTTCGCGCACGGCACCGATGATGCCTTCGGCGATCATGTCGCAACGTACGATGCCGCCGAAGATGTTCACCAGAACGGCCGCGACATTGCTATCGGAGAGGATGATCTTGAACGCTTCGGTCACCCGCTCCTCGGTGGCACCGCCGCCCACGTCGAGGAAGTTCGCCGGCGCGCCGCCATGCAGGTTGACGATATCCATGGTACCCATGGCGAGGCCGGCACCGTTGACCATGCAGCCGATATTGCCGTCGAGGGCCACATAGTTCAGTTCCCACTTGGCGGCATGCGCCTCGCGCGGATCGTCCTGAGATGGATCGGCCATGTCGCGCAGTTTGGGCTGACGATAGATGGCGTTACTGTCGATGTTGATCTTGGCGTCCAGGCAGTGCAGGTTGCCGTCCTTCTTGATCACCAGAGGGTTCACTTCCAGCAGCGCCAGGTCGTAGTTCTGGAACAGCTGGGCGAGGCCGACGAAGATATGCACGAACTGCTTGACCTGATCGCCCTTCAGCCCCAGCTGGAATGCCAGCTCGCGCGCCTGGAACGGCTGCGCACCGACCAGCGGGTCGATGGTGGCCTTGAGGATCTTCTCGGGCGTGTCGTGAGCGACTTTCTCGATATCCACGCCACCTTCGGTGGAAGCCATGAACACGACCCGGCGACTGGCGCGATCGACCACGGCGCCCAGATAGAGCTCCTTGTCGATATCGGTGCAGGCCTCGACGAGGATCTTGCTCACCGGCTGACCATTGGCGTCGGTCTGATAGGTCACCAGACGCTTGTCTAGCCACTGCTGGGCAAACGCCCGGGCTTCATCCTTGCTGCGAACCAGCTTTACGCCACCTGCCTTGCCACGTCCACCGGCATGCACTTGGGCTTTGACCACCCATTGTGTGCCGCCGATCTTGTCGCAGGCCTCCGCTGCTTCCTTCGGGCTATCGACCGCGTAACCCTTGGACACGGGCAGACCGTATTCAGCGAACAGTTGTTTACCTTGGTACTCGTGAAGATTCATGCTTTCTACCGTCTGGTTTGGTATTGGCGCATTTACGGCACGACGAGCCGCCGTGCCCCCTCACAAGTCGCTGAAAACTATCTGCGAATTCACGATACCTCTCAGCGACCTGCAATCCTTTCGAATCTGCAGTTTGCAAAAGGCCCGGCGTATCCGCAGATACGTCGGGCCCGGGTACAGCACGAAACCGATTAGCGCTTCTTGCGATTGGCGATGTGGATGGCGTGGCCATTCACTGCCAAAGCCGCTTCATGCAGCGCTTCGGACATCGTCGGGTGCGAGAACACCATCATGCCCAGATCTTCGGCACTGGTGCCGAACTCCATGCCGATCGCGCCTTGCTGAACCAGCTCGGCAGCGCTTGGGCCCATGACGTGAACGCCCAGCACGCGGTCGGTCTTGGCATCGGCGATGACCTTGACCAGGCCGGCTGTGTCGTTGGCCGCCATGGCACGACCGCTGGCCGCGAACGGGAAGGTGCCGACATTGACTTCAACGCCTTCAGCCTTGAGCGCCTGCTCGGACTTGCCGACCCATGCAATTTCCGGGTGAGTGTAGATGACCGATGGAATCAGGTCATAGTTCATCTGGGTCTTGTGACCAGCGATACGCTCGGCAACCATCACGCCCTCTTCCGAGGCCTTGTGGGCCAGCATGGCGCCGCGAACCACGTCGCCGATAGCGTAGACGCCGGGGACACTGGTGGCGCAGTAGTCGTCGACGAAGATGAAACCGCGTTCATCCATATCGACACCGGTGTCGGCAGCCAGCAGCTCGGAGGTGACCGGACGGCGACCAACGGCGACGATCAGCTTGTCGAAGGTCATCTGCTGCTCGCCTTCGGCGCTGGTGAAGTTGACGGTCACTTGATCGCCCTTCACTTCCGAACCGGTCAAACGAGCGCCCAGCAGAATCTTCAGACCCTGCTTGGAGAGGACTTTGAACGCTTCCTTGGAGATCTGCTCATCAGCAGCCGGCAGGAACTTGTCCATGGCTTCGATGACGGTCACTTCCGCGCCGAGGCGAGCCCAGACCGAACCCAGCTCCAGACCGATCACGCCGGCACCGATGACGCCGAGCTTGCCCGGAACGCTCTGGAAATCCAGCGCGCCGGTGGAGTCGACGATGACGTTCTGATCGACCGGCGCCGGCGGAATGTTTACCGGAGTCGAGCCAGAAGCAAGGATCACGTTCTCGGCAGCCAGCGTCTGCACGTTGCCATCCAGGCCGGTCACTTCAACCTGCTTACCAGCCAGCAGCTTGCCGTGGCCTTCGAATACGGTCACGCCATTGGCCTTCAGCAGAGCAGAAACCCCACCGGTGAGGTTCTTAACGATCTGGTCCTTGCGCGCGACCATGGTCGGAACGTCCATGGCCACTTCGCCGGTGCTGATGCCATGAACCTTGAAGCTCTCATGAGCTTCATGAAACTTGTAGGAGCTGTCCAGCAGCGCCTTGGAAGGAATGCAACCCACGTTCAGGCAGGTGCCGCCCAGAGCGGTCTTACCATCCTTGCCCTGATACTTTTCGATACACGCGGTCTTCAGACCCAACTGGGCTGCACGAATGGCGGCCACATAGCCGCCAGGGCCGGCACCGATGACGACGACGTCGAATTTCTGGCTCATTACAAATCCTCTTTTCTAAGCAGCAAGCAACAAGCCACAAGCCACAAGCGGGGCTGCTTTGCCTGCAGCTTGCCGCTTGCCGCTTGTGGCTGCGTCATTAGATGTCCAGCAGCAGACGGGCCGGGTCTTCCAGCAGGTCCTTCATGGTAACCAGGAAGGTCACCGCTTCCTTGCCGTCGATCAAGCGATGGTCATAGGACAGGGCCAGGTACATCATCGGCAGGATGACCACTTGACCATTAACGGCCATCGGGCGTTCCTGAATCTTGTGCATACCGAGGATGGCAGTCTGCGGCGGGTTGACGATCGGTGTCGACAGCAGCGAACCAAACACACCGCCATTGGAGATGGTAAAGGTACCGCCAGTCATCTCTTCGATGGTCAGCTTGCCGGCCTTGGCCTTCTTGCCGAAGTTGTTGATGCCGCCCTCGATCTCGGCCAGGCTCATGTGCTCGGCGTTGCGCAGGACCGGAACCACCAGACCTCGGTCGCTGGAAACGGCGACCCCGATATCCTGATAACCGTGGTAGACGATGTCATTGCCATCGATGGAAGCGTTGACGCCCGGCTGGCGCTTGAGTGCTTCGACCGCGGCCTTGACGAAGAAGGACATGAAGCCCAGACGCACGCCGTTGTGAGTCTTCTCGAACAGATCCTTGTACTTGGAACGTAGTTCCATGATCGGCTTCATGTTGACTTCGTTGAACGTAGTCAGCATCGCCATGGAGGATTGCGCTTCGACCAGACGCTCGGCGACTTTCGCACGCAGGCGGGTCATCGGAACGCGCTTCTCGACACGATCGCCCTCGGCGAAGATCGGAGCGGAGGCAGCCGGAGCAGCCGGCTTGGCAGCAGCAGCCGGAGCGGATTTCTTGGCTTCGACGGCGGCAACCACGTCTTCCTTGGTCACACGGCCATCTTTACCGGTACCGGCGATGCTGTTCGGGTCGATGCCGTTCTCTTCGGCCATCTTGCGCGCGGCAGGAGCCAGGATCGGCTCTTCACCCGCCGTTGCAGCAGCAGCCGGAGCAGCAGCTTGAGCCGGGGCAGCAGCCGGCGCAGGCGCGGCGGCGGCGGCAGTAGCACCAGCCTCCAGCTTGCCGAGCAGCTCGCCGCTCAGTACGGTGTCGCCTTCGTTCTTGACGATCTCGGTCAGCACGCCGTCAGCTTCGGCGAGCACTTCCATCACCACCTTGTCGGTTTCGATGTCGACGATCAGCTCATCACGCTTGACCGCGTCGCCCGGCTGCTTGTGCCAGGTAGCAACGGTGCCGTCGGCAACCGATTCCGGGAATGTAGGGGCTTTGATCTCGATAGCCATTATTCAGGGGTCCTATTGATTCGGTTTCTACATCGAGGCCGCGATATCGCGGCCCCTTGCACAAAATGGTTAAACGGTGAAGGCGTCCTGCAGCAGTTTTTCCTGCTGTTCGGCATGCATGGAGGCGTAACCGACCGCCGGTGCCGCTGAAGCATCACGACCCGCGTACTGGAGGAACAGTTCCTTCTTGTGTGCGGTGGCCACACGACGCATGTGATGTTGGCTGCAGTACCAGGCACCCTGGTTCATCGGCTCTTCCTGACACCAGACGATGTGCTTGAGGTTCTGGTAAGGCGCGAGCGCTTCTGCCAGGTCCTCTTCCGGGAACGGATACAGCTGCTCGATACGCACGATGGCGATATCTTCACGGCCCTCGGCACGGCGCTTGTCCAGCAGGTCATAGTAGACCTTGCCGCTACACATGATCACACGCTCGACCTTCGCCGGATCGATCGCGTCGACTTCCGGGATAACGGTCTGGAAGGAACCCTGGGTCAGTTCTTCCAATGTCGAGGTCGCCAGCTTGTGACGCAGCAGCGACTTGGGCGTCAGCGCAACCAGCGGTTTGCGAAGCGGGCGAATCGCCTGGCGACGCAGCATGTGGTAGACCTGCGCCGGAGTCGTCGGCACGCAAACCTGAATATTGTGCTCGGCGCACAGCTGCAGGTAACGCTCCAGACGCGCGGACGAGTGTTCCGGACCCTGCCCTTCATAGCCATGCGGCAAGAGCATGGTCAGGCCGCACAGGCGACCCCACTTGTGCTCACCGCTGGTGATGAACTGGTCGATCACTACCTGGGCGCCGTTGGCGAAGTCGCCGAACTGCGCTTCCCACACGACAAGCGCGTTGGGCATGGTGGTGGCGTAACCGTATTCGAAGGCCAGAACCGCTTCCTCGGAGAGGAACGAATCGTACAGATCGAAACGCGGCTGACCTTCATAGAGGTGCTGCAGCGGAATGTAGGTACTGCCGTCCTTCTGGTTATGCAGCGCAGCATGGCGGTGCGAGAAGGTACCGCGGCCGACGTCCTGACCGGAGATACGTACCGGGTGGCCTTCGAACAGCAGCGTGGCGTACGCCATGACTTCCGCGTAGCCCCAATTGATGGCCAATGCGCCCGCGCCCATCTTCTGGCGATCTTCGAGAATCTTCGAGACCTGACGCTGCACCACGAAGCCTTCCGGCGTCTGCAGCAGCTTGTTGGAAAGGTCCTGCAAGGTCTTCAGATCGAAGCTGGTGTCATGACGGGCAGTCCAGGCATGGCCCAGATACGGGCGCCAGTCGACGAAGAGTTCCTTGTTCGGCTCTTTGACCAGGCTCTTGACCACGTGCAGCCCATTGTCGAGTGCCGTACGGTACTCGTCGATCTTGGCCTGAACGCGCTCGTTGTCCAGCACCTTGGACTGGATCAGCGAATCGGCGTACAGCTCACGAGTGGTGCGCTGCTTGGCGATCTTCTGATACATCAACGGCTGAGTACCGCTCGGCTCGTCCGCTTCGTTGTGACCACGACGGCGGTAGCAGATCAGGTCGATGACGATGTCGCGCTTGAACTGCATCCGGTAATCGACAGCGAGCTGGGTGACGAACAGCACCGCCTCGGGATCGTCTGCGTTCACATGGAAGATCGGCGCCTGGATCATCTTCGCCACATCGGTCGCGTACTCGGTGGAACGAGCATCTTCCTGCTTGTTGGTGGTGAAGCCGACCTGGTTGTTGACCACGATACGGATGGTGCCCCCCGTACGATAGGCACGGGTCTGCGACATCTGGAAGGTTTCCATCACCACGCCCTGACCGGCGACAGCAGCATCACCGTGGATGGTTACCGGAAGTACCTTGTCGCCGATCGGATCGCAACGACGATCCTGACGAGCCCGCACCGAACCCTCGACCACCGGGGAAACGATTTCCAGGTGGGACGGGTTGAACGCCATGGCCAGGTGAATTTCGCCACCCGGAGTCATCACGTTGGAGGAGAAGCCCTGGTGATACTTGACGTCACCCGAACTCAGGCCCTCGACCTTCTTGCCTTCGAACTCGTCGAAAAGGTCGCGCGGATTCTTGCCGAAGGTGTTGACCAGCACGTTCAGACGGCCACGGTGGGCCATGCCGATGACGATCTCCTTGGTGCCGTAGGAACCGGAGCGCTGGATGATCTCGTCGAGCAGTGGGATCAGGCTCTCGCCGCCTTCGAGACCGAAGCGCTTGGTGCCCGGATACTTGGTACCCAGGTACTTTTCCAGGCCTTCGGCGGCAGTCAGGCGCTCGAGCAGATGGCCCTTGATCTCCGGCGAAAAGTCCGGACGGCCACGCACGCTTTCCAGGCGCTGAACGAACCAGCTGCGCTGCTCGGAATCGACGATGTGCATGTACTCGGCGCCGATGGTGCGGCAATAGGTTTCTTGCAACGCCTGCAGGATTTCGCGCAGAGTGGCCTGGCCGTTGACCATGGCCAGGTCAGCGGTGCGGAACACGGTGTCGAGGTCGGCGTCGGTCAGGCCGTAGTTGTTGATCGCCAGATCGGCAGGAACGGTGCGCTGTTGCAGGCCAAGCGGATCGAGCTGTGCTGCCTGATGGCCGCGCACTCGGTAGGCCTGAATCAGGCGCAGGACTTCGATCTGCTTCTTTTCATGCTCACTGCTGACGCTGCCCGCGGACACAGGCTGAGCGCGCCGCTGGTTCTTGCCCAGCAGGACGAAGTGGTCGCGAATCGTCGAGTGCGATACATCGGCTGAAGCGCTGCCACCGGAGGGCAACTTCTGGAAGTAAGTGCGCCACTCTTCGGGCACAGCGTTGGGATCGTGCAGGTAGAGCTCATAAAGCTCTTCCACATAGGCAGCGTTACCACCGGATAGGTGGGCACTGTCCCACATGCGCTGCATTACGCTTTCTTGCATGTCTGGTCACCTTCGATAAGGAGACACCACCAGCGTGGAAACCGCAGCATGACTTCCCAAGTTCTGAAGCAGCGACTCAGGTAAAGCCACTACGGACCGCGCAGATAGTTCCCGGGCACAAGCCGGGTGCTCCTGCTGGTCATCAAGTTTTCAGAGTGGAATCCCGGCTTTGTGGGCTGGGATTCCTACTAAAACTACGGCGCCGAGCTTCAACTTCGGCGCCGCAGGTGTAACGGGTAACGCAATCCGGCCATTCCAGGCTAGCGCATAACCTTTCGCGACCGGGGTGTCATCAGGTACCGCTCTGCAGCAGCATGTTGCGTATGTGACCGATTGCCTTGGTAGGGTTCAATCCCTTCGGACAAACGTCGACGCAGTTCATGATACCGCGGCAGCGGAACACGCTGAACGGATCGTCCAAACCTGCCAGACGGTTCTCGGTTTCGGTGTCGCGGCTGTCGGCCAGGAAACGATAAGCCTGCAGCGACGCGGCCGGACCGAGGAACTTGTCCGGGTTCCACCAGAAGGACGGGCAGCTGGTCGAACAGCAAGCGCACAGGATGCACTCGTACAGACCATCCAGCTTTTCGCGATCTTCCGGGCTTTGCAGACGTTCGATAGCCGGTGGCGGCGTATCGTTCATCAGATACGGACGCACTTTCTCGTACTGCTTGTAGAAGATGCTCATATCGACGGCCAAGTCACGAATAACTGGCAGCCCCGGCAGAGGACGCACGACCAGCTTGTTGTTCTTGACCACGGCGGACAGCGGCGTGATGCAAGCCAGACCGTTCTTACCGTTGATATTCATCCCATCGGAGCCACACACGCCTTCACGGCAGGAGCGACGATAGGAGAAACCTTGATCCTGTTCCTTGATCAGAGCCAAGACGTCCAGAACCATCAGATCCTTACCATCGGTATTGACCTGAAAATCCTGCATGAACGGCTTTTCGTCCTGATCGGGGTTGTAGCGATAAACACTCACTTGCAACATATCGTCGACCTCAATAAGTCCGAACCTTGGGCTCGAATGCCGGAACGGTCTTCGGAGCGAAGTTCACGGCACGCTTGGCAACGCGCTTGTCACCTGGGAAATAGAGGGTGTGGCACAGCCAATTCTCGTCATCACGCTCTTCGAAATCTTCGCGAGCATGTGCGCCACGGGACTCCTTGCGGTTCTCCGCGGCAATTGCAGTAGCCTCGGCGACTTCCAGCAGGTTCTGCAGCTCGAGCGCTTCGATGCGCGCGGTGTTGAACGCCTGGCTCTTGTCCGAGATCTTGACATTGGCGATACGCTGACGCAGATCCACCAGCTGAGCGATACCCTTCTGCATGTATTCACCGGTGCGGAATACACCGAAGTAGTTCTGCATACAGTTCTGCAGCTCTTTGCGCAGCGGGGCGACGTCCTCACCAGTGGTACGCTCGTTGAGACCGGCAAGACGGCTTAGAGCAATGTCCAGATCGGTTTCGCTGGCACCACGATGCTCGATACCTTCCTTCAGCGCTTTCTCCAGGTGCAGGCCCGCAGCGCGACCGAACACCACCAGGTCGAGCAGCGAGTTGCCGCCCAGACGGTTGGCGCCATGCACCGATACACAAGCCACTTCGCCTACTGCGAACAAGCCATCGATGATGGTGTCATTACCGTTGGCGTCCTGGGTAATGGCCTGACCATGGATGTTAGTGGCGATACCACCCATCATGTAGTGGCAGGTCGGCACGACCGGTACTGGAGCAGTCACCGGGTCGACGTGAGCAAAGGTCTTCGACAGCTCACAGATACCTGGCAAACGGCTGTGCAGCACCTCTTCACCGAGGTGATCCAGCTTCAGCATCACGTGGTCGCCATCCGGACCACAGCCGTTACCAGCCAGGATTTCCTTGACCATCGAGCGCGCAACGACGTCACGACCAGCCAGGTCCTTCGCGTTAGGAGCATAACGCTCCATGAAACGCTCGCCGTGCTTGTTGATCAGGTAGCCACCTTCACCACGGCAACCTTCGGTTACCAGCACGCCGGCACCGGCGATGCCGGTCGGGTGGAACTGCCACATCTCGATGTCTTGTACCGGTACGCCTGCACGCAGCGCCATGCCCACGCCGTCGCCGGTGTTGATCAGCGCGTTGGTGGTCGATGCATAGATGCGACCAGCACCACCAGTTGCAAGAACAGTGGCCTTCGAACGGATGTAAACGGTTTCGCCGGTCTCGATGCAGATGGCGATAACACCAACGACCGCACCATCCTGGTTCTTCACCAGATCGACCGCGTACCATTCATTGAGGAATACGGTGTCGTTCTTCAGGTTGCCCTGATAGAGGGTATGCAGCAGCGCATGACCAGTACGGTCGGCAGCAGCGCAGGTACGAGCAGCCTGACCACCCTTACCGAAGTCCTTGGACTGACCACCGAACGGACGCTGGTAGATGCGGCCCTGCTCGGTGCGGGAGAACGGCAGGCCCATGTGCTCGAGCTCGAACACGGCCTCCGGGCCGACGGAGCACATGTACTCGATAGCGTCTTGGTCGCCGATATAGTCGGAACCCTTGACGGTATCGTACATATGCCAGCGCCAGTCATCGTTCGGATCGGCCGAAGCGATGGCGCAGGTGATGCCACCCTGAGCGGAAACGGTGTGCGAACGAGTCGGGAAAACTTTGGTGACCACAGCGGTCTTGTGACCGGACTGGGACAGCTGCAGCGCCGCGCGCATACCGGCGCCACCGCCACCGACGATGATGGCGTCAAAAGAAAGCGTACGAATGTTAGCCATGAATCAGATACCCCAAAGAATCTGCACGCCCCAGACGAAGAAGGTGAACATGGCAATGCCACACACCGCCTGGAACAGGAAACGAACGCCGGTAGCCCACTTACCGATCGCCATATTGGTCAGGTAGTCGGTGGAGATCGTCCACATGCCTACCCACGCGTGCACACTCAGGGCGACCAGAGCCAGCAGGCTGAAGATGCGCATCCAGTTGGCCGAGAACAGCGCGTGCCACTGGGTGTACTCCAGCCCCGGGTTCGCAATCAGGTACCCAAGCAGGAACAGAAAATAAGCCGCAAGAACCACTGCAGAAACGCGCTGCGCCATCCAGTCGTACAGACCCGAGCGCGAAAAGTTGGTGACATTGGTTACCATATCCACACTCCCGCCAGAACGATCAGCACCGCCGATACGGCGATTACGATTTTCGAGCCCAGCTTGCCGCCTTCCAGCGTCTCACCATGGCCAGAATCCATGATCAGGTGACGAACACCCGCCACAAGGTGGTACAGCAGTGCGGACAGCAACGCCCAGCTCACCAGCTTTGCCAGAGGGCTACCCAGGTACGCGCGGACCTCCTCGAAGCCTTCCGGAGAAGACAGCGAGGTATCGAGCGCGAGCAGCAGCAAGGCGATACCGACGAACAGGATGACACCGGATACACGGTGGAGAATCGACGTGTAAGCAGTGATGGGGAGTTTTATTGTCCTAAGATCTAGGTTTACAGGTCGTTGGCTTTTCACGGCTTTTTTTCACACTTGAGAGCCCCAGAGCGCAGGGCAAAGTTGTTGGGAAGAGTACGCAGCAGTACCCGCTACCCACGAGTGACAACCTACAGAATACTGCCTGTAAGGCCCCTGCCGGTCGGTGTCCGAGTATAAACAGTTAGGTCACTAATGACAATGTGGTGAAGTGCCACTAAAGGCTGATAGCGACCTCTATATAAATGCCGTAAACAGTGCACCCAAGCTGTACGCATCCCCCTGCAGAGCCCTCTACGGCATGGGTTCGCGCAAATTGACTTTGCGGTTTATCACACTATAGTGATGCGGGCCCTGCGTGGGGGGCCATGATGATTCCAAGCACAAAACAGGAGGCCATACATGGCTGACAAGAAAGCGCAGTTGATCATCGAGGGCGCTGCCCCCGTCGAACTGCCCGTTTTAACCGGTACCGTAGGGCCTGATGTAATTGACGTACGAAGCCTGACCTCCACGGGTCACTTCACCTTCGATCCCGGCTTCATGTCGACCGCCTCTTGCGAGTCCAAGATCACCTACATCGATGGCGACAAGGGCATCCTGCTGCATCGCGGCTATCCGATCGAGCAGCTGGCAGAGAAATCCGACTATCTGGAAACCTGCTATCTCCTGCTGAACGGGGAACTGCCGACCGCCGAACAGAAGGCACAGTTCGTTAGCACCGTGAAGAACCACACCATGGTTCACGAGCAGCTGAAGTCCTTCCTCAATGGTTTTCGTCGTGACGCCCACCCCATGGCCATCATGTGTGGCGTTGTCGGCGCGCTTTCAGCCTTCTACCACGATTCGCTGGACATCAACGACCCGCACCACCGCGAAATTTCCGCGGTGCGCCTGGTCGCCAAGATGCCAACCATCGCCGCGATGGTTTACAAGTACTCGATCGGTCAGCCGCTGATGTACCCGCGCAACGACCTGAGCTACTCGGAAAACTTCCTGCACATGATGTTCAACACCCCGTGCGAGATCAAACCGATCAGCCCGGTGTTGGCCAAGGCAATGGATCGCATCTTCATCCTGCACGCCGACCATGAGCAGAACGCCTCCACCTCCACCGTGCGTCTGGCAGGCTCCACCGGCGCCAACCCGTTTGCCTGCATCGCGGCCGGTATCGCCGCCCTGTGGGGACCGGCTCACGGCGGTGCGAACGAAGCCGTACTCACCATGCTGGACGAGATTGGCGACGTATCGAACGTCGAGAAGTTCCTGGCCAAGGCCAAGGACAAGAACGATCCGTTCAAGCTGATGGGCTTCGGCCATCGCGTCTACAAGAACTTCGATCCGCGCGCCAAGGTCATGAAGCAGACCTGCGACGAGGTTCTGGGCGAGCTGGGCATCAATGACCCGCAACTTGATCTGGCCATGAAGCTGGAAGAGATCGCCCTCAACGATCCGTACTTCGCCGAGCGCAACCTGTACCCGAACGTGGACTTCTACTCGGGTATCATCCTCAAGGCCATCGGCATTCCGACCAGCATGTTCACCGTCATCTTCGCCCTGGCGCGTACTGTCGGCTGGATCTCCCACTGGAAGGAAATGATCGCCTCCGGCCAGAAGATCGGCCGTCCGCGTCAGCTGTACACCGGTCACACCAAGCGCGACCTGCCGCGTTAAGTGACAAACCCCGCGCACGAAAAAGGCTGCCTTTGGGCATAATGCTGTTCACTTAAGCATTTGAGTCCAAGCCGAGCTTTCCAGAAAATCCGATATCAGCCTCCTGGTATCGGATTTTTTATGCCCATTCAGCAGCAACTGCTCGACCTTGGCGACCTCTTCAACTTCTCCGACCTCAGCACCTTCACTCAGAACATCCCTGTCGAATGGGTTGCCAGTGCGCTCAACCTCTCTGCTCAGGCCACCATAAGACGGCGACGCCTACCGAGTGACCAGGTGCTTTGGTTGGTGCTGGGCATGGCGCTGTTCCGCGATGAGCCCGTACATGAAGTAGCCAGGCGCCTGAATATTTGCGCTCAAGGCCTGGCATCTGATCAATTACTGGCGCGCAGCGGTGTGACTGAAGCGCGTAAAAGGCTGGGTGCCGACCCGGTCGAGTCCTTGTTCCGTCAGACAGGTAAACAATGGGGCTGCGAGCGATACGAAGGCGATGCTTGGCACGGCTTGCAAGTATTCGCAGTAGATGGCGCATTTCTGCGAACCCCTGACTCACCTGAGCTGAGAGAACATTTCGGTTCTGGCAATACGGGCAACGACCGCCAGACGCCTTTCCCAATGCTACGGCTTGTTGCCCTGATGAATGTGCGCTCCCACGTGATCCTCGATGCTCAGCTTAGTCCCTACCGGGACAGCGAAATGCGCCTGGCCGAAACCTTCCTGAGTCAGATCCCGGACAATTCGATCACATTGTTCGACAAGGGCTTCTGGGGTGCTGATCTGCTGTTGGGCGTGGTGGGTGGAGGAAGCAATCGGCACTGGCTGACGCCAGCGCGCAAGGGACTGGTGATGGAGGAAGTCGAGCGTTATGGCGAACATGATCGCCGTGTTCGGATGAAGGTCTCGCCCCAGGCACGCAAACGTAATCCCGAGCTGCCTACACACTGGGAGGTGCGTGAGGTCAGCTATGAAAGCCGAGGGCGCGTCAGATCGTTGCTCACTTCTCTGCCGGCCAAGGGGTACAGCACAAAAGCTGTCGCCGAGTTGTATCTGGAGCGTTGGGAGATTGAGTTGGGCTTCAGGGACATCAAAAGCTCAATGCAACAAAACGCGGTGACGCTACGGAGCAAGAAGGTCGAGCTGATTTATCAGGAGGTGTGGGGGCTCCTGCTCGCTTATAACATCATCCGTCGGGAGGCCAGCCAAGCCGCAGTCACCTTTGGCCGAAGACCATCGGATATACGCTTCAAGCCCGCCTGCCAGTACATTGCGGTGCAACTGATCGTCATGGCAGCGGCCAATCCGGTATCGGCAACAGGTAGAAGGTTGGCTGAGTTAAGAGGAGGTGTCGGGGGGATGTTTCTGGATCACCGTCCAAGGCCAAAAAGGCCAAGGACGGTGAAGATTTCCAAAACCCGGTATCCGGTGGATCGTAAGGCTGCTCCACTTAAGTGAACAGCATTAGCCTTTGGGCAGCCTTTTTTGCTTTTGCAGGACCAATAGTTGTAGTGCGTAAGTACGAGCCGGAACCCCTAGAGGACGCGGCCTCTACGCAGCACCACCGGGACTATCGCTACGCCGTCGCCTGCTCCAGCCAACCAAGCAGACGAATCGCGTCCTCCCTGTTTTCCCCACAACAAACAGGGTCTGCCGAAAAAGCCGAGCACACGGCCGGCCGCCGCGGATCACCGAACAGCAAACAGAGAAAGTCAGCGCTTAATTGAACACAGCGCTCCCCAGCACTTTTACCGAACGGCATACCGGGGATAGGTGAGCTGATGGAAGGCGCGATGCAGCAGGCACCGCAACCGGGGCGACAATCCATAAAACTGCCACTCAGTGAAAAAACGGGCGCGATGATAATCCGGCTGGAGCTCACGCACCAGATGCATCATTGCAGGCGAAAACGCTTGGAAATACCCTAGCGCGTCATCATTTCGAGCCCACAACCATCATGCCCGTCTGGTTGCAAACCGCCGCCCTACTCTGCTGCTCCAACCTCTTCATGACCTTCGCCTGGTACGGCCACCTGAAGAGCCTGAACGGCAAACCCTGGCTGATCGCCGCACTGATCAGCTGGGGCATCGCCTTCTTCGAATACATGCTGATGGTGCCGGCTAACCGCATCGGCTATACCGAGCTGTCGATCGGCCAGCTAAAGATCATGCAGGAGGTGATCACGCTGATGATCTTCGTGCCGTTTAGCGTGCTGTACATGCAGCAGCCGCTGAAACTCGACTACCTGTGGGCCGGGCTGTGCTTGCTGGGTGCGGTGTATTTCATCTTCCGCTCATGAGCGTGGCCGCTTCAGCGCTCGGAGCTAGCAGCCTCACTCGATATGCCAGCGACCTGATGACGCCACCGAGCCGCTTCGGCATACTGGCCGCCCTTTTCCACACCCTGGAGTTTCCGAATGTTCAAGGTTAACGAGTACTTCGACGGCACCGTTAAATCCATCGCCTTCGACATGGCAGCGGGCCCGGCCACCATCGGCGTCATGGCCGCAGGCGATTACGAATTTGGCACCAACCAGTTGGAAGTAATGCACGTGGTCGCCGGCAGCCTGGACGTCAAACTGCCGGGGAGCGACAGCTACGAAACCTTTGGCACCGGCACTCAATTCACTGTGCCAGCGAACAGCAAGTTCCAGCTGAAGGTCGCAGCGGATACCGCTTATCTTTGCGAGTACCGCTGAAAGCAAAACGCACTGGCTGGCTCAGTTGCCAGACAGTGCGTCAGTGTTGCGTTGACAAGTAGCCGTCTATAGCGCTGCAGCCAGAATCAAGCCTTGGGCGCGATGCCGTCCCAACCTTGCTTGATTTCACCGAGAAGATTCGCCACTTCATCGAGCTTGTTCACATCGTTATGCCGGCTGGCTTCGAACAGCCGCATCGTCATGAACTCGTACAGGCGATCCAGATTCTCCGCCAGTTCACCGCCCGCCTTCTTGTCCAGCACGTCGCGCAGACCGCCGATGATACCGACAGCTTTGCTAATCAGCACGCCTTTCTCAGCATAGGCCTCGCGCTCCATAGCCCCCCTGGCCTGCGCGATACGATCCAGCCCGCCCTGCATCAGCATTTGGATCAGACGATGCGGATCGGCCTCGGTAACCTGAGCCTTAACGCCGACTTGCTGGTACTGCCTCATTGCTGCCATAGCATTCATTTGGATGAGCCCCTTGCCACATCAATTTGCATGTACAGCTTATCGGTCGGGGTCGCTCAAGCTTGAGAGCAGTCGGAGAAAATATATTTGAAAAAAGAAAACCGCCTCAGCGGCGGGTTCAGACTAATAACAAATTTCAGCAAGTTGGTGGGCTCAACGGACCGTCCTCGGTACGCCACCTCGGAGCGAGGCTTGGCATTTCAGTGTGCCTTTAGCCTGCATTCGCCGCGGGTCGCGCCTCCTATAGAAAGCGGTGTGGTGGCGTCGCTGCTTTTGTGGGAGCCCTCAGGGCGAAGCCTTTAGCCGTTCAAGGTGAGCCGTGCGGCGTTCTGCTTCAGCCCACCAAATTCCCAGGCCAGCGCAGCTTTACTTCTTGGAATTACTCGCCGCCCAAGGCAGGTTTTCAAGCGAAGCCAGCAAGCTGTTCGAGGTGTTGCTCAACTGACCTACCAGCAGATCCATTGCGTTGAATTGCTTGTATAGCCGTTCTTGGAGAGATGTTATCCGGCGCGTCAAATCTTCTTTTTGTTTGTCGATGCCTGAGATGGTTTCGGTCATCGCCTTGTTGCGTTGCTCAAGGATGCCACCGGTTTGTGTGTAGGGTTTCAGCTGTTCATCCAGACGACTGGCGATGCCTTTTTCGCCCGCAAACAGACCCGGCAGCTCTACAAAATTATTGGCCATCGCTTTTTCAAGCTTCGCATCGTCAATCTTAAGCGTGCCGTCTTTCTGAGTAGTGATGCCGATATCGGTCAGCGTTCGCAGCGCACCATCACCCTGCCCGCTCACCAGCTCGTTGCGGATCGTTGACAGCAACGTACGCGCAGAGGCGTCACCCACCAGGGCGCCAGTTACTGGAGTCTTGTCATCACCTACGCTAGTGACCTTCGTTTGCGTATTGATGACACTGATCAGCTTGTTGTACGCATCCACGAACGACTGGATCTTCTTCTTGACGCCCGCCTTATCCTCGGCAACGTTGATGGTAAGCGGTTCGTTTTCAGCCGTTTTGTCTTTAAGGTCCAGCGTGACGCCCTCAATGGCACCTTCCACCTTGTTGGTTTCGCTGGTGACCGTAAGCCCATCTACAGTAATGACCGCACTCTGCGCGTGGGCCAGGATTCGTGCCCCTGCGGGGTCGTCGCTGTTTTCTACGCCGTTGAACGCCATAGCATCGAGACTTTGTTGGCCTGAGCCTGCAGTCCCTGCCGGTGTCGCCTCGACAGTGATGTCTTTGTCGGCGCCCGTTTGATTGCTGCTGAGCACTAGGCGCGCACCCTTGTCATCGGTAACGATGGTCGCACTCACGCCTGTTTCAGCACCCGCCTGGTTGATGGCATCACGCAGCCCGGCAAGTGTGTTGTTACTTGCATCAACCGTAACGGAGAACGACTCCTCGCCCAGCTTGATTTCCAAGGCACCATTGCCGAAGCGCGCGGGCTCGTCTGCCGAATTGGGGACGGCGCCCAGGGCGATCTTGCTACTGGTGGCGAGCTCCTTTACCTCAACCTGGTAGCGCCCCGCGCCCGCCGTGGTGTTGGCGGAGACTGAAACAAGGTCCGATTTGCTGGATGTAGCCGAGCGCGCCTGGAAAACATCCGGCTTGTTGAGCCCACCTAGCGCCGTCTGGAAGTCACTGATGGCACTCTTCAGCGCGCCAATCGCTGTGATTTGAGTTGTGGTCTTCTTTTGGAGGTTGTTGAGCTGCGTCTCCTTGGGCGCACGCTCGGCAGCCACCATGCTCGAGACAATGCTATCAATGTCGATGCCCGAACCAATGCCTGTAATGCCTGCCATAGCCACACCCCGTCAAATAAACCACTCGAGCCAAACCACAAACAAGAACCGTGCCGTCAGGCCTTGGCCTCGAACAACAAACTGCGCATTTCATCCAGCCGCTCGGCCAACCGCAGGATATCTTCGGACGGAATCTGCCGCACCACCTTGCCCGAGTCACCATCGACAACCTGGACGACCACCTCACCGGTCGAGTCATCCACGCTGAAATTGAGATTGCGCTGCAGGCTCTGCACTTGAGCGCGAATTTGCTCTACCGCTTGGCCAACATCATCCTTACGCTCTGCCGTTGCAGGCTTGTCCTCTCCGCCGAACGACGAAAACCCAGCCTCCATACGGGGGCTGGGTATCGCGCTGCTTGGATTGGAAGCTGACGTAAGGGGTGCGGCAACCACTCTTGTGATGTCCATGATTCACCTCTTAGAAAGCGATGGGGCAGCAATACTGCCGCTGCCCCATCAGCTACGGCTCGCCTTACTGCAGCAGGCTCAGAACAGCCTGCGGCAGCTGCTTGGCCTGGGCCAGGATCGCGGTGCCGGCCTGTTGCAGAATCTGGTTTTTGCTCAGATTCGCGGTTTCGGCGGCAAAGTCGGTGTCCTGGATCCGGCCACGCGCTGCCGAGACGTTTTCGGAGATGTTCTGCAGGTTCGAGATTGTGTTGTCGAAGCGGTTCTGAACGGCACCGAGCTCGGCACGGACGCTATCCACCATCTGCAGCGCCTCGTCCAGCACCTGAACGGCCATCTGCGAATTTTCTGCCGACGAGATGTTGATGTTGCTCAGATTGCTTTCCTGTGTGATCGACTCGTTAGTGCCTTCCTCCAGCCCCAACGCTGCTAAGCCATTACCTACAGTGCCATCCGCAACAGTGAAGGTGTCCTCCGAGAACAACTCAAGCGTGCCCGTTTCAGCATTCTTGCTCGCAGTCACGCCCGTACTGGCGTTGTTGATGGTCGTGACGATCTTGTCCAGATTGTCACCCTCGTTGAATTTAATCTCGGTACCGTTAAGCGTAATCGAGGTGGCGGATGCAAGTCCGGCCTCGGTCTTGCCAGCCCCCAGACCAAGACGAGCCAGCGAGCCCGCACCCGCAGCCGCATCCTTCAGCTCGATGTTCTTGCCATCGGCGGAAGTGAGGACCAGGCGCCCCTGAACATCGGAAGCTGTAACGCCAGTCGCCAAGGTGCCTGCGCCAGAGTTAAGTCCACCTGCGCCGTCATTGATTTTGCCAATGACTGCCGCAAGATCATCACCCTGATCGAAGCTGAAGGTCTCGCCATTCACGCTGATCGAGCTAGCTGCAGATAATCCGGTGACGCTTGTTTCCGCGCCGGCTGTATAGGTGCTAGTCGCGCTTGCCGATGTGGTTTGTGCTGCCACTGCAGTACTTGTAGTAGTGCTGCCCATCAGAGTTCCGCTGACGGCGATGTCCGCGCTCGTATCTTCGAAGGATAGAACCAGATTGCCATCGCCGTCTTGCGTAGCTGTCACGGCAGTGGAGCCGGTAAAACCAGCGGCGGCGATAGCCCCGTTAAGGGAGGCCAAATCGGTAACGCCGGTCATAGTGATTGACGTACCGTCAATCGACAGCGTTTCCGTATCGGCTATCGGGACGGCGCTTCCAGCCACTGCAGTGTTGGACGCTGGAGTAGTAGTATCGGCGCCAACCAGTGTGCCACTGACTTCGAACGGCGTACTGGTAGTCGAGCTGAAGATCAGATCACCGGTGTCTGAGTCGAGCTCTGCAGACACACCAGTCGTTTCCGTTGCGTCATTAATCGCAGCGACTAACGTTGCTTTATCAGTAACCCCCGTCAGAGTGACGGCATTACCGTCGATGCTAAGCGTACTGGCTGCCAGGTCGCCATCTGCAGGAATGTCTGCCGCCGCGATGGATGCGACGTTTGTATCAGTCCCTGTAACGTCTTTGGACGAGGCATCAAACTTGTTGCCCGTGACCTTAGCGCTCAGGTCTGTAGCCGTTCCATCGACAGATGCCGAGCTATAGCTACCCTTCAAAGATGTAGCACTCATGTCGCTCAAGCTGAACGAAATGGTTTCGTTGGAGTTGGCACCGATCTGGAAGGCGGTATTACCAAAGCTGCCGTCGAGCAGGTTCTTGCCACCGAACGTCGTGGTTTTGGCGATACGGGTCAGTTCACCGGACAGGGTATTGAATTCTTCCTGCAAGGATTGACGATCCTGACCACTGTTGGAACCGTTTGCGGACTGCAGCGCCAGGTCGCGCATACGCTGCATGATGTTGGTCGATTGCTGCAAGGCGCCTTCAGCGGTTTGCGCCATGGAGATACCGTCGTTGGCGTTCCGTACCGCAACGCTGAGGCCGCTGATCTGATTCGACATACGGTTGGAAATTTGCAGGCCGGCCGCATCATCCTTGGCGCTGTTGATACGGCTACCGGTGGAGAGACGCTCCATTGAAGTAGCCAGCGCATTGGAAGACTTGGTCAGGTTGCGCTGAGTATTCAACGACGCAATGTTGGTATTAACTGTAAGAGCCATGATGAGCCTCCAAGGGCGCTAGTTACTTTGATTGCCTGAGCTTGCGACTCCGGGCCGGCTTGTGCCCAGGCACCCATTGAGTTCGCATTCGATTAGCTTATCGGCGCCGTTTGGGTTGGCTTTAGGGCAGCTTCGAACTTTTTCGTGAGCCCGGTACCGCTCCAACACTACGCCAGCACATCCATACTGCGGACTTGCTTGACTAGCTTTTCGGGTGAAGCGGGGAAAACTTTAGGGGATGGCTGAAGCCGTTTCCCTGACCTGGAGTCAAAGGGAGCTCGCTCACTGCTGGTGAGCTTTGCTGGCGCGTCCCAGTCAAGGCCGCCCCCACAGATTCGGTGAAACATTTGGAGAGCGGGTATGACGGCGAAGCTCGCTGGGATGAGACGTTGCTGACGCGCTACGTACTTGCCGAACCAAGCTGAGCGAGGCGCTCGAGGAACTGCGCTTCGTCGAGCACCGTCACACCGAGTTCATTGGCTTTGGCGAGCTTCGAGCCGGCGCCGGGGCCCGCCACCACGCAGGTGGTCTTAGCAGATACGGAGCCGGCGACCTTTGCCCCCAACGCCTCCAGCCGCGCCTTGCCCTCATCACGGCTCATGGTTTCCAGCGTGCCGGTCAGCACCCAGGTCTGGCCGGCCAGCGGCAGGCCTTCGGCGGCTTTCCGCTCGCTTTCCCAATGCATGCCGAACTCCCGCAGCTGGGCTTCGATCAAACGGGCGCGCTCGGCGTTCTCGGGTTTGTCGAAGTAGTTGCGCAGGGAACGTGCGGCCTTTTCGGTGAGGCGCTCTACCTGACGCAGGTCGAGCCAGTCGGCGGCGATGATTGCCTCGAGCGAGCCGAAACGCTCTGCCAGTCGCTGGGCACCGGTGCGGGCGATATGAGGAATGTTGAGCCGGTCGAGCAGATCGGGCAGTGTCGCGCAGGCTGCGAACTCCGGATGCACGTCGCCCTCCTCCTGCGGCTCGACGCCACGCTCACGCAGCAGCGCGATGACCGTGCGGTTGTGTTCGTCCTCGAAGAAGCTATGGATTTCATGAGCGACTTCCAGACCGACATCGGGCAGGTAAACAAGCACGTCGGGCAATGCACGGCTGATTCGCTCCAACGAACCTAGCGCCCGCGCAAGCAACTTGGCGGTTTCTTCACCGACATCGGGTATGCCGAGGGCGTAGACGAACCTTGCGAGATTCGGTTTGCGACTAGCATCGATGGCGTTGAGCAGGTTACGCGTGGATATTTCGGCGAAACCTTCCAGATCGATGACCTGCTCATGGGTCAGGCAGTAGAGATCCGCCGGCGATTTGACCAACCCCCTGTCGACCAGCTGCTCGACGATCTTGTCACCCAGGCCGTCGATATCCATCGCACGGCGCGATACGAAATGGATGATCGCCTGCTTCAGCTGCGCCTGGCAGGCCAGACGGCCAACGCAACGGTAGATCGAGCCTTCGCTGACCGACTCACGGCCCTTGCTGCGCTTGATCAGCTGGGTACGCTCCACGGCAGAACCGCACACCGGGCACTGCTCCGGCACGTGCACGGCGCGCGCGTCGGCCGGGCGGCGTTCGGCGATTACGCCGAGAATCTGGGGAATCACGTCGCCTGCACGTCGCACGATCACCGTATCACCGATCATCACGCCAAGGCGCGCCACTTCGTCCATGTTGTGCAGCGTCGCGTTGGACACCGTAACGCCCGCCACCTGCACGGGCTTTAGCCGTGCGACCGGGGTGATCGCACCGGTGCGGCCGACCTGGAATTCCACATCGAGCAGTTCGGTGATTTCCTCCCGCGCGGGAAACTTGTGGGCGATGGCCCAGCGCGGCTCGCGCGCCCGGAAGCCCAGCTCACGCTGCTGCGCGACCGCGTTGACCTTGAACACCACACCGTCAATCTCATACGGCAGCGCGTCGCGCTTTTCACCGATGGCGTCGTAATAGGCGCGGCACTCGGCAACGCCCTTGGCCAGTTTCAGCTCACGGCTGATGGGCAGACCCCAGCCTTTCAAGGCCTGGAGAACGCCGATGTGCGTGTCAGGCAGTTCGCCGTCGCTGCGGCCGACGCCGTAGGCACAAAGTTCGAGCGGCCGGCTGGCAGTGATCTTCGAATCCAGCTGACGCAGGCTTCCAGCAGCGGCGTTGCGGGGATTGGCGAAGGGTTTGCCGCCGCTTTCCAGCTGCCGCGCATTCAGCGCTTCGAAGCCGGCCTTGGGCATGTAGATCTCGCCGCGCACCTCGAGCACCGCAGGCCAGCCACTGCCATGCAGCTTCAATGGAATGTTGCGCACGGTGCGCACGTTAGCGCTGATGTCCTCACCCGTGCTGCCGTCACCGCGGGTGGCGCCGCGCACCAGATGGCCGTTCTCATAGAGCAGGCTGACCGCCAGACCATCCAGTTTAGGTTCGCAGCTGTACTCGACCACCGTGCCATCGCCGAACAGGTCGCCCGCCGGCAGATCCAGCCCTTCGCGCACGCGGCGGTCGAAATCGAGCAGATCCTGCTCCTCGAAGGCGTTGCCCAGGCTCAGCATCGGCACTTCATGGCGCACCTGACCGAACGCCGCCAGTGCCGCGCCACCGACCCGCTGGGTTGGCGACTCGGGTGTCACCAGCTCCGGGTGCTCCGCCTCGAGCGCCTTGAGCTCATTGAACAGACGGTCGTACTCGGCGTCGGGAACGCTGGGTTCGTCGAGCACGTAGTAGCGGTAGTTGTGGGCGTCGATTTCGCTGCGCAGTTCGGCGATGCGCTCAGCGGCGGTTTGGGCGGAAGGCATAGGGACGGAGCCGTGACTGGGGCTGTGCTGATTCAGACCGCATCAGCGCGCCTTGGTTGATATGGAAGGCGTCGGATTCTAGCCGAATGCGAGTCCGAAGGCAGGTCTGCGGGTTCTGTTGGCTGGGGTCGAACTGGGCAGGCAGCGTTGCGTGACGATGCGCTGAAGCGAAGTGCCGGTGGGCTGAAGCCCACCCTACGATGCTCTGCAGAGCGAGGCGACAGGCCAGTGAAAGCGAGTCTGCCCCTTCAAACGCAACACCGGGCGCGAGGCCCGGTGCGGTGAGTTATCAGCGTTGCTTGATGGTCATCTGCCGGCGTTCGAACTCGACGATGCGCTGGCGGTAGTGTTCGATGGTCTGGGCGGTCAGCACACTGCGCTGGTCGTCCTTCAGCTCACCGTTGAGCTCCTGGGACAGCTTGCGGGCCGCGGCGACCATGACATCGAAGGCCTGCTTGGGATGACGCGGCCCCGGCAGACCTAGGAAGAAGCTCACGGCCGGTGTGGTGAAGTGATCGATATCGTCCAGGTCGAAGGTACCGGGCTTGACCGCATTGGCCATGGAGAACAGCACCTCACCATTGCCAGCCATGCTTTCATGACGATGGAAAATGTCCATTTCACCGAAACGCAAACCGCTTTCGAGAATATTCTGCAGCAGTGCCGGACCGCGGAAGCCGTGCGGATCACGGCAGATGACGTTGATCACCAGCACTTCCTCAACCGGCGGCAGCTCCTTCTGCGGCTGATCCTTCTCGTCCTCGTCATCACCGACCACTGGATCGAGCAGCGTCGGTACGGGCTCGTCAGTGTTGAGTTCAAGATCGCCTTGAAAAGGTTCGTCCTGCCGGCGCTTTTTGCTCGACTCGCGCGCACTCATCGGCGGCATATCGGCTTCGTCCAGCGAGGGCTCGTGATCGCGATTCACCACACGGGCCGGCCCGAGCAGTTCGGCAGAATCGTCGGCATCAGGAAGATTGGAGAGACTGCGGTCCAGCTTGAATTTCAGCTTGCCCTTGCCACCGCGCATGCGACGCCAGCCGTCGAACAGAATGCCGGCAATGACAATGATGCCGATGACGATCAGCCACTCGCGCAGACCGATATCCATTAATGCTTTAACCTCTGAATTCGATGATAAAGACGCAACGAACAGTCACGTGGGACCGCTTCAAGCGCATCGCAAAAATTGTGCTCTAAGCTAGCACGACGAACGGTAACTTTGCACCGTGCGGTAGTTCTCTTTTTATAGCGTTCCTTGTATCAAAAATGCTCAAACACGCGGCTTAATTCTAAGCTTCGGCAAGGGCAACGGCCTGTTCGACATCGACCGCTACCAACCGTGAACAACCCGGCTCATGCATGGTCACACCCATCAGCTGATCGGCCATTTCCATGGCGATCTTGTTATGGGTGATGTAGATGAACTGCACCTTCTCAGACATTTCCTTGACCAGTCGTGCATAACGGCCGACGTTGGCGTCGTCCAGTGGCGCATCGACTTCATCCAGCATGCAGAACGGCGCCGGGTTTAGCTGGAAGATCGCAAACACCAGCGCCAGCGCAGTCAATGCCTTTTCGCCACCGGAAAGCAGGTGAATGGTGCTGTTCTTCTTTCCGGGCGGACGCGCCATGATCGCCACCCCGGTATCGAGTAAATCTTCTCCGGTAAGTTCCAGATAAGCATTGCCGCCGCCGAACACTTTCGGAAAGAGCGCCTGCAGGCCACTGTTGATCTGGTCGAAGGTTTCCTTGAAGCGGTTGCGGGTTTCACGGTCGATCTTGCGGATGACGTTTTCCAGCGTGTCCAGCGCTTCGACGAGGTCGTCGTTCTGCGCATCGAGATAGCGCTTGCGTTCGGACTGCTGCTGGTATTCGTCGATCGCCGCCAGGTTGATCGGCCCCAGACGCTGGATTCGCTGAGCCAATCGCTCCAACTCCGCTTCCCAGGCCTGCTCGCTGGCTTCGCCGGGAAGCGTGGCGAGCACGCCATGCAGGTCGTAGCCGTCCTCGTGCAGCTGATCCTGCAGCGCCTTGCGCCGGACGCTCAGTTCTTGCCAGCCCAGGCGCTGTTGCTCCAGTTGCCCCCGAAGCAGCTGCGCCTGTTGTTCGGCCTGGGTACGGCGTTTCTCCGCATCGCGCAGTTCGCGATCGGCGTCTTCCAGCGCCAGACGCGCATGCTTGAGCTCGTCCTCGACGCCCATGCGCCGCTCCAGCAGCTCTTCGAGCTTCATGCGCAGCTCTTCCAGCGGTGCCTCACCCTCCTCCAGGTTCAGCGTCAGCTGCTCGCGGCGCTCGATGGCGCGCTCGAACTGCTGTTCCAACCGCTCCAGAGCCTGGCGAGTCGACTCGTGCTGCGCCCTGAGCGAACCGACCCGCAACGCCAGCTGATGGGCATGATCCTTATGCTGCCGCGCCTCCTGGCGAATACGATCGAGCCGCTCACGGATGCCGTCGCGGCTGGCCAGCAGCGTCTCGCGCTGCTCGGTATCCTGCGCCATCGCTTCCAGCGCTTCCTGCAGCTGCAGGCGCGCTTCGCCCAGCTGTTCGGTCTCGATCTCGCGCTGCTCCTGCTGCTCGGCCAGCTCCTCGTCCAGCCGACGACGGCGCAGCGCCAGCTGTTCCAGGCGTGCCTGGCCGGCCGACAGCTTGGCCTTGAGGTCGCCATGCTTGCGTGCTTCTTCCTGTTGCTGACGACGCTGCTGTTCGCGCTCGCCTTCCAGACGGGACTGCTCGCCGCCCAGCTCGGCGATGCGGTCCTCCATCGTCGCCAGGCTCGCTTCGCGCTCGTCACGCTCGGCCAACAAGCGCTGCAGCTCCTGACCGCGCGCCAGTACGCCGGACTCCGCCTCGCTCGCGCGACGCATACGCAGAAAATGCCGGCCGACCCAATACCCATCGCGGCTGACCACACTCTCGCCCTCGGCCAGCGACGCGCGCGCGGCCAATGCCTGCTCCAGCGATTCGACCGGCCGCACGCGGCCCAACCATGGCGAAAGATCCTGCGCCGACTCGACCCGTTCCAGCAGACTGCCAGGGCAGCGGACGCCGCCACGCGACGCCTTGGCCAGATTTAGCTCGCCCTGCTGGAAGCCCGCAAGCTCGACCTCGGCGAAATCATCAAGCAGCACCGCCTGCAGATCCGCGCCCAGCACGGTTTCCACGGCCAGTTCCCAGCCTGGCTCGACGCGCAGCCCATCGGCCAGCCGCGGGCGCTGCTCCAGCCCCTGTTCGCGCAACCACTCGGCGACGCCCTTGCCCGGCTCCATCGCCGCCTGCTGCAACGCCTCCAGCGACGCGATTCGCCCATTCAGGCGCTGCAGTTCACCTTGCGCCTGCTGCTGGGTTCGGGTCGCCAGCTGCAACTCTTCACGCAACTGCTCAAGACGTTCATTGAGCGCTTCGCCCGCCGCGGCGAATGCTTCGAGCTCGAGCTCACTAGCGGCAAGCTGCTCGTCCAACTCAAGGATCGCGACATCTTCCGGGTCGGCCGCCAGCAACGCTCGCTCGTCATCCAGACGGCGCTGCCGCTCGGCCAGGCGCTCAAGGCTCTGCTCCAGCTGCTGGATGCGTGATTGCTGCACTTCCGCGGCGCGGCGCGGCTCGGCGCTGTGCTGATTGAAGCGCTCCCACTGTTCCTGCCAGGCCTGCATGGCCACTTCGGCCTCTTCCAGCTGGGCCGCGGACTCTTCGGCAGCGGCGTCGGAGAGCTCCTGCTCGGGCTCGAGCATCGCCAGTTCCTCGCCGAGCGTGGCCAGCAGCGTGCGGTCGTGGCCAAGGTGCGACTCGGTTTCCAGACGCGCCTGTTCCGCCTCGCGCAGATCGTCCTGCAACTGACGCAGGCGCTGCTGGCCATGCTGGATGCTCTGCTCGACGCGCGCGATGTCGCCGCCGACCGAATAGAAGCGGCCCTGCACCTGGTTGAAACGCTCGGACAGCTCGTGGTGGCCGTCACGCAGGCGTTCGATGCTCGCATCGGCGTTGCGCTGCTCGGCGACCAGCGCTTCGAAGGCGACTTCCTGATCGCCGATGACCTGCTCGCGCTGGCCGACCTGCTCGTTCAAGGCCTGCCAGCGCAGTGCCGACAGCTGCGCTTTGAGCTGACGCTCTTCGGCCTTGTACTCCTGATACTTCTCCGCCGACTGCGCCTGACGGTGCAGACGTTCGAGCTGGCGTTCCAGCTCTTCGCGCAGGTCGGTCAGGCGAGCCAGGTTCTCGTGCGTCCGACGAATACGGTTCTCGGTTTCGCGCCGGCGCTCCTTGTACTTGGAGATGCCGGCCGCTTCCTCGATGAAGTTGCGCAGGTCCTCGGGCTTGGCCTCGATCAGTTTGGAGATCATGCCCTGCTCGATGATCGAGTAACTGCGCGGCCCGAGCCCGGTGCCGAGGAAGATATCGGTGATATCGCGGCGCCGGCACTTCACGCCGTTGAGAAAGTAGGTGTTCTGCGAGTCGCGGGTAACGCGGCGGCGGATGGAAATTTCGGCGAAGGCTGCATACTCACCGGTCAGCGTGCCGTCGGAGTTATCGAAGATCAGCTCGATGCTCGCCTGGGTTACCGGCTTGCGCGTGTTCGAGCCATTGAAGATGACGTCCGTCATCGACTCGCCACGCAGATTCTTAGCCGAGCTTTCGCCCATTACCCAGCGCACGGCGTCGATGATGTTGGATTTTCCGCAGCCGTTCGGGCCGACCACCGCCGCCATGTTGCTCGGGAAGCTGACCGTAGTGGGATCGACGAAGGATTTGAAACCGGCGAGTTTGATGCTTTTCAGTCGCATGCGGCCTATCCGTGGCGGTCGACGGGGGAACGAACAAGCGGAGTCGCCATGAGCATCGGGATTCCTGGCATCGATTGGGCTGCTGGCAAGAAGCCGCGAAGTTTATCACGGCACTCCGGTTGACTCGCAGCGCGTCGGTGCACAGAAACGCAGCCGCGGGCCACGCCATGCTCTATGGCGACAGGATGATCACGAAAATGAAGCGCTATTCAGTGAATGGAAGACGAAACGGTCTCAGCCGCCGGTCATGCTCATGAAACGCACCACCTGAACCTGCTCGTCGGTGCGGAAGTGATGCTTTTCCGGCTTGAGCTGCAACGCATCCACCAGGGCGTTGCGCAGGCGCTCGCTGTCGCCCGGATAGCGCCGCATCAGGCTTTTCAGATCCAGCGCGCCCTCGTGGCCAAGGCACAGCACGAGCTTGCCCTCGGCTGTCACGCGCACGCGGTTGCAACTGCCGCAGAAGTTGTTGCTGTGCGGCGAGATGAAGCCGACCTGCGTCTCGCTGCCGGCCACCTGCCAGTAGCGCGAAGGACCACCTGTGGCATGGCTGCTGCGCACCAGCGTATGGCGTGCCTCGATGCGCTCACGTACCTCGTCGCTGGAGCAGAAGGTTATCTGGCGCTGATGGCTGGACACGCTGCCCAGCGGCATCTCTTCGATGAAACTGATATCCAGCCCACGCTCGATGGCGAACTCCACCAGGTCGAGAATCTCGTCGTCGTTGCGGCCCTTCTGCACCACGCTGTTGAGCTTGATGCGTTTGAAGCCGGCGCTACGCGCAGCCTCGATGCCTTCGAGCACCTGATCGAGCCGATCACGGCGGGTCAGTTCGGCGAAGCGGTCGCGTTTGAGCGAATCGAGGCTGATGTTCAGGCGCTTCACACCGGCATCGCGCAGCGCCGGCGCCAGACTTGGCAGCTGTGAACCGTTGGTGGTGATGGCCAGGTCTTCGAGCTCGCTGCGCGCGCCCAGTTGCGCCAGCAGGCCGGTCAGACCCTTGCGCACCAACGGCTCACCGCCGGTCACGCGAATGCGTTTGACACCGAGACTGATGAAGGCATCGGCCACGGCATAGAGCTCTTCGAGGGTAAGTATCTGTGCGCGGGGAGCGAAGACCATGTCTTCGCTCATGCAGTAGGTGCAGCGAAAATCGCAGCGATCGGTTACCGATAACCTCAGGTAGGTGATGCGCCGGCCGAACGGGTCGACCAACTGGGAATCGGGCATGGAACTCTCCAACTGCTGGCTGCGCCTGTATTCAGACTATGCGCTAAGCGCGAATCAGGCAAAGTGACGTTACCAACGGCGAGCGGTCCGCGCCACCGCCGGGCATGCAGCATCACAGTCGCAATGCTTTAATGAGCCGCTTTGGCAGGCGACCCGCTCGACCTGCAACCCATGCGAGAGACCACAGCGAATGGATAACGACTCCTTGAAAGCGATGAGCTGGCGCGAACGGCTATACGTCATCATCTTTTTCACCAATACCCCAGCGGGAAAACGCTTCGATACCTGGCTGCTGGTGATTATCCTCGCCAGTCTGGTCGTGGTGATGTTCGACAGCATCGCCTCCTTCAATGAGCGCCACGGCGAGCTGCTGACCACTCTGGAATGGGGATTCACCACGATATTCGCCCTGGAATACCTGGTGCGCATCTACACCCACCCCGAGCCACGCAAATACATCTTCAGCTTCTACGGCGCGGTGGACCTGCTCTCGGTGCTGCCAGCCTTCATCGCCCTGCTGCTACCCGATGCGCAGTACCTGCTGGTGGTACGCATCGTCCGCATGCTGCGAATTTTCCGTGTACTCAAGCTCACGCCCTACCTGAGCCAGGCGAATTTCCTGCTGGTGGCGCTGCAGGGCAGCCGGCAAAAGATCATCGTCTTCCTCGTCAGCGTAACCACCCTGATCATCGTTTACGGCACGCTGATGTATGTGATCGAAGGGCCAAGCAATGGCTTCACCAGCATTCCGATAAGCATCTACTGGGCGGTGGTCACACTGACCACGGTCGGCTTCGGCGATATCGTTCCGCATACGCCGTTGGGCAAGGCGCTGGCGACCATGGTGATGATCACTGGTTATTCGATCATCGCCGTGCCGACCGGCATCTTCACCGCCGAGCTGGCAAATGCCATGCGCCAGGACAGCCTGCGCCACAGCTGCCCAACCTGCGACAAGCTCACCCATGAGCCCAATGCGGCCTTCTGCAGTCGCTGCGGCAGCCAGCTGTTCGAGCGACGCGAAGGCGAGGCGCGCGACTGACACGAGCCAACCGTCGCGCGGGCTGGGTTGCCGACCCGCTGCATCGCCAACGGCATGGCGAACTGCCCTGAAGCAGGGCTGTCACATCCTCTGACTCGCGTCAGGCAGGATGGAGACCGGCATGCCCTTGCTCAAACTGCTGCACTTCGCTGCCCTGCTCTGCTGGTGCGGCTCGCTGCTTTATCTCCCGGCGCTGATCGCGGCGGGCACCAAGCGTAGCGATCAGCTCTTCTACCGTGACCATGCACACCTCACCCGCATGGTCTTCACCCTCATCAGCACCCCGGCTGCGCTGCTGGCGATCGGCTCCGGCACGGCGCTGTTCCTGCGCGACGGCACGCTGGCAGGCTGGCTGATCATGAAGCTCACGGTGGTGACGGCGATGGCGCTCTGTCATGCGCTGTGCGGCGTTCTCGTCCTGCGCATCGAACGCGAGCCGGAGCGTGGCGTCACATACCAGTGCATCACCTTGGGCGTGATGGTGCCCGTGCTGATCGCCCTGACTCTGTGGCTGGTGCTGGCCAAGCCCTTCTGACCTCAAGGAACGACCGCCTCGCATGACCGACTCTCCGGCCCGATTCGTATACCCTCAGCGCCATTGCGCGACGCAGCCCGGCATGTCGCCAGGAGACGACTCGATCCGTTGCGACTCGCGCTTACGGCCCATCGCCTTCAACGTCCACACCAACCGCGTGCTCGTAGACCAGGCGCCCGCCGAGAAAGGCCGCCAGCGAGATCAGCACGGCGGTCAGCAGCGACAGGTAGAGACCCCACATGGCGTCGCCGTCACCGCGATCCATGCCCTGGTAGCGCAACAGCCAGTTCAGCGAGGCCAGGGAAAGCATCATCACCGCCAGGATCGCATGGCACCACGCGGTCACCTTGCGGCGAATCTGCTGCACGGTGACCAGATCAATCACGCCGGCAACGCTGGCGATCCAGCCGCCGATGGCACCCACACCGGAAAGCCAGAGGCCAGCGCGCCACCAGAATTCGTCAAGCGTCCACAGGTAGGCGAGATCCGCCGGCACCAGGCCGATCAACGCCGCGACGGGGAAGTGAATCATCATCGGGTGCAGCGGATGGCCGGCAATGGCGGCGTTGCTGTTGATCGACTCGCGTTCTGTGGCCATCCGGCCCTCCCAGGCACTGAAGTGAAACGGGCCGCCCGGTGGTCGAGACGAGGCGGCAACCCTTTCAAATGGACCACGCTGGCGCTGGCAGTTCCTTTACTCGCGGCCTGCGACGGTCCGCAATCGGCGCTTTCACCTGCCGGCCCGATGGCCCGCGACGTGGCGAACGTCTGGTGGGCGATGTTCGGCTTTTCCGTGGTGGTGCTGCTGGTAGTGAGCGCGCTGTGGATCTACGCGATGCTGCGCCGCCCACGAACGCACACCGCCGAAGAAGCCAAACGGATCAATCGTCGCTGGATCATCGGCGGCGGCCTGATCCTGCCCACCGTCACCATCATCGCCCTGCTGGCGTTCGGCATTCCCACCGGGCGCGGCATGCTGCCGTTGCCGGTCGAAGGCGAGCAACCGCTGCGCATCCAGGTTATCGGCCACCAATGGTGGTGGGAGGTGCGCTACCCGGAAAGCGGGGTGGTGACGGCCAACCAATTCATCCTGCCGGTCGATCGCCCGGTGGACGTCGAGGTCACCAGCGCGGACGTGATCCACTCGTTCTGGGTGCCACGCCTGGGTGGCAAGCTGGACATGGTTCCCGGCCGGACCAACACCCTGCGCGTGCAGGCCTCGCAGAGCGGAATTTTCCGCGGGCAATGCTCGGAGTTCTGCGGCAGTCAGCATGCGCACATGATTCTGCACGTGGAGGCGCTGGAAGCTGACGCTTTTGCCAGCTGGATCGAGGCCCGCCGTGAGCTGCAGCACCAGCCACCCAGCGGCGATGCCGGTCGCGTCTTCGCTGAGCGCTGCGGGCAATGCCACCGCGTCACGGGCGTCAGCGAGGGCAATCGCGCACCGGACCTGAGCGATCTCGCCACCCGTCCGACCCTCGGCGCCGGCGTGATCGCCAACGATACGGACGGCCTGCGCCGCTGGCTGAGCGATCACCAGAGCCTCAAGCACGGCAACGCCATGCCGCGGCACGACGACATTCCCGAAGAAACCCTCGGCCAGCTTGCCGACTGGCTGGAGACACTCGCTCCATGACACCGACCCCGAAGAGTGGCGCGCCCGCTACCGATCTCGACCAGTTGCAGGACCAGTTCAACGAGGTCTGGGGCAACCCCCGCGGTTGGCGTGCGCTGACCATCGTCAACCACACCAGCATTGGCCTGCGCTTTCTGGTCACCGGTGCCTTCTTCTTTCTCGTCGGCGGCCTGCTGGCGATGCTGATCCGCACCCAGCTCGCCCTGCCCGGCTACGAGCTGATGGAGCCGGACGTCTACAACCAGGTCTTCACCATGCACGGCACGGTGATGATGTTCCTCTTCGCGGTGCCGATGATGGAGGGCCTGGCGGTCTACCTGATCCCGAAGATGATCGGCGCCCGCGACCTGGTCTTCCCGCGTCTTTCCGCCCTGGGCTACTACTGCTACCTGTTCGGCGGGCTGATCCTGCTGTCGAGCATCTTCCTCGACGTCGCACCCAAGGCCGGCTGGTTCATGTACACGCCGCTGTCCAGTTCAGCGCACACGCCGGGGGTGAACTCGGATTTCTGGCTGCTGGGCATCACCTTCGTCGAGATCTCCGCGGTATCCGCCGGCGTCGAGCTGGTGGTGTCGATCCTGCGCACCCGCACCAACGGCATGGCGCTGCACAAGATGCCGCTGTACGCCTGGTACATCCTGGTGATGGCGATGATGATCGTGGTCGGCTTCCCGCCGCTGATCCTCGGCTCGATCCTGCTGGAACTGGAGCGCGCGGCAGGCATGCCGTTCTTCGATGTGGCCCGCGGTGGCGACCCGGTGCTCTGGCAGCATCTGTTCTGGCTGTTCGGCCATCCGGAGGTGTACATCATCTTCCTGCCTGGCGCCGGCATCGTCTCGACACTGATTCCGGTGTTCTGCCAGCGTCCGCTGGTGGGCTATCGCTGGGTCGTGCTGGGCGTGCTGACCACCGGTTTCATCAGCTTCGGGCTTTGGGTGCACCACATGTTCACGGTCGGCATTCCGCAGCTGGCCACGGCCTTTTTCTCGGCGGCGAGCATGCTGGTGGCGATCCCCACCGGGGTGCAGATCTTCGCCTGGCTGGCGACCCTCTGGCTCGGCAAGCCGGTGTACAGGGTGCCGATGCTCTGGCTGGTGGGCTTTCTGATCGTCTTCGTCGCGGGCGGCCTGACCGGGGTGATGCTGGCGCTGGTGCCGTTCGACTGGCAGGTGCACGACACCCATTTCGTCGTCGCGCACATGCACTACGTGCTGGTGGGCGGCATGCTCTTCCCGCTGATGGCCGGCCTGTACTACTGGCTGCCACACTTCTCCGGACGCATGCCGTCGGAAAAGCTCGGCCGCTGGGGTTTCTGGCTGTTCTTCATCGGCTTCAACGTGACCTTCATGATCATGCACTGGACCGGCCTGATCGGCATGCCACGGCGTATCTACACCTACGACACAGGCCTCGGCTGGGACATGCCCAACCTAGTGTCGTCGATCGGCAGCTTCATCATGGCCGCAGGCGTCGCCACCATCCTGCTGGACATCATCCTGCACTTCCGCTTCGGCATCCCGGCGCCAAAGAACCCCTGGAAAGCCGATACCCTGGAGTGGGCCACCAGTCTGCCACCCAGCGCCTACAACTTCGTCAGCCTGCCCGACGTGACGGAGCGCCATCCGTTGTGGAAAGACCCGGACCTGCCCGACAGTATCGCCCGCGGTGAGCATGCGTTGACGGTGATCGATCATGGTCGGCGGGAGACCTGGGGCAGCGACCCGCTGACGGGAAAGGTCCGCGAGATCATCCACCTGCCCGGCAACAGCTGGCTGCCGTTCATTGCCTCGGTGTTCCTCGCCGTGCTCTGCCTGAGCCTGCTGAACAAGGCCTACATCCTCGCCATCATCGCCACTGTGGCAACGCTGATCGTGCTGCTGCGCTGGTCCTGGGAAAACGGCGCCCATCCTGCTGCCGCGCCGGACGCCCATACCCAACCCGGCGAACCACCGCTGCATTCACGCACGTTTGACGGCCCGGGCCTGTGGGGCATGGGCGTGACGCTGCTGGCCAATGGCGCGCTGTACCTGTCGCTGCTGTTCGGCTGGTTCTACCTGTGGACCGTGTCGCCGCAATGGCAGGTGCCGGACAGCGACCTGAACGGTTGGCTGATGCTGGCCAGCACAGCGTTGCTGAGTGCCGGCACGCTCTGGCTGCATCGGCTGATCAAGCGCCTGCGCGCCGGTACGCATCGCGGACTGATGGGGCAACTTGCCGGGTTGGCGATCGTGGCCTTCGTTCAATCGGCGATGCTGCTCTGGCTGATGCTGTCGGCCGGCCTGGCGCCGACCGAAACCGCCCACGATGCGGTGATCTTCGTGATGCTGGCGTACAACCTGATTCACTGCACGCTGGCAGCCGTGCTGACCGGACTGCAGGCGTGGCGGGTGGCCCTTGGTTATGTGGGCGACAAGGCGCCATACGAGCCCATCGTGGTCGAGCAGCTCTGGTACTACAACCTGGGTGTGCTGTGGGTCAGCTATGCGGCGATCGTGCTGTTCCCGGCGACCTGGGGAGGTGTCTGATGGCCTATGCACGCACGTCCCCCTTCCATCCGGTGCAGATCCCGATCGGCCTGATCATCTGGAGTCTCTGGTTCGTCGCGATGTACGCTGGCCAGGCGGTGATCTGCAAAGTGAGCCCACCGGACCCCGCCGATGGCGTGTGGAACTGGCTGAATGGCAGCCTGGGTGTGCTGACCCTGCTTACCCTGGCGCTGTTGCTGTGGCTGGCACGCTACTTCTGGCGACTGTCGCGTCCGCCGCGGGAACTGAACGAGCGCCAGCAGTTCGTCACCAAGGTTGCTGCAGGAATTCACTTCATTGCGGCACTGGCCACCCTGTTCGTCGGCATTCCGCTGCTGCAGATTCCGCCATGCCTGTAATCCGACCGCCGATGCGCTGGGCAGCCGCTGTAGCCTTGACCGCCATCTTCCTGCCGGTATCGGCGCAGGCCCATGGCCTGTTCGATGCCCACCTGCTGGACCGCGCGCCCTTGCTGCTCACCGCGGTGCTGGTCGCGGCCGCCTGGCTGCTCTATGCGCTGGGCGCCCGCAAGGTACCGCCGCGGCGCAGCGAAGCTCTCTGCTTTCACAGCGCCATGCTGCTGGTGGTGTTCTCGGTTTTCGGCCCCATCGACGACTGGGCGGAAAGCAGCACCAGCTGGCACATGACCCAGCACATGCTGTTCATCATCGTGATCGCGCCGCTGTGGGCGCTGGCCCGGCCGCTGCCGCAATGGCGCGGCGTCACCGGCCGCTTTGCCCAACCGCTATGGACCGGCATTCTGCGCGCCGGCCGCTACCCGACACTGCTCGCGCTGCTGCATGGCGCGATCATATGGATCTGGCACACGCCGAAGCTCTATGTGCTGGCGCTGGACAACCTCTGGTGGCACGCCTTCGAGCATGCCTGCTTTCTGTTCACCGGCTGGCTGTTCTGGTGGTCGGTGCTGCACGCCAATCCGAAGCAGGTGCCCCAGGCTTTGATGGCTGTATTGCTGACGCTGATGCACACCGGCCTGCTGGGCGCCCTGCTCACCTTCGGCACCGTCTCGTTCTATGGCGAGGGTCGCTCGGTGGACGACCAGCAACTCGCCGGCCTGATCATGTGGGTACCCGGCGGGCTTATCTATCTGATCGGCGGCGGCTGGATCGCCTGGCGCTGGCTGACCCGCCTGTGGCGCCGGCAGCAGGCGCGCTCGGCGCGCGAAGAAACCTCCTACGAAAAGTCCGTGCGTGACGTCAGAGCGTAGGTTGGGCTGAGGAGCGTAGCGACGAAGCCCAACATGCCTGCCCCATAACTGTTGGGCTTCGCTGCGCTCAACACCAACCTACCCGCGATTGCGGGACAGCGTCAGCCCTGCTCGCTCTTCTTGCGAATCCAGTAGAGGTAGGTGCCAGCCGCTTCCTGCTGCTCGACCAGATCATGGCCGAGAAAGATGCAGAACTTGGGAATATCGCGCTGGGTAGAGGGGTCCGTAGCGATCACCTTGAGCAGGGCACCACCGGCCAGATCGCGCACCTTGTTGTGCAGCATCATCACCGGCTCGGGGCAGTTCAGGCCACTGGCATCGAGCACGGCATCGACGGACATTTCAGCTGATTGGGTCATCTTGGGCTCCGGAAAACTGGCGTTCATTGTTACGCATGCGCGCAGGCGGGTCATCCGCTGGCTGATCAGAGACGCCGCAGGTGGCAGGTCACCTCTTCGCGGTCGTGATACAGCTGCTTGCAACCGATACTCGCCTTGACGCCGCGCGCGGCCAGGCCATCGGCGATACGCTCCAGCAGCCGCTTGACCTCGGCATAGCGCTGCTTCATCGGCAGTTTGAGGTTGACCACCGCTTCGCGACACAGGCCTTCGCCGATCCAGGTTTCCAGCAGAGCGGCATTGCGCGCCGGCTTTTCGACGATGTCGCAGACCATCCAGTTCACCGGCTTGCGCGGGCGGAAGGTGAAGCCGTCGGCGCGAAAATGCTCGACCAGCCCGGAATCCATCAGCTCGGCGTTCATCGGGCCGTTGTCCACGGCGCTGACCTTGATGTGCCGGTTGACCAGCTGCCAGGTCCAGCCGCCCGGCGCGGCACCGAGGTCGACGCCGGTCATGCCCGCAGCCAGTCGCGTATCCCATTGGTCACGCGGGATGAAATGATGCCAGGCCTCCTCCAGCTTCAGCGTGGAACGGCTTGGCGCCTGGCGCGGAAACTTCAATCGCGGGATGCCCATCGGCCACAAGGCGCTGTTGTTCGCCTCGGCGATACCGACGAACACCTCACGGCCGCTCTTGAAGGTCAGCAGCAGCCGCGGCCCGTTGCCCTGCTCATCGAGGCGACCGGCCTTGATCAGTGCCTTGCGCAATGGCGCCTCGAACTTGCGGCAGAAGCCGGAAAGCTCCTTGCCGTCGTTGGTGTCCAGCACTTCCAGCCATAGGCCACTGCAGACCGGGTAGCCCGCCAGGTACTCCAGCAGCACGCTGATGCGATCCGTTTCAGGAAGTTGCAGGTACTCACCGCGCGCCCATTGCCGGGGAAAGATCAGTTCGGCGAAACGCAGCTTGCGCATCAGGCGCTCGGCGCCACCGCTTTCGCTGCAAATGAATTGCGCACAGGCGCTCTCAGGTCGCGCCTTGGCGTAGCCGGCCACTTCCAGGGTGGCAGCGTGTTCGCTGATTTCCGCGCAGACCTCGCCCTCGAAACCGGGGCGGCAATGCAGCAGCAATGTGTTCATGTTCGAATCCTGTCAGCGATCGGGCCAGCGCCAAAGCCGCGCATCATAGCTGACCATGGGAACCCTCGCCCGCATGACCCGGTCCAGTGCAGTAGCGAAGCCCCATGGGCTTCACCGCTCATTCATCAGCCAGCCCTTACCGTGTGGGCACAAGGAGATGAGGAATGCCTTCCCTGGATAGCCTGAATTGCCGCCGCAGCCTCGAAGTCGCCGGCAAGACCTACCACTACTACAGCCTGCCCGACGCAGCCGCCCAACTGGGCGATATCAGCCGCCTACCCACGTCACTGAAGGTACTGCTGGAGAATCTGCTGCGCTGGGAAGACAACCAGACAGTCCGCGCCGACGACCTGAAATCCCTGGTGAGCTGGCTGGACACGCGCAGCTCCAAGATGGAGATCCAGTACCGCCCTGCCCGCGTACTGATGCAGGACTTCACCGGCGTACCGGCAGTCGTCGACCTGGCGGCCATGCGCGACGCCGTCGCCAAGGCCGGCGGTGATCCGCAGAAGATCAACCCGCTGTCGCCGGTGGACTTGGTCATCGACCACTCGGTGATGGTCGACCGTTTCGGCAACGATCAGGCATTCGAGCAGAACGTTGCCATCGAAATGCAGCGCAACGGTGAACGCTACGAGTTCCTGCGCTGGGGCCAGCAGGCCTTCGACAACTTCGCCGTAGTACCGCCGGGCACCGGTATCTGTCACCAGGTGAATCTGGAATACCTCGGACAGGTGGTCTGGACCCGTGAAGAGAACGGCGAAACCTATGCTTATCCGGATACCCTGGTCGGCACCGACTCGCACACCACCATGATCAACGGCCTCGGCGTTCTCGGCTGGGGTGTCGGCGGCATCGAGGCCGAGGCGGCAATGCTCGGCCAGCCGGTGTCGATGCTGATCCCGGAAGTGATCGGCTTCCGCCTCACCGGCAAGCTCAATGAAGGTGTCACCGCCACCGACCTGGTGCTGACCGTGACGCAGATGCTGCGCAAGCACGGCGTGGTCGGCAAGTTCGTCGAGTTCTTCGGCCCCGGCCTGGATCACCTGCCGCTGGCCGACCGCGCCACCATCGGCAACATGGCCCCCGAATACGGCGCCACGTGCGGCTTCTTCCCGGTCGATCAGGTGACCATCGATTACCTGCGCCTAACCGGCCGCAACGAAGAACGCATCGCGCTGGTCGAGGCCTACAGCAAGGCACAGGGCATGTGGCGCGACGCCAACTCGCCCGACCCGGAGTTCACCGCCACGCTGGAGCTCGATCTCAGCCAGGTACGCCCCTCCGTGGCCGGACCGAAACGTCCGCAGGATCGCGTGACCCTCGGCGACATCGGCGCGAACTTCGACCTGCTACTGGAGACCAGCGGGCGCAAACAGCAGGCCGATGCTGAATTCGCGGTCACCGATGAACAGTTCCAGCTCAAGCACGGCGCGGTGGTGATCGCTGCCATCACCTCCTGCACCAATACCTCGAATCCGAACGTGCTGATGGCCGCCGGCCTGGTTGCGAAGAAGGCCATCGAGCGCGGCCTGCAACGTAAACCCTGGGTCAAGACTTCTCTGGCGCCGGGCTCGAAGGTGGTGACCGACTACCTCAAGCGCGCCGGCCTGACCCGCTATCTCGACGAACTCGGCTTCAACCTGGTGGGCTACGGCTGCACCACCTGCATCGGCAACTCCGGGCCACTGCCGGATGCCATCGGCCAGGCGATCACCGATAACGATCTGATCGTTTCTTCGGTCCTGTCCGGCAACCGTAATTTCGAAGGGCGCGTGCATCCGCTGGTCAAGGCCAACTGGCTGGCCTCGCCGCCGCTGGTGGTCGCCTTTGCACTGGCCGGCACCACACGCATCGACATGGACCGCGAACCGCTGGGCTATGACGCGCAGAACCAACCGGTGTACCTGAAGGACATCTGGCCGAGCAGCGCTGAAATCACCGAAGCGGTGGCGCGCATCGATGGCGAGATGTTCCGCAGCCGTTACGCCGACGTCTTCAGCGGCGACGAGCACTGGCAGAAAATTCCGGTCAGCGCCGGGGATACCTACGCGTGGAACGCCAATTCCAGCTACGTGCAGAACCCGCCCTACTTCCAGGATATCGGCCAGCCTCCGACCCCGCCGGCAGATGTCGAGAACGCTCGCGTGCTGGCCTTGTTCGGCGACTCGATCACCACCGACCACATCTCACCGGCCGGCAATATCAAGGCCAGCTCGCCGGCCGGCACCTACCTGCAGTCGCTGGGCGTGGCGCCGGAGGACTTCAACTCCTATGGCTCCCGCCGCGGCAACCATGAAGTGATGATGCGCGGCACCTTCGCCAATATCCGCATCAAGAACGAGATGCTTGGCGGCGAAGAAGGCGGCAATACGCTCTATCAGCCGAGTGGCGAGAAGCTCTCGATCTACGACGCCGCCATGCGTTACCAAGCCGAAGGCGTACCGCTGGTGGTGATCGCCGGCAAGGAGTACGGCACCGGCTCCAGCCGCGACTGGGCAGCCAAGGGGACCAACCTGCTGGGTGTCAAGGCGGTAATCGCCGAGAGCTTCGAGCGTATCCACCGCTCCAACCTGATCGGCATGGGCGTGCTGGCATTGCAGTTCGTCGATGATCAGACGCGCCAGTCGCTGGGCCTGAACGGTACGGAGAAGTTGTCGATCCGCGGGCTCGGCGCGGATATCGCGCCACGCCAGATGTTGACCGTGGACGTGGAGCGCGCCGATGGCTCGCGTGACTCGTTCCAGGTGCTGAGCCGCATCGATACGCTCAACGAGGTGCAGTACTTCAAGGCCGGCGGAATCCTGCACTACGTGCTGCGCCAGCTGATCGGGAGCTGATCGAAACCGGAAAACGCCGATGCGATTCCTTTCGCATCGGCGTCCGCCGGTCCTTCGGCGATTGGTTTCCAGCTGCCCTGACGTCCCTGCCCGCTGCCCGGCTCCCTCAAGTCGCATCGCATCGCGAAGCACCCGGACACGCACCGACAGTGCCCAAAACCCGTTACAGAACCATTAAGCTTCGGCTGCCGCTGGTCGCCTGTGGGCAGTAAAAACTGATCCGCGAATCAGCTTTCGCTCAAGAACACCACTCTCCGGCCGACCAACTGGCCGGCCCGCCCCATTAGAAAAAACATACAGGTCGGGTGCTCCACCCTACGATTCCTCTGCCAGGCGTGATAGTCGATGCGTAACAACCAACCCGTGACAAAGCGTGAATACGCGTTTCCTGATCAGCAACGCCTCATCTCCACCACCGACCTCAAAGGCCAGATCACCTACTGCAACGATATCTTTGCCGAGGTCAGCGGCTTCGCGCGTGACGAACTGATTCGTGCGCCTCATAACCTGGTGCGCCATCCGGACGTACCGCCGGCAGTGTTCGATCACATGTGGACGACCCTCAAGCAAGGCAAACCGTGGATGGGCATCGTCAAGAACCGGCGCAAGACCGGCGACCATTACTGGGTCAACGCCTACGTCACGCCCATTTTCGACCAGCAGCACCAGGTGACGGGCTATGAGTCGGTACGGACCAAACCGACTCGCGAGCAGGTCCAGCGGGCGGAAGCGCTGTATGCGCGCATCAATTCCGGCAAGGCCGGCGTGCCCCGGCGCGACACCTGGCTGCCCGTATTGAGCAAATGGCTGCCGTTTCTGGTCATCAGCCAGATCGGGTTTCTAGTCGGCGCCAACTTCGATCATGCGCTGGGATTCATCGCCGCCGCGCTGTTGGTCGTACCGTTCGGCCTCGTCGCGCTGCACTGGCAGCAACGCGGCATAAAACGCCTGTTGCAGCTGGCGAGCCAGAGCACCAGCGATCCACTCATCGCGCGCATGTATACCGACAGCAGCGGCGTCGAAGCCCAACTGGAAATGGCGATGCTCAGCCAGCACGCGCATCTGAAGACCTGCCTCACGCGCTTGCAGGACATGGCCGTGCAGTTGCAGGGCCAAGCCAAGCAGGCCGACTCGCTGGCACAGAACTGCGCCAACGGCCTCGTGCAGCAACATCAGGAAACCGAGCAAGTCGCAACGGCGATCAGCGAAATGGCCGCGACGACGCAGGAAGTCGCCGGCAACGTCGCGCTGGCCGCCGACGCGACCCGCGAGGCCAGCCGTCTCACCGATCAGGGCCGTACGGTCACAGCCGAGACACGCGAGGCCATTCAACAGCTATCCGAATCCGTCGCGAAGACGGGCGAGGCGGTCAACCAACTGGCGAACGACAGCGAGTCAATCGGCAGAGTGGTCGATGTGATCAAGAGCATCGCCGACCAGACCAACCTGCTGGCACTCAACGCCGCGATCGAAGCTGCGCGTGCCGGTGAAAGTGGCCGCGGCTTCGCGGTGGTCGCCGACGAAGTCCGCCAGCTTGCCCAACGTACGGCCAGTGCCACGGGTGAGATCCATCAACTGATCGAGAAACTTCAGTCGCAGGCGCGTCACGCCGTGCAGACCACCGAGGCTGGCCGCGTGCATGCGACGCGCGGCGTCGGTCAGGTGGTTCAGGCTGATCAGGCCCTCAGCGGCATCAACGAGGCGATGGGCAATATCATCGACATGACCGCACAGATCGCGTCCGCGACGGAGCAGCAGAGCGCGGTGGCCGACGAGATCAGCAACAACGTCAGCACCATCGCCCGGCTGGCCGAGCAGACCACCGGTGATGCACGCAGCTCCGCCTTGCTCAGCGAGGACCTGGCCGCCACTGCACAAGGGCAGTACGCCCTGGTCGAGCGCTTCAACCGCTGACCGCGCCAAGGCGCCATGTAGGTTGGGTCGGGGCGCGCAGCCTGAGAAGCGAAGCGACGAAGCCCAACACCCCACGGAACGTGCGGCTCTTGCGCGTGGCGAAAGCCGTCTCTCACGAATATGCCGCCTGTGACCTCGCGCGTAGGTGGGCTCGGGATGTGTAGGTTGGGTTGAGGAACGCAGCGACGAAGCCCAACACGTCGAACCCAATCCCTGTTGGGCTTCGCTGCGCTCAGCGCCAACCTACGACGTCTTCGCACTTCGCCCTCAGGCCTGCGCCACGTCCCGCAGAAATGCCGCGACCGCATCGGCCGCGCGGTCCAGGTGCTGCTCGTGGGTCAGGCCGGAACGCTTCAGCGGCTTGAGGTCGTGATCCGCGGCGGCGAGCCAGTGCAACCTGATCGCCGCGGACAGCGAATAGCCGGCCACCGTCTGGCGATCACCCAGCGCGTCACGCTCGCCTTGGACGATCAGGGTCGGCGTGCACAGCTCGGCCAGATGCGCCACCCGCGGCTTATCCGGCTTGCCGGCGGGGTGGAACGGATAGCCCAGGCAGACCAACGCCTCCGCACCCAACTCATCGGCCAGCAGGCTTGCCATTCGTCCGCCCATCGACTTGCCGCCAATGGCCAGTGGTCCTGTGGCCTGCTGTCGCACCAGGGCATGCATATCCCGCCATTGGGCCAGTAACTGGGCCTGTGGGCTGGGCGGCCGCCTGCCCGCTCCGGCACGTCGTGCCGCCATGTAGGCGAACTCGAATCGGCAAACCGCTATCCCGCGCGCAGCAAGGCGCGCAGCCATTTGCTCCATGAACGGGCTGTCCATCGGCGCGCCTGCACCATGCGCCAGGATCAGGCTTGCCCAGGCGCCGGCGGACGGCGGGTTCCACCTGACGAGATGCCCTTTGTCACATTGTGTGTATTGATCCGTGTCAATACCGGCAGATTGCCCTTTCCCCATCCTTGCCCCGCTTTCTATTAGAAAGAAAAAAACTGCTCATTACCCGTGGATGGAAGCCCATACATGAACACAGCAACCAGTACCGCCTACAGTTACAAGGTGGTCCGCCAATTCGCCATCATGACGGTGGTGTGGGGAATCGTCGGGATGGGGCTCGGCGTTTTCATCGCAGCACAATTGGCCTGGCCATTTCTGAACCTTGACCTCCCCTGGACCAGTTTCGGGCGTCTACGTCCATTGCACACCAACGCGGTGATCTTCGCCTTCGGTGGCTGTGCTCTGTTCGCGACATCCTACTACTCGGTGCAGCGCACCTGTCAGACCACGCTGTTCGCGCCGAAACTGGCCGCGTTCACCTTCTGGGGCTGGCAGCTGGTCATCCTGCTCGCCGCGATCTCCCTGCCGCTGGGCTTCACCAGCTCCAAGGAATACGCGGAACTGGAGTGGCCGATCGACATCCTGATCACCATCGTCTGGGTGGCCTATGCGATCGTCTTCTTCGGTACGCTGGCGACGCGCAAGGTCAAGCATATCTATGTCGGTAACTGGTTCTTCGGCGCCTTCATCCTGACCGTGGCAATCCTGCACATCGTCAACAACCTGGAAATCCCGGTCAGCGCGATGAAATCCTACTCGCTGTATGCCGGTGCGACCGATGCGATGGTGCAGTGGTGGTACGGCCACAACGCCGTGGGCTTCTTCCTGACCGCCGGCTTCCTCGGGATCATGTACTACTTCGTGCCGAAGCAGGCCGAGCGTCCGGTGTATTCCTATCGCCTGTCGATCGTCCACTTCTGGGCGCTGATCACCGTCTACATCTGGGCCGGCCCGCACCACCTGCACTACACCGCCCTGCCGGATTGGGCACAGAGCCTGGGCATGGTGATGTCGCTGATTCTGCTGGCTCCGAGCTGGGGCGGCATGATCAACGGCATGATGACTCTCTCGGGGGCCTGGCACAAACTGCGTAGCGACCCCATCCTGCGTTTCCTGGTGGTTTCGCTGGCGTTCTACGGCATGTCGACCTTCGAAGGCCCGATGATGGCGATCAAGACCGTCAACGCCCTCTCCCACTACACCGACTGGACTATCGGCCACGTACACGCCGGCGCCCTCGGCTGGGTTGCCATGGTGTCCATCGGCGCACTGTATCACCTGATCCCGAAAGTGTTCGGCCGCGCTCAGATGCACAGCATCGGGCTGATCAATACCCACTTCTGGCTGGCCACCATCGGCACCGTGCTCTACATCGCCTCGATGTGGGTCAACGGTATCGCCCAAGGTCTGATGTGGCGCGCGATCAACGACGACGGCACGCTGACCTACTCCTTCGTCGAAGCACTAGAAGCCAGCCACCCCGGTTTCGTGGTGCGGATGATCGGTGGTGCGATCTTCTTCGCCGGCATGCTGGTGATGGCCTACAACACCTGGCGCACCGTGCAGGCTGCCAAGCCCGCCGAGTACGACGCTGCCGCGCAGATCGCCTGAGGAGCCTAGGTAAATGAAATCGCACGAGAAACTAGAAAAGAACGTCGGTCTGTTGACCCTGTTCATGATCCTGGCGGTGAGCATCGGCGGCCTGACCCAGATCGTCCCGCTGTTCTTCCAGGACGCCGTCAACGAGCCGGTCGAAGGCATGAAGCCGTACACCGCGCTGCAACTGGAAGGCCGCGATCTGTACATCCGCGAAGGCTGCGTCGGCTGCCATTCGCAGATGATCCGTCCGTTCCGCGCTGAAACCGAGCGTTACGGCCACTACTCGGTCGCCGGCGAAAGCGTCTACGACCATCCGTTCCTCTGGGGCTCCAAGCGTACCGGTCCGGACCTGGCCCGTGTCGGCGGCCGCTACTCCGATGACTGGCACCGCGCGCACCTGTACAACCCGCGCAACGTAGTGCCCGAGTCGAAGATGCCGTCCTACCCGTGGCTGGTGGAGAACACCCTCGACGGCAAGGACACCGCCAAGAAGATGTCGGCACTGCGCACCCTCGGTGTGCCGTACACCGAAGAAGACATCGCTGGCGCTCGCGACTCCGTCAAGGGCAAGACCGAGATGGACGCAATGGTGGCCTATCTGCAGGTGCTCGGCACGGCCCTGACCAACAAGCGCTAATCGCACAGCCAAGAAAAATGACGGCTGCCACGCCAGCCGTCAGGGACTTCAATCGCGGACAGCCAGAGTTGCTCGGGCTGTCCAGGAGTAGCACATGAGCACTTTCTGGAGTGGATACATCGCCCTGCTGACGCTGGGCACCATCGTCGCTCTGTTCTGGCTGATCTTCGCCACCCGCAAGGGCGAGTCGGCCGGCACCACGGATCAAACGATGGGTCATGCCTTCGACGGCATCGAGGAATACGACAACCCGCTGCCGCGCTGGTGGTTCCTGCTGTTCATCGGCACGCTGGTGTTCGGCATCCTTTACCTGGTGCTCTACCCGGGCCTGGGTAACTGGAAAGGCGTTCTGCCAGGCTACGAGGGTGGCTGGACCCAGGAGAAGCAATGGGAGCGCGAGGTCGCTCAAGCTGACGAGAAATACGGTCCGATCTTCGCCAAGTATGCGGCCATGTCGGTGGAAGAAGTCGCCCAGGATGAGCAAGCCGTGAAGATGGGTGCTCGCCTGTTCGCCAACTATTGCGCCATCTGCCATGGTTCCGATGCCAAGGGCTCCCTGGGCTTCCCGAATCTGGCCGACAGCGAATGGCGCTGGGGTGGTGATGCAGCCTCGATCAAGACCACCATTCTGAACGGCCGTATCGCGGCGATGCCGGCCTGGGGTCAGGCCATCGGCGAAGAAGGCGTGAAGAACGTTGCAGCCTTCGTCCGCAAGGAACTCGCTGGCCTGCCGCTACCGGAAGGCACCGATGCTGATCTGGGCAAAGGCAAGGAGGTCTACGCACAGACCTGCGCCGTTTGCCACGGCCAGGGCGGCGAAGGTATGGCGGCACTGGGTGCGCCGAATCTTCAGCATGCTTCCGGCTGGATCTACGGCTCGAGCCTCGGCCAGCTGCAGCAGACCATCCGCCACGGCCGCAACGGCCAGATGCCTGCCCAGCAGCAGTACCTGGGCGACGACAAGGTTCACCTGCTCGCCGCCTACGTTTACAGCTTGTCGCAGAAACCTGAACAACTCGCCAAGCAGTAAGTCGTAAAAGGGCGGTACACTCGTACCGCCCTTCCCGCCTTGTCCTCAGGCAACTCCTGTCGCGCTGCGACCATCTGTCGCATCATCAGCCGACCGAAGACCTTCCCCGCCCGCTTACGCACTTCTAAGCTTTGCTTCCGACTCGCCGCACCACCTAGAACCATAAGGCGAAACTCGGTATTTCTCGCGCACCGGCCTGGTGCGAAAAATCCCTGCGCAGCGCATGGAAAACGCTTTAAATCAGGGTTTTGGCCAGCCAAGAGAGCCCGGGCGTCGTTTGCATTGCCCCCCTGCTTTCTCCATACTTGCCGCCGTTTTTGCCTTCGAAAATGCCATTAGCGTGGAAGCCTTGCATGAGCACAGCAATAAGTGAGACTGCTTATAACTATAAGGTGGTTCGCCAATTCGCCATCATGACGGTGGTATGGGGAATCATCGGGATGGGCCTGGGTGTTTTGATCGCCGCGCAGTTGGTGTGGCCCTCGCTCAACTTCGACCTGCCGTGGACGAGCTTCGGCCGTCTGCGACCATTGCACACCAACGCGGTGATCTTCGCCTTCGGTGGTTGCGCACTGTTCGCCACGTCCTATTACGTGGTTCAGCGCACCTGTCAGGCGCGCCTGTTCTCCGACGGCCTCGCGGCCTTCACCTTCTGGGGTTGGCAGGCTGTGATCGTGCTTGCGGTCATCACGCTTCCGCAGGGCTTCACCAGCTCCAAGGAGTACGCGGAACTGGAGTGGCCGATCGATATCCTGATCACTCTGGTGTGGGTGTCCTACATCGGCGTGTTCTTCGGCACCATCATGAAGCGCAAGGCCAAGCACATCTATGTGGGCAACTGGTTCTTCGGCGCCTTCATCCTGGTTACGGCGATGCTGCACATCGTCAACAACCTGGAAATCCCGGTGTCCTGGTTCAAGTCCTACTCGATCTACTCGGGTGCGACCGACGCCATGGTGCAATGGTGGTACGGCCACAACGCCGTGGGCTTCTTCCTGACCACCGGCTTCCTGGGCATGATGTATTACTTCGTGCCCAAGCAGGCTGAGCGCCCGGTGTATTCCTATCGCCTGTCGATCGTCCACTTCTGGGCGCTGATCACCCTTTATATCTGGGCCGGTCCGCACCACCTGCACTACACCGCTCTGCCGGACTGGGCACAAAGCCTGGGCATGGTGATGTCGATCATCCTGCTGGCTCCGAGCTGGGGTGGCATGATCAACGGCATGATGACCCTTTCGGGCGCCTGGCATAAGCTGCGCACCGACCCGATCCTGCGTTTCCTGGTGGTTTCGCTGGCGTTCTACGGCATGTCGACCTTCGAAGGTCCGATGATGGCGATCAAGACAGTCAACGCGCTGTCGCACTACACCGACTGGACCATCGGCCACGTACACGCCGGCGCCCTCGGCTGGGTGGCGATGATCACCATCGGCTCCATGTATCACCTGATCCCGAAAGTGTTCGGTCGCGAGCAGATGCACAGCATCGGCCTGATCAATGCGCACTTCTGGCTGGCCACCATCGGCACCGTGCTCTACATCGCCTCGATGTGGGTCAACGGCATCACCCAGGGCCTGATGTGGCGCGCGATCAACGAAGACGGCACGCTGACCTACTCCTTCGTCGAGGCACTGGAAGCCAGCCATCCCGGCTTCATCGTCCGCGCACTGGGCGGCGCCTTCTTCCTCGCCGGCATGCTGCTGATGGCCTACAACACCTGGCGCACTGTGCGTGCCGCCAAAGCAGCTCAGTACGACGCTGCTGCGCAGATCGCTTGAGGAACGGATAGATGAAGAATCACGAAGTACTCGAAAAGAACATTGGTCTGCTGACCCTGTTCATGATCCTGGCGGTGAGCATCGGCGGTCTGACCCAGATCGTCCCGCTGTTCTTCCAGGACGCCGTCAACGAGCCGGTCGAAGGCATGAAGCCTTACACCGCGCTGCAACTGGAAGGCCGCGACCTGTACATCCGCGAAGGCTGCGTAGGCTGCCACTCGCAGATGGTGCGTCCGTTCCGTGCCGAAACCGAGCGTTACGGCCACTACTCGGTCGCCGGCGAAAGCGTCTACGACCATCCGTTCCTCTGGGGCTCCAAGCGTACCGGCCCGGACCTGGCCCGTGTCGGCGGCCGCTACTCCGATGACTGGCACCGCGCGCACCTGTACAACCCGCGCAACGTAGTGCCGGAATCGAAGATGCCGTCCTACCCGTGGCTGGTGGAGAACACCCTCGACGGCAAGGACACCGCCAAGAAGATGTCGGCACTGCGCACCCTCGGCGTGCCGTACAGCGAAGAAGACATCGCCGGCGCCCGGGATGCCGTCCGTGGCAAGACCGAAATGGACGCCATGGTGGCCTACCTGCAAGTACTCGGCACTGCACTCACCAACAAACGGTAACGCATGATGGAAATCGGGACTCTTCGCGGCCTGGGCACAATTCTGGTATTCGTCGCCTTTATCGGCGTGGTGCTCTGGGCTTACAGCAGCAAACGCAAGAATAGCTTCGACGAAGCCGCCAACCTGCCCTTCGCGGACGACGAGACCGACGCCAAGAAGCGTGATGAAGAAGCTTCCAGGAGTAAGAAATAAATGACCTCGTTTTGGAGTTGGTACGTCACCCTGCTGAGCCTCGGCACCATTGCCGCGCTGGTCTGGCTGCTACTGGCAACTCGCAAGGGCCAACGCCCTGACAGCACTGAAGAAACCGTCGGCCATTCCTATGACGGCATCGAGGAATACGACAACCCGCTGCCACGCTGGTGGTTCATGCTGTTCGTCGGCACCGTCATCTTCGCCCTCGGCTACCTGGCGCTGTACCCCGGCCTGGGTAACTGGAAAGGCATCCTGCCGGGCTATGAAGGTGGCTGGACTCAGGTCAAGGAATGGCAACGCGAGATGGACAAGGCGGACGAGCAGTACGGCCCGCTGTTCGCCAAATACGCTGCCATGCCGGTAGAGGAAGTCGCCAAGGACGCTCAGGCGTTGAAGATGGGCGGCCGCCTGTTCGCCTCCAACTGCTCGGTTTGCCACGGCTCCGATGCCAAGGGCGCCTACGGCTTCCCCAACCTGACCGACAACGACTGGCTATGGGGCGGTGAGCCGGAAACCATCAAGACCACCATCCTGCACGGCCGTCAGGCGGCGATGCCGGCCTGGCGGGACGTGATCGGCGAAGAAGGCATCCGCAACGTGGCCGGTTATGTGCGCAGCCTGTCCGGCCGCGATACCCCAGAGGGTATCAGCGTCGACATTGAGCAGGGTCAAAAAATCTTCGCGACCAACTGTGTAGTCTGCCATGGACCGGAAGCCAAGGGCGTTGCTGCCATGGGCGCGCCGAACCTGACCGACAATGTCTGGCTGTATGGTTCGAGCTTCGCTCAGATCCAGCAGACCCTTCGCTACGGTCGCAATGGCCGCATGCCGGCCCAGGAAGCAATCCTTGGCAACGACAAGGTGCACTTGCTGGCGGCTTACGTTTACAGCCTGTCGCAGCAGCCGGAGCAGTGATTTTTCGAGGCCAATAGCGACGACCTGTCGCACTTGGCCTCAACGCTCCGGGCGTACCATTCGCAGCTGGACAGAAAAATGATCCTGGTCGGCACGCATCGGCCAGGACACCCACCTTCCGCCGTGGTACGCACTCGATGACTGAGCAGATCCCCGTTCGTGATGTAACCCCCCCGTCCAAGGCAGGAGCGTCGGCAGACCTCTACGCCGCGCGTGAAAAAATCTACACCCGAGCCTTCTCCGGCCTGTTTCGCAATGTCCGCCGCGTCGGCGGAGCGGTTCTCTTCATCCTTTATTTCGGCACCGCGTGGATCAACTGGAACGGCCGACAGGCTGTCTGGTGGGATCTTCCGGAGCGCAAATTCCACGTCTTCGGGGCAACCTTCTGGCCTCAGGACTTCATGCTGTTGTCATGGCTGCTGATCATCTGTGCCTTCGGCCTGTTCTTCATCACCGTGTTCGCCGGACGCGTCTGGTGTGGCTATACCTGCCCGCAGAGCGTGTTCACCTGGGTTTTCATGTGGGCCGAGAAGGTCACCGAGGGTGACCGCAACCAGCGCATGAAGCTGGACAAGGCGCCCATGAGCGGCAACAAGTTCATCCGCAAGCTGGGCAAGCACGGCATCTGGCTCGCCGTGTCGTTCGCGACGGGAGTCACCTTCGTCGGGTACTTCACCCCCATCCGCGAACTGGTACCTGACCTGCTCACCCTGCAGGTTGGCGGCTGGGCCCTGTTCTGGGTGGCCTTCTTCACGCTCGCCACCTACGGCAATGCCGGCTATCTGCGTGAGCAGGTGTGCATCTACATGTGTCCCTACGCGCGCTTCCAGAGCGTGATGTTCGACAAGGACACCCTTATCGTTTCCTACGACCCGCGGCGCGGCGAGAAGCGTGGACCGCGCAAGAAAGACGCCGACTACAAGGCCATGGGCCTTGGCGACTGCATCGACTGCACCATGTGCGTACAGGTCTGCCCGACCGGGATCGACATCCGCGACGGCCTGCAGATCGAATGCATCGGCTGCGCGGCCTGTATCGACGCCTGCGACGCCATCATGGACAAGATGAACTACCCGCGCGGGCTGATCAGCTACACCACCGAACACAACCTGTCCGGGCAGAAGACTCATCTGCTGCGCCCGCGCCTGATCGGCTATGCCATCGCGCTGGTGGCCATGATGGGGCTGTTCGCCTATGCCGTGTATGATCGCCCGCTGGTAAAACTCGACGTGCTCAAGGATCGCGTGCTCTACCGCGAGAACGAGCAGGGCAACATCGAAAACGTCTACACCCTCAAGGTGATGAACAAGGCCCAGCGCGAACAGACCTTCGTCATCGAAGCGACCGGCCTCGACGGCCTCGTCTACGAAGGTCGCAGCGAGATTCGCGCCGAAGGCGGCGAACTTGTGACGATCCCGGTCGAGCTGTCCATCGCCGCCGAGAAACTGCCCTCGAGTACCAATGAAATCGTCTTCCACATTCGCTCGGCAGACGACGACTCGATAACCGACGATGCAGACAGCCGTTTCATCGGCCCGAGCATCCGCTAAGTAAGGTAATGCATGCGCTCTGATAACGAACAAACGCGTTGGTACACCCAGTTCTGGGCCTGGTTTGTCATCGCCATCCTGCTCAGCTCCGTGATACTGGGCGTGTCTCTGCTGACGTTGGCGATCAAGAATGCCGACACCTTGGTCGCGGACAACTATTACGACGCCGGCAAGGGCATCAACCAGTCGCTGGAGCGCGAGAAACTGGCAGAGCGCCTGGAGATGCAGGCACGCATCGCCCTGAATGACGAGCGCGGCCTGGCCGAAGTGCAACTGAGCGGTGCGAGCCGCCCGCAGCAACTGGTGCTCAACCTGATCTCTCCGACCCAGCCCGAGCGTGACCGCCGCATCATCCTGCAGCCGCAGGGCGACGGCATCTATCAGGGCCAGATGCAGGAATCGATCAGTGGCCGCCGCTTCATCGAGCTGCTCGGTCGCGAAGGTGATCAGGACTGGCGCCTGTACGGAGAAAAAACCATCGAAACCGGCCGCGCCCTCGAACTGAAGCCTTGAGCCACTGATGGCAAAGCCTCTCCCCTGCTACCACTGCGGCCTGCCGGTGCCGGCCGGCAGCCCGTTCCAGGCCCGCGTGCTGGGTGAGACGCGGGCCTTGTGCTGCCCAGGCTGCCAGGCCGTTGCCGAAGCCATCGTCAAAGGCGGGCTGGAGAGCTACTACCAGCACCGCAGCGACACCGCCATCAACCCACAGACCCTGCCTCAGGAACTGAGCGAAGAGATGGCGCTGTACGACCGCGAGGACGTCCAACAGCCGTTCGTACAACACCAGGGCGATCTGGCAAGCACTTCGCTGATGATCGAAGGGATCAGCTGCGCCGCCTGCGGCTGGCTGATCGAGCGCCACTTGCGCAACCTGGATGGCGTCGCCGAAGCCAGCCTCAACCTGTCCAATCATCGCCTGAACGTACGCTGGAGCGATGCCCAGCTGCCGCTCAGCGAACTACTCGGCGAGCTGCGCCGGATCGGCTACGCAGCACACCCGTACCAGGCCGACCAGGCTGCCGAACGCCTGGCCAGTGAGAACCGCCGCTCACTGCGCCAGCTGGGCGTTGCCGGGCTGCTGTGGATGCAGGTGATGATGGCCACCATGGCCACCTGGCCCGAATTCAATCTGGATCTGTCGGAGAGCTTCTTCGTCACTCTGCGCTGGACTGCCCTGCTGCTCACCACGCCGATCGTCTTCTACTGCTGCACCGACTTCTTCAAAGGGGCATTGCGCGATCTGCGCACCCGCCACCTGACCATGGACGTGTCAGTGTCGCTGGCGATCGGCGGTGCGTATGTCGCCGGTATCTGGTCCACGATCACCGGCCAGGGGGAGCTCTACTTCGACGCGGTGGGCATGTTCGCCCTGTTCCTGCTGGCCGGGCGCTACCTGGAGCGGCGCGCGCGCGAGCGCACCGCGGCCGCCACCGCGCAACTGGTCAATCTGCTGCCTGCGTCCTGCCTGAAACTCGACGCGGACGGCCACAGCAATCGCATCCTGCTCAGCGAGCTGCAGCTCGGCGACCGCGTACTGGTGCAACCCGGTGCGTTGATTCCGGCAGATGGCCTCATCATCAGCGGCCAGTCCAGCGTCGATGAATCGGTACTGACCGGTGAGTATCTGCCCCTGCCCCGCGGCGTGGACGACGCGGTGACCGCCGGTACGCTGAACGTCGAAGGCCCGCTGACCGTGGAAGTCCAGGCTCTGGGTGACGACACCCGCCTGTCTGCCATCGTCCGCCTGCTGGAGCGCGCTCAGGCGGACAAACCGAAGCTTGCCGAACTGGCCGATCGCGTCGCGCAGTGGTTTTTGCTGGTGGTGCTGCTGGTCGCAACCATCGTCGGACTGGCCTGGTGGCAGATCGATCCGCAACGCGCGTTCTGGATCGTTCTGGCATTGCTCGTCGCGACCTGCCCCTGCGCGCTGTCGCTGGCAACGCCCACAGCGCTCACCACGGCCACCGGCACACTGCACAAACTCGGCCTGCTGCTGACCCGTGGGCATGTGCTCGAAGGCTTGAATCATATCGATACCGTGGTGTTCGACAAGACCGGCACCCTGACCGAGGGCCGCCTGACCCTCAGCGCCGTACACCCGCTCGGAGCATTGGATGCCGATGCCTGCCTGGCGCTGGCCGCAGCCCTCGAGAACCGTTCCGAACACCCGATCGCCCGCGCCTTCGGTCGTGCGCCGCTGGCGGCTGAATCGGTCGAAACAGTACCTGGCCTTGGCCTGCAAGGCAGCGTCGAAGGCCGCAGTCTGCGGATCGGCCAGCCCAGCTTCGTCGCCGAAGGTTTTGCCCAACCGGCACCCGCCATTCCCGGTGATCAGGGGCAATGGCTGTTGCTGGGCGACGAGCATGGTCCGCTGGCCTGGCTGGTATTGGACGACCGGCTTCGCGACGATGCGCCGGCATTGCTCGAGGCCTGCCGCGCCCGTGGCTGGCAGACGCTACTGCTGTCCGGTGACAGCTCACCGATGGTCGGCCAGATTGCTCGCGAACTCGGCATCGACCAGGCGGAAGGGGGCATGACGCCGGCTGCCAAGCTCTCCCGGCTGCAGGAATTGCAGGCCACTGGGCATCGGGTTCTGATGCTCGGCGATGGCGTCAACGACGTCCCGGTGCTGGCCGCGGCGGATATCAGTGTTGCCATGGGCTCGGCGACCGACCTGGCCAAGACCAGTGCCGATGCGGTGCTGCTATCCAACCGTCTCGGCAGCTTGGCGCAGGCGTTCGACGTTGCGCGCCGCAGCCGCCGCATCATCATCGAGAACCTGGCCTGGGCCAGCCTGTACAATGGCCTGATCCTACCCTTCGCCGCCTTTGGCTGGGTCACCCCACTATGGGCCGCACTGGGAATGTCGCTCAGCTCGCTCCTGGTGGTGTTGAACGCCTTGCGACTGACACGTCAGCCGGCAAGTCAAGGCTGAATCTGCTGCAACGCGGTACGGTCGCCCGTCATTGGCGCAGCGGCGCACTTTACGCAGCTATAGACTTCGCTTCGGATCCTGGAGGTCCTGATGGCCGCTCTGTACATCCTCATCCCCGTTGCCGTGGTCCTGGTGGCCGTTGCGATCTATGTATTCTTCTGGGCAGTGGACAGCGGGCAGTTCGACGACCTCGACGGTCCGGCCCACAGCATCCTGTTCGACGATGACGAGCCGCAGAAGCCTTCCGCAACCGATGCAGCGGAGTCCTCGGAAGATCAGCCGGAGCAACGCAAAGGTGACTGAACTGCTGCCCCTGCTGCTGTCTGCACTGGTCCTGGGACTACTGGGTGGTGGCCATTGCCTGGGCATGTGCGGCGGCCTGATGGGTGCGCTGACCATGGCCATCCCCCCGGACCAGCGCGGCAGGCGCCTGCGCCTCCTGGTCGCCTACAACCTCGGACGCGTATCGAGCTATGCCGTTGCCGGATTCCTTATCGGCCTGGCGGGCTGGGCCATTGCCAACAGCCCGGCGGCCATGGCGTTACGGGTGGTCGCCGCACTTCTACTGATCACCATGGGCCTGTACCTCGCCGGCTGGTGGAGCGGCCTGACGCGCATCGAAGCGCTGGGGCGCGGAATCTGGCGTCATATCCAGCCGATCGCCAGCAGACTCATGCCCGTCACCAGCTTTCCACGCGCCCTGATACTGGGTGCCCTATGGGGCTGGCTGCCGTGCGGCCTGGTCTACAGTACCTTGCTGTGGTCGGCCAGCCAGGGCGACGCGGTGGATAGCGCCTTGCTGATGCTGGCGTTCGGCATCGGCACCTGGCCGGTGTTGCTTGCCACCGGCCTTGCTGCCGAGCGATTGACAGCGTTGCTACGCAAGCGTGGCGTGCGTGTCGCCGGCGGGATAATGGTGATTCTGTTCGGTATCTGGACGCTGCCAGGCCCTCATCAGCAGTGGCTGATGGGGCATGGCTCAGCGCCGTCCCACGAGACACACACGCACTAGCGGAAGGCTTGCGAGCACTCAGGGCTCCTTGGGCAGCTGGCGCTTGTGCGCCGTCTTGTCGTAGGTGTCGATGATGATTCGGGCGGCCTCGTCCGGCACCGGCTTACCCTGCAGAAAATCATCGATGTTGCGGTAGCTGACACCATGAGCGGCCTCATCAGGCTTGCCGGGTGACAGCTCTTCGAGATCCGCTGTTGGAACCTTGTGCACCAGCTGATCGGGAGCGCCCAATGCCGCAGCTATCTGCCGAACCTGATCTTTCACCAAACCCGCCAGCGGCGTCAGGTCGCAGGCACCATCACCGAACTTGGTGAAGAAACCCATCACCGCCTCCGCCGCATGATCGGTACCGATGACCAGGCCCTGGCGCGCATTGGCGATGGTGTACTGAGCGACCATGCGCATCCGCGCCTTGGTATTGCCCAGCACGAAATCACGCTGCGCAGGGCTCAAAGGATCGAGCGCCTGCGTGGCGGCAGCCAGGCCCAGCACCGCGGTGCCGATGTTCACGGTGTGGCACTCGTCGGGCTTGATCGAATCCACCGCCAGCTGCGCTTCATGCTCGTCATGCTGCACCTGATAAGGCAGGCGCACGGCGATGAAGCGATAGTCGTCGCCTTCGCCCGCCTCGCGCATGCGGGTGACCGCTCGCTGGGCCAGCAGGCCCGCCGTGGTCGAATCGACGCCACCACTGATCCCGAGCACCAATGTCTTCAGACCCGACTCGCGCAAGCAGGACTGGATGAAGCTCACCCGACGATCGATCTCGGCCTGTACCGAATCCGGCCCGGTAAATGGTGCGCAGACGTTGAGCGCGGTTGCGATTTCCTGCTGGCGGCTGTGCATGAATCTCTCCTCTGGCGATATGAAGGCGCTGCTGAAGCATAAGACGCTGACGTGATCATCTGACCGCCAATCAGCCCGATCCTTTCGGATGTCGGCGCCGATCTGGCCCAACGCGCTAGGGTCGGATCAAGTTTGATACAGGTCAAGTCCGCCGCAATGCCCTGACCCTAGAATCCAGCGACCGCCGTCATGACCGGGAACGCCACATGCTCGATTCCATTCGCTGGGATTCCGACCTGATCCGTCGTTCCGATCAGGCCGGCCCGCGCTATACGTCATACCCGACCGCGGCCCAGTTCAATGAAAAGATCGGCTCATTCGACCTGCTGCACGCATTGCGCGGCAGCCGCCAGGCGTCACGTCCGTTGTCGCTGTACGTTCACCTGCCATTCTGTGCCAACGCCTGTTACTACTGCGGCCGCAACAAGGTGGTGACCAACGACCGGACACGTGCACAGCCCTATCTGGAACGTCTCGAGAAGGAAATCGAGCTGATCGCCTGCCACCTGGGCAAGGACCAAGTCGTCGAGCAGCTGCACTTTGGCGGCGGCACACCTACGTTTCTCAGCCATGATCAACTGCGGCGGCTGATGGGTCATCTGCGCCAGCACTTCAACCTGCAGGACGATGATCACGGCGACTTCAGCATCGAAATCGACCCCCGGGAAGCGGATTGGCCAACCATCGGACTGCTCCGCGAACTGGGCTTCAACCGCATCAGCATCGGCGTGCAGGATCTGGACCCGGATGTCCAGCGCGCCATAAATCGCATGCAGACCCTGGAGCAAACCCGCACCATCATCGAGGCGGCCCGCACGCTGCAATACCATTCGCTGAGCATCGACCTGATTTACGGCCTGCCACTGCAGACGCCGGCAGGCTTCGGCAGGACTGTGGAGGCGATCATCGACCTGCAGCCGGACCGGCTCTCGCTGTTCAACTATGCCCATCTACCCGAGCAATACGCGCCGCAACGGCGTATCAGCAGCAACGACCTGCCGGCGCCCGCCGAAAAACTGGCCATGCTGGAGCAAAGCATCCATCTGCTCACCGACGCGGGCTATCGCTATATCGGCGTGGACCACTTCGCCCTACCCGACGATGAGCTGGCGATGGCGCAAGAGGACGGCAGCCTGCAACGCAACTTCCAGGGCTACACCACCCATGGACATTGCGATCTGGTCGGTCTCGGTGTTTCGGCCATCAGTCAGATCGGTGATCTCTACTGCCAGAACACCAGCGATATCACGCAATATCAATATCAGCTGGATCAGCATCAGCTTGCCACCGCCAGAGGCTTGCGCTGCAATCAGGACGACCATATCCGCCGCGCCGTCATCCAGTCGCTGATCTGCGATTTCGAGCTGAGCTTCGCGCAGATCGAGAGTGACCACGATATCGAGTTCAGGCAGTACTTCGCCGAAGCCTGGCCGATGCTCGAGCAGATGGCCGCTGATGGAATGATCGAGATTAGCGACAGCCATCTGCTGATCCAGCCTGCTGGCCGGCTGCTGGTTCGCTCGATATGCATGCTCTTCGACCACTATCTTCCCGAGCAGGCTAGCCAAGCCAGTCGCGCCTGACCTAGAGCGCCTCAGACTATCGTCCAAATGATTGCCCTGCGACCCTTGAGCCGATTGGCCATCGCCGACGTCCTGAGTTAACCTTGCGCGCTATAACCAGGTTTCCAGGAAGCCCTCTATGTCCGAATCGATCAAGGTCCGTGCGCAGCGGCAAGCTCATTGCAAGGATTGCAGCCTGTCCGGGCTATGCCTGCCCCTGTCGCTGAACATGCAGGACATGGACGCTTTGGACGACATCGTCAAACGCGGCCGTCCCCTGAAGAAAGGCGAAACCCTGTTCCGCCAGGGCGACGTATTCAGTTCCGTATTCGCCGTACGCTCCGGCGCATTGCGCACATTCAGCGTCACCGATGGCGGCGAGGAGCAGATCACCGGCTTCCACCTGCCCAGCGAGCTGGTCGGTCTTTCCGGTATGGATACCGAAAGCTACCCGGTCACCGCGCAGGCATTGGAAACCACCTCGGTTTGCGAAATCCCCTTCGAACGGCTCGACGAGCTGAGCGTCCTGCTGCCGCAGCTGCGTCGTCAGCTCATGCGCATCATGAGTCGCGAAATTCGCGACGATCAGCAGATGATGTTGCTGCTGTCGAAAAAGACCGCCGACGAGCGCATCGCGACCTTCCTCATCAACCTTTCCGCGCGCTTCAGCGCACGCGGCTTCTCCGCCAACCAGTTCCGTCTGCCCATGTCGCGCAACGAGATCGGCAACTACCTGGGCTTGGCAGTCGAGACCGTTTCCCGCGTATTCACCCGTTTTCAGCAGAATGGCTTGCTCGAGGCCGAAGGTAAGGAAGTACGCATTCTGGATTCCATCGGACTGTGCGCCCTCGCTGGCGGCGCCATGGACGTCTGAGCCGCGTTTGGAGTAGCAGTCCGATGATCTTCGACGAATTCAGCATCAAGACCTTGATCCGCCCGGTGCAGGATTTCCCACGCCCAGGCGTGGTATTCCGCGACATCACCCCGCTGTTCCAGTCGCCCAAAGCACTACGCATGGTCGCCGACAGCTTCATCCAGCGCTATGTGGAGGCCGATTTCACGCATATCGGCGCGCTCGATGCGCGAGGCTTCCTGGTCGGCTCGATCCTGGCCTACGAGCTGAACAAGCCGCTGGTGCTCTTTCGCAAGCAAGGCAAGCTGCCCGCGGACGTGCTGTCGCAGTCCTATTGCACCGAATACGGCGAAGCTCACTTGGAGATTCACGCCGACAGCCTCTGCGAAGGCGATTCGGTCCTGCTGTTCGATGACCTGATCGCCACTGGCGGAACCCTGCTAGCCGCCGCGCAGCTTGTACGACGCATGCGCGCGAGCATTCATGAGGCCGCTGCCATCATCGATTTGCCCGAACTGGGCGGATCGCAGAAGCTTCAGGACATCGGCATTCCCACGTTCACACTGACCGCCTTCGCCCTAAGCGACCGCTGACGGCGAAACTTTCCGCGCCGCTGCTAGGTGAAGGATCTGCCCGTGTTGATGACACTAAGACGCAGCCTGCTTATCTTAGCGCTGGCCTGTACTCCCCCCGGGTTCGCGCTCGATCGCGATGCACTGCTGGACCAGGCGAATATCCTTCTACTGCCACGTGAACGGCCCATTCCGCAGCTCGAACTGATCGACCAGAACGGCCAGCCCTTCAGCACTTCGTCGCTGCAGGGACGCTGGCATATCCTGTTTTTCGGCTTTACCGCCTGCCCCGACATCTGCCCGACCACGCTGAGCGACATGCGTCGGCTACTCAACCAGCTACCGCCCGAGACACGCGAACAACTGCAGGTGGTATTGGTCAGTGCCGACCCCGCGCGCGATACGCCGGAACAACTGAAGGCCTATCTGAGTTATTACCGCGCCGGCTTCAGCGGCTTGACCGGTGAAATGGAGAAGCTGCAAAAGCTATCGAAGGCCCTGGGCCTCCCTTTCGTTCCGGCGCTCGAAACAGAGGGTGACTACAGTGTCAGTCACAGCGGTAATCTGGCTTTGGTCGCACCGGATGGCAGCCTGCGCGGGCATATCCGTGCCCCGCTGAAACTGGATGGCTTGCAGCGGATGCTACCGCAGATACTCAAGAACGAACGCTGAAACCGGCCATCGAAGCCGAACCACCGAATCAGTGGCAGTCCAGCATATCGGCCAACACGTATGCCTGAAACGCCACCTCATCGACCCATTGCTGAATCAGCCCCGCCAACCGCCCCTCTGCTGACCACTGCGCCAAGAGCGCATTGATCTGCTGCTGCAGATTAGCGTCATCGGCGTTCAGGCCGAGCGGCCTCCCGACATCGGCAAGCGACGGCAACAGGTGCTTGTAGCGCCGCCACTCCGGCAGAGTGGCGATCTCCATCAGCAGCAGGTCGTCTTCGACAACCGCAACACATTCACCAAGCTTGAGTCCGATCAGCGCATGCGCCGCGCTCGGATATTCCCGAGGCAGCGCCGCGAAGCGCTCGCTCAGCAACGCTCCGTATGGACTCGCATGATTGACGCAAACCGTCTGCCCCTGAAGATCGGACCAGGCAACCAAGCCACCTTCCGTCGCGCTTAGCGCGGCAGGCACAGCATGATAGTAGGTGGCCGGACCGACCCGATCGCCTGCGACCAGGCGCACTTCGGCGTCATCGGCGCGAGCGACAGCAGCCCCGGAACGCCCAAGCGCTTTCGCCAATTGCTCGATCAACGCCGATTCGAAACTCTCCGTTTCGCTGCTGGACAGCACCCGATGTTCGGGCAGCTGCACCCGCAGCGACTCTGCCATCGACGCCACCGGCATCAACAGGACGAGCCATATGGCAATGCGCGAGGGAACAGACATGTAATGGCCTCAGACGTACTGATAGCGAAGCATGCGCTGCTTGAACTTCTCCAGTACAACCTGATCGATCAGCGTGGCGAGAATGGCGATCACCAGAATGTTCATCATCACGCCCACCATGTCAGCAATCTCGCCCGAGTATGCGAGCGATCGCCCGAGCCCCTGACCGAAACCAATCAGCATCTCGGCAGAGATCAGCGCACGCCAGGCGTTACCGAAGGCTAGCTGCGCGCCGGTGATCAGCTCTGGCATCACGGCGGGCAGATAAACGCGGCGCAGCAGTTGCCAGCGCGATGCACCCATCACCCGCGCCGCGGCGACGTGCACCGGCTGCACGCTCTCGGTAGCATTCATCACCGACAGCGCCATCGGGAAGAAAGCCGCCAGGGCGACCACCACGATGATGGGCAGATTGCCGAAACCCATCACGATCAGAAACAGCGGCACCCAGGCGATCGACGGAATCGACTGCAGGATGACGATGGCCGAGCGCAAGATCTCGCGGAAGAAGAACAGCACCCCACCCACCAGGCCGAAACCGATACCGAACAACAGCGCGAAGCTGTAGCCGCTGCCGAGGCGACTCATGCTGCCGTAAAGCCCTTCGCGGAAATCCGGCTCCTGGATAGTGCTGAACAGACGCTCGAAGACGGTAGGGATACCCGGCATCAGAAAGGCCGGCAGACTCCATGCCGCAGCCTGCCAGATCAGAAGAATGAACAGGATAGCCAGAACGACCGCAAGGTACTTCTTCGGGCCAGTAAGACGTCGTGCCTGGCTCATGGATGCGCTACCTCCGTCTTGATACCCAGCAGACTGAGAATTTCCTTACGCTCGGCAGCGAAGTCGGACAGGTCGTGGCTCTTCTCGCAATGGGTGAAGTTGAAGGTTTTCAGCACGCGAGTCGGCCGCGCGCTGAACACCAGAACATGATCGGCCAGGTAAAGGGCCTCATCGACATCATGGGTAACCAGTAGCACCGTCGGCTGGTGCTCCTCGATCAATTCACGCAGCACATCCTGCAAGGCCATTCGGGTCAGGGCATCGAGGGCGCCAAAGGGTTCGTCCAGCAACAGCACCTCCGGTTTGGCGATGAACGCACGGGCAAGGGCCGTGCGTTGGCGCATGCCGCCGGACACCTGATGCGGGTAGTAATGCTCGAATCCATTGAGCCCGACACGCTCGAGCCAGGCCTGTGCCTGTTCGAATGCGCTGGACTTGGCCACGCCCTGCAACTCCAGCGCCATGGCAACGTTGCCCTGCAGGCTGAGCCAGGGATACAGGGCATGCTCCTGGAACACCAGCGTACGTCGAGGGCTAGGCTCGGTGATCGGCTTTTCATCGGCAAGCACGCGGCCCGCACTGGGCTTCTCCAGCCCGGCAACCAGATGCAGCAGAGTCGACTTGCCGCACCCCGAAGGTCCAACCAGAGCCACCAGCTCACCCTGGGCGAACTCACCGCTGAAGCCCTTGATGACTTCGAGCTGCCCGAAGCGCTTGTCTACTTCTTCAAACCTGAGTTGCATAAAAATCCGCAAATCCAGAAACGAAATTGCCCGGCAATGCGGGCGATGCAAACGGCCCGGCGCAAGGCCGGGCCCGTGTAGTTTCAAACCAGAGTCAAGCGATCAGAGTTCGCGAGCTTCCTGCCAGGACAGATCGACGATGGCGCTGGTGTCGAACGGCTTGCCATCGCGGGTCTTCAGCGAACCGAGCTCCTGCAGAATGTCCGCCAGCTCCTGGATGCGCGCCAGATCGTCCTCGCCAAGCTTGGCGCTGAAGGTCTGGGTGCCTATCGCCTCTTCAATGACAACCTCGCGAGCGAGCTCACCACGCTTGAGCGTCTTCAGTGTCGGCTCAGCGATGAAGTAATCGGCGATCAGCTTGGCTGCCTCGGCAGGCTGCTTGTCGAGCATCTCGATGGCATCGCGCTGAGCGTCCAGCGACTTCCAGACAACATCCTTGCGCTTGGTCAGGGTGTCGCCGGAAGTGATCACCACCATGCACGGGAATGGCCAGACTTCACCGATCTCGTAGACCTGCCGAACCGGCGCAACCAGCTGTGCGATGCGGTCATATGGCTCGAACAGAAACGCCGCATCGACACGTCCAGACACCAGCGACTGCACCGCAACAGCCGGACTGACACCCATGATGTTGACGTCGCTCGGCTTGAGCTCGGCATTCTTCAATGTCACGCCGCGCAGCACTGCATCGGCAGTGCTCCCCTCTTTCTGGGAGGCGAGGATCTTGCCCTTGAGGTCGGCAACCTTCTCGATGCCCGAACTCTCAAGCGCCACGATGGAGTGGTAGCCCTGCTGAGCACCACCTACCACCTTGAGATCCGCACCTTTGGAGGCCCACGCCACCGCATTGGTAAAGCCGAGGACGCCGGTATCCAACTGCCCGCCGACGATCGCCTTGATCAGGTCGGTACCGGAGCTGAACTCGATCAGCTCGACGTCAAGGCCATGCTTCTTATATAGACCGGCCTCGTGTGCAACCATGGCCTGGGCATCGTCCATCACGCGGATGTAGCCTACCTTGAACTTCTCCTGTGCCTGGGCAAACGCGCTCAGTAGCAGCAGAGCTGGAACCAGCCAGTGCTTCGCTTTCATTTCGACCTCGATTCGGATAGCAGTACATATAACCAGAACGAAGGACAATATTCGCTTTAGTTATTTAACATTGACGGCTTAGAACTTTACCTGAATCACTCAGGAAACGGCACTACCGAGGTGGCATATCGTCAGTACTGCGGGTTATAGGCTGATTGTCTTGCGGCCAGCCAATGCATGGGCCAGGGTTCCACCATCAACCAGGTCCAGCTCGCCGCCCAACGGTACGCCGTGAGCGATTCGGCTGATGGTCAGCCCCTTTGGAATCAGCATCTGCGCGATGTAATGCGCCGTCGCCTCGCCCTCCACGGTCGGATTTGTCGCGAGAATGACTTCTGTGAACGCACCGTCTGCAACACGCGCCAGAAGCTCAGGAATGCCGATCGCTTCAGGACCCAAACCATCGAGCGGCGACAGATGCCCCTTGAGCACGAAGTAGCGCCCGCGAAATCCCGTCTGCTCGACAGCGAAAACGTCCACTGGGCTCTGCACCACGCAGAGCAGCGAATCGTCGCGCCGCGGGTCGGTGCATTGCGGACATAGATCGTCTTCGGTCAGGGTACGGCACTGCCGGCAGTAGCCGACCCCTTCCATCGCTTTGGTCAGCGCTTGCGCCAGGCGCAAGCCACCGCTGCGATCCCGCTCCAGTAGCTGCAACGCCATGCGCTGTGCAGTTTTCTGGCCCACGCCGGGAAGAATGCGCAGGGCGTCGATGAGTTGGCGGATCAGGGGACTGAAGCTCATGGAAATCTCGAAGCTGGAAGCTGGAAGCTGGAAGCTGGAAGCTGGAAGCTGGAAGCTGGAAGCTGGAAGCTGGAAGCTGGAAGCTGGAAGCCAGTGTGCGAAACGGCGGCTCACGCCGGTCAAGCGCTTTCTTCCAGCTTCAGGCTTCAAGCTTTCAGCTGCTTTTAGAACGGCATCTTGAAGCCCGGCGGAAGCTGCATGCCGGCGGTCATGCCGGCCATCTTGTCCTGGCTGTTCTGCTCGATCTTGCGCACCGCGTCATTGACGGCGGCAGCGATCAGGTCTTCGAGGATTTCCTTGTCTTCCTGCATCAGACTGTCGTCGAGGCTGACGCGCTTGACGTCATGGCGACCGTTCATCACCACGCTGACCAGACCGGCGCCAGACTGGCCCGTCACCTCAGCGTTCGCCAGCTCCTCCTGCATCTTCTGCATTTTTTCCTGCATTTGCTGCGCCTGCTTCATCAGGCCGGCCATGCCACCTTTCATCATGGGAATCACCTCAATTCAATCAGGTTTCGGAGTGTTCTACGGGTTCGATGGTGCCTTCGCGGATCACTGCGGCGAACTGCTGCATGAGCTGCTGGACCAGAGGATCGGCGTGAATCGACTGTTCTGCTGCGCGCTGCCGCTCGGCACGGCGACGCTGAGCGGCCTGCGCAGGAGTTTCCTGCTCCGGCTTCTGCAGCACGATCTCGAGCTGTAGCGTACGCCCGTGGTATTGATTCAGGGCATCGTTCAATCGCCGCTGTTGCGTGGGGTTGAATAGTGCACTCTGCGCAGGATCGAGATGCATCAGCCAACGGTCGCCTTCCACGGCAATCAACGTACAGTTGGCGGCAATGCTGCCGGTAAGACCGGACAAGCCGAGTTTGAGATACAGCTCCAGCCACTCGGCAGCCAGCCCGGTCGCAGGCTCTACCGCGGGCAGAGGCTCGACAGGCTCCGGCTCATCCCTCGAGTGTTCCAGCTCGTCCAGATAGGCCTCGGCCTGGTTCTCGACCTCGAAGTAGTCCTCGTCCGTCAGCGGCGGCTCGTCATCATCCGGCTCTTCGACTTGCACCACGGACGCCACGTGATCGGCAGCGCCGTCGACCGGGACAGATTCGGGCAGAACGGCATCAGCCTCGACCGCGACAGGCGGTACGTCAGGCGGCTCATTCCACGGCACATCGACGACAGGCGCTGCCGGCGGCGCTTCCACCAGCTGAGTGGCGACCGAAGGCTCCGTCGAGGGCGCGGTGGCTGGCACATTCGCTGACGTGGTAACGGCTGGTGCAACGGCAGCAGGCTCTGGCGCAGCAGGCGCGACGATCGCAGGGGATGGAGTGGACGACACGCCAGCGGGAGCGGAGTCGGCCACCGCTGCGGGCTTGGAATCAGCTGTGGCCGGGCTGATTCCCAGTGTCTTTAGCGGTGTTCGCGGCGCGTCATCACTGCCCGCGGGACGAAATGCCAGCATGCGCAGCAGCACCATTTCGAAACCGCTGCGAGGGTCAGGCGCCAGCGGCAGATCACGCCGGCCGATCAATCCCATCTGATAGTAGAACTGCACGTCTTCGGCAGGTAGCGCCTGGGCCAACGCCAGCACGCGATCACGATCGCCCTGACCATTGTCTACCGCCTCTGGCAGCGCCTGGGCGATGGCGACTCGGTGCAGCACATTGAGGACTTCGGCCAGCACGCCGGCCCAGTCCGGTCCCTGCTCCGCCAGGTGGCGAACGGCCTCGAGCAACGCCCGGGCATCACCTTCGAGCAGCGCCTGCAGCACGCCATAGACCTGGCCATGATCAAGGGTACCGAGCATCGCGCGCACATCGGCGGCCAGCACCTTGCCTTCACCAAAGGCGATCGCCTGATCGGTCAGGCTCATCGCGTCGCGCATCGAGCCATCGGCGGCACGCCCCAGCAGCCACAACGCGTCGTCTTCGAAGGGAACGTTCTCGACGCCCAGCACATGAGTGAGGTGTTCGACTACCCGCTCCGGCGGCATGTTCTTCAAGGAGAACTGCAGGCAGCGCGAAAGAATGGTGACCGGCAGCTTTTGCGGATCGGTGGTCGCCAGCAGGAACTTGACGTGGGGTGGCGGCTCCTCGAGGGTCTTGAGCAGCGCATTGAATGAGTGCGACGAGAGCATGTGCACTTCGTCGATCAGGTAAACCTTGTAGCGTCCGCGACTTGGCGCGTACTGCACGTTGTCCAGCAGCTCGCGGGTGTCCTCGACCTTGGTACGACTCGCGGCGTCGACCTCGATCAGATCGACGAAACGCCCCTCGTCGATCTCGCGGCATACCGAGCACTCGCCACAGGGCGTAGAGCTGACCCCGGTTTCACAGTTCAGGCACTTGGCGATGATCCGCGCAATGGTCGTCTTGCCCACGCCTCGCGTGCCGGTGAACAGGTACGCGTGGTGCAGGCGCTGGTTATCCAGCGCGTTGATCAGGGCCTTGAGCACATGCGTCTGGCCGACCATTTCGCGGAACGAGCGCGGACGCCATTTACGTGCAAGAACCTGATAACTCATAACACCATCGCGGGGGGAGAAGGCAGAGGACGGGTAATGCTAGCGGAGCAGGATGGAAATTGCATCCGGGCTGCGCTCGAACTGCCGGTTAGCTTTGCAATCGCGCACCAAGCGCTTCGACTATCGTAGCCAGCGCCGGGTTGTGCCCGCCGATCCGCACCTTGAGGCCATCGATCTCGCGCCGCGGCGGATACTGTTTGCGCAGCAGATCGAACCCGGCCCGACGCTGCGCCTCATCGCCAAGTAGGCTGCGGCGGAAATCGGCATCGTCGCGCCGCGGGTCGTAGACCGCCCGGCACAGTGTGGCCAGCATCTCGGCGGACTCTGCGGACGACGCGAATGCAAGCTCGGTGAGTGCTGGGCCGGGCGTCAGCTGCGCCAGTTCGATAGCCGGTTCGACACCCCGCGCCGCGCAAAGCGCCGCGTATATCTGCGCCGTGCCGCGCAGCTTGCCGTCCAGACTGTACCCGGCGATGTGCGGGGTAGCGATACGGCACAAGCCGGCCAGTGCGACGTCGACCTGAGGCTCGCCTTCCCAGACATCCAGCACGGCTTCCATGTCTGGCCGCTGCAGTAGCAGGTCGCGCAGCGCGGCATTGTCCACCACAGCACCCCGACTGGCGTTGATCAGCCAGGTACCGGGTCGCAACCTCGACAGCCGCGCCTGATCGAACAGGTGAAAGGTCGGCCAGTCGCCCCCCAGGGTCAGCGGTGTATGCAGGCTGACCACGTCGCACTCCGCGAGAATCTCATCCAGCGAGACGAAATCGCCCGCCTCTCGGCCCTGCCGCGGTGGATCGCAGACGCGCACGTCCCAGCCAAGCCCCCGCAGCACCTCGACCAGCCGCTCGCCCACCTCACCGGCACCGACCACTCCGAAACGCCGCCGGGCCAGCACTTCGCCGCGCACCTCCGCCAAAGCAAGCAGGCTGCCCAGCACATAGTCGACCACGCCCCGCGCGTTGCACCCCGGCGCGCTGGCCCATGCGATGCCGGCCTGCTCGAAATAATCCAGATCCAGATGATCGGTGCCTATCGTGCAGGTCCCGACGAATCGCACTGCGCTGCCTTCCAGCAACTCGCGGTCGACCCGCGTCACCGAGCGCACCAGCAGCACGTCGACATTCTCCAGCGCGGCTCGATTGATGCTGCGGCCCGGCATGCGACGAATCTCGCCGAAACCGGCAAAGAACTCATCGACCAGCGGAATGTTTTCATCGGCGAGGATAGGCATTGCACGGCTCCGGTTGGGGGGGACAACATTCTAGACGGCTTGCCACTGCTTTACCGCCTTCCTGTGCGTAGCCACGCGGCGTAGACTAGCGCGCTTCTTGTATACAACCGGAACGCCCTGTAATGCCCACTGAGCTCAGACTCAGACGGGTCCGCCTCGAATTGCGCACCCTCTTTGCCCTCGCCCTACCCATGATGATCGCCCAGCTGGCCAGCACGGCGATGGGCTTCGTCGATACTGTTATGGCCGGACGCGTAAGCCCGCAGGACCTGGCCGCGGTGGCGCTAGGCAACTCGATCTGGGTGCCGGTCTATCTGCTCGTCTGCGGAATCACCCTGGCGACCACACCGAACGTCGCGCAGCGCTTCGGCGCAGGGCGGCATGGCGAAATCGGCCCGCTGGTTCGTCAGGCGTTGTGGATGGGCGGCGGCATCGGTGTGCTCAGCGCATCATTGATGTGGAACGCAGAGCCCGTCCTGCATCTGATGCGTGTCGAACCGGCCCTGGTCGAACCGACCATGGCCTACCTGCGCGCCGTCGCCTGTGGATTTCCCGCTGTCGCCCTGTATCAGGTGCTGCGCTGCTTCAGCGACGGGCTGGGCCATCCTCGGCCGAGTATGGTGATCGGTATCCTCGGCCTGCTGCTGAACATTCCGCTGAACTATGTGTTCATCTACGGCAAGTTCGGCGTGCCGGCCATGGGCGGCGTCGGTTGCGGCGTCTCCACGGCACTGGTGATGCTGTTCATGCTTATAGCGATGAGCGTCTGGGTTAAGCGCGCACCGGCCTATCAGGCCAGTCAGCTGTTTTCCCACTTCGAATGGCCACGCTGGCCGATGCTGAGTCATCTGCTTTCGGTCGGCGTGCCAATCGGCGTCGCGGTGTTCGCCGAGGCCAGCATTTTCTCAGTGATCGCCCTGCTGATCGGCGCCCTCGGGGCAACGGTCGTCGCCGGTCACCAGATCGCACTGAACTTCACTTCGCTGATCTTCATGATTCCACTGTCGCTGGGGATGGCGGTGACCGTGCGCATTGGTCAGGAGCTGGGCCGTAACGCCCCACGCGACGCTCGCTTTGTCGCCGGCGTCGGGATCGGCGCCGCCTTGGTATACGCCTGCTTTTCCGCCAGCGCCATGCTGCTGTTCAGCGAGCAGATCGCGAGAATCTATACCCCTGATCCGGCCGTAATCGCCGTCGCCGCCAGCCTGTTCCTCTACGCCGCGTTGTTTCAGTTCTCCGATGTGGTTCAGGTCACGGCTGCCGGCGCGTTGCGCGGCTATCAGGACACTCGCATTACAATGGTCTACACCCTCTTCGCTTACTGGGGGATTGGTTTGCCGCTGGGTTATCTGCTCGGCCTGACCGACCACCTGGGCGCCGCCAGTGGCCCTGCCGGCCTATGGCAAGGCCTGATAGCCGGCCTGAGCTGCGCAGCCCTGCTGCTCAGCGTGCGCCTGGTCCGCAGCGCCCGACGCGAGATTCGTCGGCACACCGCGCTGCGCAGGGCGGTCGTCTAATAAAGGCCGGGATGGGGCGGGCGCGGATCAGAGACTACGTTCGATTCGACCGTCGGAGCGCGCCAGATAACCCGTGCCACATTCCCAGAGCAGCGCAGCGCGGTCCTCGGCACCAAGTGCGTCGAGCCCGCCACGCAGCACATAGGCGGTGAAACCGAGCTGCGTCAGCAGAAACACCGCGTTGGCGCTGCGCTTGCCACTTTCGCAATAGCAAAGGTAGGGCCGCTGTGGGTCCAGCAGACGGGTTTTCAGACGCAGCAGGTGCAGCGGCATGTGCAACGCCTGCATCGCATGGCCCTGCTCGTAATCATCGAGCAGGCGCACATCCAGCCACTGCGCACCACAGGCCAGCAGATCAGCCACGCCTTCGAGATCGACTTCGCCAACCACCGGTGCCTTGAGCAGTTCGAGAAAATCCGCTCGTGCCAGACGGAGCGCCCGACCGTCCTCGACCATCGCGACACTGGCATTACGCGGTCGCTCCTCGAGCAGCGCCTCTTCGCCGAAACAGGCTCCCGGTTCCAGCTCGGCCAACAGCTGCTCGCCACCGTCGGCGGCCTTAAGAACCTGCGCGCAACCACTCTTGAGGAAATAGCAGCAATCACCTGCTTCCCCTTCACGTAGCAGGGTTTGCCCGGCGGATACCTCGATCTCCACGAGCCGGTTGAGCATGCTGCGAATATTTGCCGGTGGAACCTGGGCGAACAGCGGATTCTCCAGCAGGCGCTCCAGCCACTCGCCGTCCTCCCCCTCCATCGACAGCTGCAGCAGCACATCTTGAAGGGCCTGGCGCCAGGACAGCAACCGCTCCAGCTCAGCGCTGTCCACCATCAACAGCTGACAGTCGTCCAGAGCCCGCGCCTCCCTCAGGCGGCCCGCAGCAAGGCTGTGCAGAGCAGCCGACGTGCCCGCCCCCAGCTGCGTTTGCTGCCCGTCGTGATCGGTCAACAGCAGGCTACCCGACATCAGGTAATGACGTTTCGAACCCTGCTCATCAACAAGGTCGAGCAACTGCCCAGCCGCAAGCGCGAGCGGCACTATCTGCACGCGAAGCTCCCACAACTGGCGTGGCGACAAGCCATTGAGCGGGACCAGACTACGTAGCTGATCGGGGTGCAGCGGTTTATTCATCCGAGAAAATCCAAACGTCTATTCGTCCATCAGCTTCTGCAGCTGGCCCTGAGCAGCACGGCGCCCTTGCAGCCCACCGGTATGGACGAATATCAGCCGCGTGCCGGCGGAAAAATGACCGTGTTCGACATAAAGGCGCAATGCCATCATGGTCTTTGCAGTGTATATCGGATCAAGCGGCACGCCAGCCTCGCGCTCGGTATTGAGGATGAACTGCGCCAACTCCCTGTCAAAGCGACCAAATCCGCCGCGACTGGCATCCAGCAGCTCATAGCCGGTATCGGGTACGCCGGCCTGTGCGAGCAAGTTGGCCACACCGGCGTCGACGGCATGGGAAGGCGGCCCAGCCAGCGCGCCGAACACCGGACGCCTACCTGCCTCGCCGATGACCAGGCCCGCCAGCGTCGTCCCAGTGCCAGCGGCCAGCCAGAGTGCGTCGTAGTCATCCCAGCCAAGCGACGCGAGCGCCGACGCCACTCTCGGAACGAGTTCGGCGCACCCCAGAGCACCGGGCAAACCACCGCCGCCTTCAGGGATGCAGTAGAAACCTGGATATCGAGTTCGCCATGGCGTCCAGAAGGCTGGCTGATTGCGCTCCCGGTAGCCGGCATAGCCGAGCCAATGCAGTTGCATGCCCCAGGCACGTAGATCGGCGACCGTTGGTGTTAGCTGTTCGTGGCCGCGCAGCAGGCCGACAGTTGCCAGGCCGAGTCGACAGCCGGCTGCAGCCAGTGCATGCAGATGATTGGAGTGCGGGCCGCCAAGACTGATCAGCCCCGGTGCAGCGACAGAACGCGCCGCATCGAGGTGCTTTACCAGCTTGAACCACTTGTTGCCGGACAGCTCGGGATCCAGCAGATCGAGCCGCAGCACCGCAACCTCGACCCCGCTGCGAGCAAGCCAGTCCAATGACAACGGCTGCAGGATCAGCGGAGCATCGAAGCCGAGATCGGATTGAATGGAGGACAACCCGCTCAGCTGCCGGTGCGCTGCCGGTCTTCCTTGCGGTGCCGGGCGCAGCAGTTGGATTCGCCGATCACGAAACGACTCGGCGCATCGATCTTGTCCAGAGGCATCGCGCAACGCTCACCACTGGAGAGCGTCGCGACGCAGGCCGGCTTCTGGTAATGCTCCAGCCACTGTCGGTATTGCTCCTCGGAGACAAAGCATTTGGCAGCGGCATAAGCCAGAGGGTTCGCGCGGTAGCGGGCCAGATCCTGCAACGCGATGGTCAGATGCCCGGCACCCGGGTGATAGGCCATGAACACAACCCCCTGGCGAGACAGTTCCTCCAGCACCCGGTCACCACTGTGGCGCAGCGTTTCGCACTCGGTCTTCAGCCGCTGGATTTCCTCTTCCAACTGCGCATCCAGCTCGTTGCGGTAGGCCAGCTCGACATCGCGGATCGCCACCTGCTCCTTGTACTCCGCAATCGCCGCCGCGATACGGGCCTGGGCTTCATGCTCGAACTGTTCCCGGGCGGCGCCGATCTCGACCCGACCGCTGACCTCAAGCGTACGCAGCTGCTTGCTCATTTCCTCGCGCGCTTTCTGGAAACTCTCGCCCTGAGCGGTCATCTGCGCATGCAGGCTAGCGTTTAGCTCGGTCTGCTGTTGCAGTTGCTGCTGCAGCGTGCGGATCTCCTCCTGCAGCGCCTTGCGTTCCTTCTCCGCGGCAGTTGTGAGCTTGAGGACGTCCTCTTCGCGCAGACGCTCGAGGTTGGTGATGCGTTGGCGCTGTTGCTTGATCAGCAGCGCAGCCTTCTGCCGCTGCTCACGCTCATGGCTTTCGGAGCGTTTCGCGGCTGCGTCCTTGCCGGCCTCGGCTGCATACCAGGTGTCTTCGGCGACCATCTGCAGACGTTCCGCAGGTACAGCCTGAGGCGTCTCCTCTTCGACCAGCAGGCCGAGCTGGTTGCGCTTGATGGTCTCGCGCAACACAACCAGATCGTTGCGTTCGGGACCGAACTTGGGGTCCCACATGTGCATCTGGTGCCAGGAAACCGGGCACTGACTGCGGCAGGCCAGGCGAATCGGCCCGGCCCCCATGTCCGGACCACGCCCGGTACGCTCGGCCAACTGACGCAGAGGAATGTTCCAACCGGCGTCGGCAGAGCCGTCGTCATTGAAGTCGAGGCAGAAAAATACCGCGGCACGCACCTGCAGCCGCGGATTGATCATTACGTAGACGGCATGCATCTGGAGGTCTGCGAATTCGGGTAGCGCGACCACCCCATCCAGCACCGCTTCGAATTCGGGATACAGCATTTCCTTGCAGATGGAGCCCTCATTGAAAAACAGGACGGCTTCGACCATCTGCGGTTTGTTCTGCATGCTCGATTTCCTTTATCGCCCGCAACTGCGAGCCAGCGATTAGCGAAACGAGTGGCCATCCGATGCCGTCGTCCCGTCGGTGCCGCAAGTTTAGGGGAAATGTTCGCGCAGGCAATGTGACTGGGTTGGCAGGGAGTCGCCGCATCGGGCGCCGTTCGAGCAGGCGCCCAGCGGATTTGCGATGAGCTTAGCTAAATCACTTGCCGCTGTAGGCAGCGAGACGTCGCTTCATCTCGTCACCCAAGGCCTGCAAGCCGCTCATGGGCCGGATCATGACCTCGAATTCGACAATTTTCCCCTCGCCATCGAAGCGGATCATGTCGATGCCCTTGAGCTCACGATCGCCCACCCGGGCGCTGAACTCGAGGACCACATCCATGCCCTGGGCGCTGGCCAGTTCACGGTGATAGCGGAAATCCTCGAAAACCTGCAGCACGGTGTTGAGGATCAGGTTCATCGCCGCTGCCCCCTCGTACGGTTTGTGCGCCATCGGCGAGCGAAACACCGCCTGCGGATGCAGCAGCTCCGGCAGCCGGCTCAGGTCTCGCTCAGCGATCATTCGGTGCCAGGCCTGCAGACTGTTGGCAGCCCCCGGTTGCAGCGCGATTGCAGTGTCCATGCGTGATCCTCTTTGCGGATGTATCGATGACCCAGGGTCTGTTCCCGTTTCGTACGCGGCCGCGCCGGAGCCATTTGGCGCAACAACGCGGTTTGCGACGAAGCGGAAACAGACCTTAGAGCGCCGCAGCCAAGCGACAGCCCTGATTTATCGCGCGCTTGGCGTCCAGTTCGGCGGCGACGTCGGCGCCACCGATCAGGTGCACCCGAGCGCCAGCGGCTTCAAGACCTTCCTGCAGCTCACGCAACGGCTCCTGCCCCGCGCAGAGAATCACCGTATCCACCGGCAGTACCTGCGGCTCGCCTTCGCCCACGCGGATGTGCAGGCCGGCGTCATCGATCTGCAGGTACTCCACCGAATTGAGCATCTGCACATGCTTGTTCTTCAGGCCGGTGCGGTGGATCCAGCCAGTGGTCTTGCCCAGACCGTTACCCACCTTGGACTTCTTGCGCTGCAGCAGATAGACCTGACGCTTCGGCGCATGCGGAGCCGGCTGAATGCCGGCGATACCGCCGCGCACCGACAGCCCGAGATCGATGCCCCACTCTTTCCAGAAGGCCTCACGATCCAGACTGGTGGATTCGCCGTCATGGGTGATGTATTCCGACACGTCGAAGCCGATGCCGCCTGCGCCGATCACCGCGACACGCTGGCCGACCGGCTTGCGCTCCAGAATCGCATCCAGGTAACCGATCACCTTCGGATGGTCGATCCCGGGAATTGCCGGCACGCGCGGCGCGATCCCGGTCGCCAGGATGATTTCATCGAAGCCACCGGCCAGCAGCGTTTCCACCGTCGCGCGGGTATTCAGGCAAACCTCGACACCAATTTCTTCGAGGCGGTTCTGGAAGTAGCGCAGGGTTTCGTAGAACTCCTCCTTGCCCGGCACCCGCTTGGCAACGTTGAACTGCCCGCCGATTTCAGCGGACGCATCAAACAGCGTCACCTCATGACCGCGCTCGCCCGCGATGGTCGCAGCGGCGAGCCCCGCAGGCCCGGCACCGACGACGGCGATCTTCTTCACCGCGGTAGTGGGGATGTAGTTCAGTTCGGTTTCGTAGCAGGCACGCGGATTGACCAGGCAGGTGGTCAGCTTGCCGCTGAAGGTGTGGTCCAGACAGGCCTGGTTGCAGCCGATGCAGGTGTTGATGCGCTCGCTGTGACCGGCGGCGGCCTTGTTGACGAATTCCGGATCGGCGAGGAACGGCCGCGCCATGGAGACCATGTCCGCATCGCCTTCGGCCAGCACCTGTTCGGCGACCTCCGGGGTATTGATCCGGTTGGTGGTGATCAGCGGAACGCTCACCTCGCCACGCAGCTTCGCGGTCACCTTGGTGAACGCGGCGCGTGGCACCTTGGTGGCGATGGTCGGAATCCGCGCCTCGTGCCAACCGATGCCGGTATTGATCAGCGTGGCCCCCGCCTGCTCGATGGCCTTGGCCAGCTGCACCACCTCTTCCCAGACACTGCCGCCTTCGATGAGGTCGAGCATCGACAGGCGATAGATGATGATGAAGTCGCTGCCCACCGCTTCGCGCACGCGGCGCACGATCTCCACCGGCAGGCGCATGCGATTCTCGTAGCTGCCTCCCCAGCGATCGGTGCGGTGGTTGGTGTGCGCCACCAGGAACTGGTTGATGAAGTAGCCTTCCGAACCCATGATCTCGACGCCGTCATAACCGGCTTGCTGGGCCAGGCTTGCGCAGTTGACGAAGTCGCGGATCTGCTTCTCGATGCCCTCCTCGTCCAGTTCGCGCGGGGTGAACGGATTGATCGGCGCCTGGATAGCGCTCGGCGCCACCAGCTGCGGGCTGTAGGCGTAACGCCCGGCATGCAGGATCTGCATGCAGATCTTGCCGCCAGCTTCGTGAACCGCCTGGGTAACGATCTTGTGCTCTTCGGCCTCCTCCGGCGTGGACAACTTGGCCGCCCCGGCGCGTACCGAGCCTTCCTCATTGGGGCCGACGCCACCGGTGACGATCAGGCCGACACCACCGCGAGCGCGCTCAGCGAAGAATGCCGCCATCCGCTCGAAGCCGTTGGGCATTTCCTCCAGGCCCGTGTGCATGGATCCCATCAGGGTACGGTTGCGCAAGGTGGTAAAGCCCAGATCGAGCGGAGCCAGCAGTTTCGGGAAAGCGGTCATCGAAGCATCCTCATCATGACGAGTGCCGAGCCTCATGGGGCTACGGTCGGTATGCAGCGACGATAAACAGCGAAGGTGCTGCACTCAATGATCCAAAGTGACAACTTTTTGATCCTTCTGCGCAAAAAGCTTGGCAACAGGCGCCGCGTTACCTACGCTGACGCAATCCCTCACTGCCCTGCCTCACATGCGCACCTCAATCAATATCGTGCTGCTGCTCGTCCTCGCCGCAGCCTCATTTGCCGTCTACCTCGACTGGACGCAAGACCGTCGTAGCGGCCCACTGCTGTCCGATCTGCGTACGCTACCCATCGAGGACCACGGGCAGGCCGGAAGCGCAGGCAACCTGCTGGGCATCGAGACGCGGCTGCAGCCAGCCGACTACCAGAGCCGCGAGCGGCTGCAACTCAAGTTTCGCACCTACCTCAAGCAGGCGGCCGAAGCCGGAATGCTCAGCGAGCGAACCGTCGTGGTGCTCCCCGAACACGTTGGCACTGGCCTGTTCGCCCTGGGCGAGAAGCCGGAAGTGCAGCAGGCCCGCACCCTGCGCGATGCGATGCAGTGGATGGCGCTCAGCAATCCCGGCAGCTATCTGCGCGCACTGCCGGATAATCAGGGCGACGATCGGCGTACCGGTGCGGTGTTGCGACTCAAGGCCCGACAGATGGCAGAGGAATACCAGAACGTCTTCGGCGGCCTCGCCAGAGAGTTCGGCGTTACCTTGGTGGCTGGCTCGATCGTGCTGCCGGAGCCCTATCTGGAGAACGATCAACTGATGATCGGCGATGGCCCGCTGCGCCAGGTAAGCCTGACCTTTGACGGTCGCGGCAAGCCCCTCGGAACGCTGCAGTACAAGCAGGCGTTGAGCCGTTACGAACGCCGCTTCAGCGTTGCCCCCATCCCCGAGCGTCGACGGCTGATTGAAACACCGGCGGGCTCGCTGGCAGTGCTGCTGGGCTGCGATGCCTACCTCGAGCAACCGCCTGCCGAAGCGAAACTGCTGGCTGTACCCGGCGCGCTGGCAGATCCGCATGCGAGCTGTGGCAGTACACATTCCGACGCGCTCAGCGCAAGACCGCACATGGCCGTGCGTACCCTCGCCTTGCCCTGGAATCTGCTCGGCTCGCCGCGCCGCCCGGCGCCCCCGGGCCACGGCGTCCCGGTCCAGGTACGCAATCAATGGCTCGGCAGCACCCCATGAATGCGCAACGGGTGCGCCTGGGCGATCTGTCGGTCGGTTTTCTGCACAGCCTCAACGATGCGTTGCAGCTGTACGGCCATGACCCTCAGCCGCTTTTGCTGGCCTACGGACTGGATGGCGAGCGGCTCGCTGAGCCGCATGCCCGCCTCTCGATCCCCCGTTACATGCGGCTCGGGCATTCGGCCATCCAGCTGGCTGGCGATCCAGCTCTGGGCCTGGAGATGGGCCGCCTGCGCAAGCCCGGGCACCTCGGCCTCGCCGGGCTGACCGCCGCTCAGGCGCCCACCGTGCGCGAAGCGGCAAGGGCACTGATCCGCTACGAGGCGCTGTACGCATCCAACTACCGCGGCAGTTCGAGTTTTCACGAAGATGCGTCAGGCGCCTGGCTGCGCTTCTATTCCATCAGTCCTTACAACGCCTACAACCGCTTCGTCGTCGATACCGTGCTCGCCAGCTGGATCTCGCAGCTCAGCCGCTTGAGCGGTCAGCCGCTGGTGCCGATGGCGATCCACATCGAGTTCGAAGCCCCTGACTATGCCTCGCGCTACGACGAGCAGTTCGGCCGGCCGGTAATCTTCAGCGCCGAAGCGAATCAGCTGCAGCTGGATCAGCGCAGCCTGGCGTTGCGCAACCCGGATCATTGCCCCGGCACCTGGCGGCATCTGCTGGAGCTGTGTGAAGCCGAACTGGAACGGCGCACCCGCACCCGCAGTCTGCGCGAGCGGGTCGCACAGATTCTCGGGCCGATGCTCAAGGGCCAGGAGCCAGACCTGCAACAGATCGCTGCACGTCTGCAAATGCCGGCCTGGACACTGCGACGCAAGCTGGCCGAGGAAGACAGCAGCTATCGCGCGATCCTCAACGACACCCGCCGCGACCTGGCGATGGCCTACATTCGCGACACCGAATCCGCTTTCGGCGAGATCGCCTGGCTGCTTGGTTTTTCCTCAGCCGAAGCGTTTCAGCGTGCCTTCAAGCGCTGGAGCGGGCAGACGCCGGGAGACTATCGCCGGGCGCAGCGGCGCGGCGCGTGAACGGCGCATACGCGAGCGGCGCTCAGAGTTCGACCGCATCCTCGGCACAGTCCGGGTGATCCTGCTCAGCGGCATGCCATTCCAGTAGCTCGTCCTGGTAGTCGTCCATCGCTAGATTCCTCAATTGTCGGCGGTTGCCCAAGGCCTGATGCCTGTCTGTGCATCAAGGTTCATGCCAGCAGGCTACAACCGGCAAATGAAGGAATCGTGACGTGCTTCGAGTCCCGCCCGCGGCCAGATCACGGGGCACGCGCGAGTGGCACGCCCCAAACCGGGGCGCGCCTTCAGGGTGAAGACAACCCCGCCGCATTCATCGCCAGGCGCAGCAGCCAGGCGACGATGCCGAGCGCCAGCACGCTTCCACTCCAGATCAGCACCAGCCAGCTCATGCGCTTCCAGAGCGGGCGCTGCTCAGGCTGTACGGGCGGCTTGTTATCCAGATCAGCCATCAGTGATACCCATCCTCGGCACTGACCTTGCCGCGGAACACGTAGTAGCTCCAGGCCGTGTACATCAGGATCAGCGGCAGAATGAGCAGTGCTCCGACCAGGGTGAAGCCCTGACTCTGAGGCGGTGCGGCCGCCTCCCAGATGCTCACCGACGGAGGAATGATGTTTGGCCAGAGGCTGATGCCCAGACCGCTGTAGCCGAGGAAGATCAGCGCCAGCGTCAGCAGGAATGGCGTGTAGTTGGCGTAGCGCTGAATCGAGCGCAGCAGTCCGAATGCGCAGAGCAGCACCAGCACCGGAACCGGCATGAAATACAGCAGGTTCGGCATGCTGAACCAGCGCTCGGCGATATCCGGATGGGTCAGCGGCGTCCACAAGCTGACGATGCCGGTAACCACCAGCACCGCCCACACCAGCGGAATGCCGATATCGTGCATGCGCCGTTGCAGGTCGCCGGCGGTACGCATCATCAGCCAGGTGCAGCCGAGCAGCGCATAGGCAACGATCAGCGCCAGTCCGCAGAACAGCGAGAATGGCGTCAACCAGTCCAGCGCCCCGCCGGCATAGGCCCGGTCCTCGACCGGCAACCCGCTGATGAACGCGCCAAGCACCACGCCCTGAAAGAAGGTCGCGACCAGCGAGCCGCCAATGAAGGCCCTGTCCCAGACATGCTGGCGCTCGCGAGCCACCTTGAAGCGGAACTCGAACGCCACGCCACGAAAGATCAGCCCCATCAGCATGAAGATGATCGGCAGATAGAGCGCGGACAGCACCACCGAATAGGCCAGCGGAAACGCGGCGAACAGCCCTGCGCCGCCGAGTACCAGCCAGGTTTCGTTGCCATCCCAGATCGGCGCGACGGTGTTCATCATCACGTCGCGCTCCGAGGCGTCCTGCACAAAGGGAAAGAGGATGCCGACGCCGAGATCGAAACCGTCCATCACCACGTACATCATGATGCCGAAGATGATGATCACCGCCCAGATCAGTGAAAGATCGATACCCATGGATTCAATTCCTCTCGCCCAGTTGGTCGCCGTGCTCGTGTGGAAGCGCCTCGTCCGCTGCGGATATCGGACGCATTGGCGTGCGCGCCTCGCCGGGCCCACCGGTACCTTTCCCACGCCCTTCGCTGATCACCGGGCCTTTGCGCACCAGGCGCAGGACGTACACCATGCCCACCCCGAACACGGCGAAGTAGACGATCACGAACATCGCCAGAGTGAGCCCCAGCTGGCCGGCGCCGTGATTGGATACGGCATCGGCGGTGCGCATCAGGCCGTAGATCACCCAGGGCTGACGCCCGATCTCGGTGGTGTACCAGCCAGCCAAGATGGCGATCAGCCCGGAAGGCCCCATCAGCAACACCAGCCGCAGGAACGCGCGTGAGCTGTACATCCGGTCGCCCCGCCGCAACAGCAGACTCCAGATACCGGTGACGATCATCAGAAGGCCGAGCGCGACCATGATGCGGAACGTCCAGAACACGATCGTCGAGTTCGGCCGGTCCTCGGGCGGGAAGTCCTTCAGCGCCGGAATCGGTTCGGTCAGGCTGTGATTGAGGATCAGGCTGGCGAGATAGGGAATCTCGATCTTGTAGCGCGTTTCCTCGGCCTCCATGTCCGGCCAGCCGAACAGCAACAGCGGCGTAGGCCCACCTTCGGAGTTGTCCCAGTGCCCTTCCATCGCGGCGATCTTCGCCGGCTGATATTCGAGGGTATTCAGCCCATGAAAATCGCCGATCACCGCTTGCACCGGCGCCACCAGCAGAGCCATCCACATGGCCATCGAAAGCATCTTGCGGATCGCCGGGTTGTCCTTGCCGCGCAACAGTTGCCAGGCTGCCGACGCGCCGACGAAGAATGCCGTGGCGAGGAACGCGGCGACAGCCATGTGCGCCAGTCGGTAAGGGAACGACGGGTTGAAGATGATCGCCAGCCAGTCCACCGGCACCACGATGCCGTCGATGATCTCGTGGCCCTGGGGCGTGTGCATCCAGCTGTTGGACGCCAGAATCCAGAAGGTCGAAATCAGCGTGCCCACGGCTACCATGAGCGTGGAGAAGAAATGCAGGCGTTCGCCGACCCGATTCCAGCCGAACAGCATGACCCCGAGGAAACCCGCTTCCAGGAAGAACGCGGTCAGCACCTCATAGGCCAGCAGCGGCCCGGTGACGCTGCCGGCGAACTCGGAGTAGGCACTCCAGTTGGTGCCGAACTGGTACGCCATGACGATTCCCGACACCACGCCCATGCCGAAATTGACCGCGAAGATCTTCAGCCAGAAGTGATAGAGGTCGCGATAGACCTCCTGCCGGGTCTTCAGCCAAAGCCCCTCGAGCACGGCGAGAAAGCTGGCGAGCCCGATGGTGATCGCCGGAAAGATGATGTGAAAGGTGATGGTGAAAGCGAACTGGACGCGCGCCAGTTCTAGTGCTTCCAATCCGAACATGGGCAACAACTCCTCGTCAAATGAGCGCCCGCGTCGTCTATGACGGTAAAAACGGGGTCCAGCACAAGTGACAGCAGAACGCGCCAAGGGTGCACCACGTATGCCGTGCCATCTCGTCGCGCCCTCTGGATCGGCGGTCGAGCCATCGCGCGCCAGCGGTCTATGCTGGTCGTAGCCGCGTCAGCCTTGGAGTACCGCCGGTGCCGATCCATGCCTTCATCCCGCCATACATTCTCGACCGCATCATCGATCGCGGCTCGCCCTACCAGCGCGGCTGCGCTCAACAGACGCTGCATCACGTGCAGAGCCTGCTGCCCAATCCCGGCCCGCCGCGGCCCACGGCCATCGCCGAGCTTGGCGAGCTGCGCACGCCCGGCCACCCAAACCGGCGAATCCATGACGCCGAGCAGCAGATGCAACTGCCGGGTACCCTGCGACGTCGCGAAGGCCAGCCGGCCTCCGGCGATGCAGCGGTGGACGAAGCCTACGACGCGCTTGGCGCGACCTACACATTCTTCTGGCAGGTTTTCCAGCGCGACTCGATCGATGACCTGGGGATGCCGTTGATCGGCACCGTGCACTACGGCCAGGGCTACGAGAACGCGTTCTGGAACAGCGAACAGATGGTGTTCGGCGATGGCGACGGCGAGCTGTTCCAGCGCTTCACCCGCTCGCTGGACGTGGTGGCCCACGAGTTGACCCACGGCCTGATCGAGAGCGAAGCCGGGCTGGTCTATTTCAACCAGCCCGGGGCGCTCAACGAATCGGTCTCGGATGTGTTCGGCGTGCTGACCAAGCAGCACGCGCTCGGCCAGACCGCGGCGGAGGCCGATTGGCTGGTCGGCGCCGAGCTGCTCACCGACAAGGTCAACGGCGTTGCGCTGCGTTCCATGGCCAACCCGGGCAGCGCCTACGACGACCCGCTGCTCGGTCGCGATCCGCAGCCTGCACACATGCGTGACTTCATCGAGACCCGCGACGACAACGGTGGCGTGCATCTCAATTCCGGCATCCCCAACCGCGCCTTCTACCTTGCGGCCATGGCGCTGGGTGGCTACGCCTGGGAGCAGGCCGGACGAATCTGGTACGCCACCATCTGTGATCCACAACTGCCCAATGATGCGGACTTCGCAACCTTTGCCGGTGTGACGCTGAGCCATGCGGCGCAGCTGTACGGTCGTCAGTCGCCTCAGGTTCAGGCGCTGTATGAAGCCTGGACGTCAGTGGGCGTAACACTGCGCTGAGGAGGCAGGATGAAGATGCCAGCACTGGGACCGGAAACCTCGTTGCGCGTATCGCGCCAGGGCGGTTTCGTCGCGGCGCCAGGCCTGGCGCGAACCCGACAGATCGAATTCGCCGACTGCGATGCCGAGCAGCGCCGCGGCCTCTGCTCGGTGGTCGAACGCTGCCTGCCGGTCGCCAGCAAGAATGTCGGCGCCGGCGATCAGCGCTTCTTCCGGGTCGAACTGCACTACCGCCGCGAAGACACCGACGCCGAGCTGATCCTGCAGATCGCCGAGGATCGAGCGCCACAGGAACTGATGCAGCTCTGGCAGAACGGTGCCATCCCCGGCAAAAGCTAGAAGCGGATCACGCCATCGGCCGCAAGCAATGCGGTGATCTGCGCCGCCGGCAGTGGGCGTGAGAGCAGGTAGCCCTGGAACTCGTCGCAACCGTTGCAACGCAGGAAATCGAACTGCGCGGCGTTTTCGACCCCTTCGGCGACCACCGTCTTGTGCAGGCTCTTGCCCAGCGAAATGGCGGCACGGGCGATCATCGCCACTTCCTCCTCCTGTTCGAGCCCGGTGACCAGCGAGCGATCGATCTTGATGATGTCCAGCGGAAAACGCCGCAGATAGCTGAGCGCCGAGTAGCCGGTACCGAAATCGTCCATCGCCAAGCGAAAGCCCCGCGCCTTGAACTCGGCGAGAATTGATACCGCGCGGGTGCCATCCCCGAGGAACACGGTTTCGGTGATTTCCAATTCCACCTGAGTCGGTGGCAGCCCTACTTCGTCGAGCACTGCGAGGATGCGTTCGACCACATCGTCGCCAAGAAACAACAGCGGTGACAAATTCACCGCGACCAGCAGCGGCGTGGCGCGCCCCTCATTCCACTGACGCGCATCGGTGAAGGCACGACGCAGGATGGCTAACGTCAGCGGCATGATCAGTCCGCTCTCCTCCGCCACCGGGATGAAGCGATCCGGCCCGATCACCCCCAGCTCCGCGTGGGTCCAGCGTGCCAGTGCCTCGACACCGACGATCCGCCGTGACGCATCGACCTTCGGCTGGTAATGCACCGACAACTCGTTGCGCTCCAGCGCCATGCGCATGGCCGCTTCGAGATTCAGACGCTCATCGGCGATCCGGTTGAGATCATGGGTGAAGAACTGGAAATTATTGCGCCCACGCTTCTTCGCCGCGTACATGGCGATATCGGCGTGCTTGAGCAGGGTCTGCGCGTCCTCGCCGTCATCGGGAAACATCGCCACCCCGAGGCTGGCACCGACCTGAAATTCACGGCCAGCGAGCATGACCGGCCGGCGGATCTCGTTCAGCACACGTTCCAATAACGAAATCACCGTACTGATGCGGTAGTGATCGCTGAGCACCAGCACGAACTCGTCACCGCCGACCCGCGCCACGGTATCGGAGCCACGCAGGCTACCGGCCAGCCGCGCCGCAATACTCTTGAGCAGCTCGTCACCGGCGACGTGCCCGAGGCCGTCGTTGATGAACTTGAAGTTGTCCAGATCGATGAACACCAGCGTCAGGTAGTAGCCCAGGCGGGCCGCACGGGCCAGGCCCTGGTCGATGCGGTCGTTGAGCAGGATGCGATTGGGCAGGCCGGTCAGCAGATCATGGTTGGCCTGACGCTCGAGCTGCTGCTGATAATGCTTGCGCTCGGAGATGTCCTGCACGGTGCCTTCGTAGCAGATGAACTCGCCGCTGGCGCCTCGCACCACGTGCGCGTTCTCGGATATCCAGATGCGCGTGCCGTCGCGCCGATAGACCTCGGATTCGAAGTTGAGCACCTCGCCCTGCAGCTCCATCAGCTGACAGAACACTTCGCGACGCCCGCCCTCGACATACAGGCGACGCTCTATGTCAGCGAGATCGGCCACCAGTTCGGACGCACTGTCGTATCCGTAAATGCGCGCCAACGCAGGATTGGCGGCCAGGTAACGGCCATCGCGCGTGGACTGAAAAATGCCCTCCGAAGCGTTCTCGAAGATGCTGCGATAACGCAGTTCGGCCTGTTCCAGCGCTTCGAGCACGGCCTTCTGGGCGGTGATGTCCTCGATGAAGCCCTCCACCACGATCTCGCCCTGCTCGTCCGGCACCGCGACGCCGCGCTCGATGACCCATTTGAGGTTACCTGCGGCGGTGAGGATCCGGTAATGCACGGTGAATCGCCCCATTCCGGCGACGGCATTATCGATGCAGCGACGGACGCGAAGCCGGTCATCAGGGCGGGTGATGCGCTCCCATGAGATGCCGTTGTCATCGACCAGCTCTGCGGCACTGTAGCCGCACAAGCCCTGCGAGCCCTGGCTGACGAAGATCATCGTCCAGGGCGCGTCGTTGCGACAGCGGTAGGCCATGCCTTCGAGGTTGTTGACCAGCGTGTCGAGCACGCGCGAGCGGTCCAGCACTTCACAGGTGAGCAGGCTGCTCCGACGGTTGGTTCTGGCAGAGGGTTCTTGGGTCATTGATCTGGGCTTGGCATGGGTGATCCTGCAATGACCCTGGAGCCGCGACAATGCCGAGGCTGACGCCCGGGTCAGCAGAAAAAGGCAGAAAAGCGATGCTCAGCAAGAAACGCTCCATACATAGCACATAGCCATGAGGCGGACCTTTGCCCTGCCTACAGCTTGCAACCATGCACCATTACGGCTCACGGTTCACAGCCGAGCCCTGTTTCAGGGCGCCTCTGCAATGAGGGTGCCCCTTTCCCAAGCGAGGCTCGGCACGCATCTCGGATCAGCACTGCACGTCGCCGCTTCTGGAACGCCCAAGGATGCCCTTCTTCGCCGGCTCGCTGCGCCGCAGTGCTGCTGGCAAAACAAGTGCGGTCACACCAGCGGCCAGCGCCGCAAGCAGCACAACCGGGCCAGCGGCGTTCCAGCCGAAAGCCGCGGTCACGCCGCCGACCAGTACCGGGCCCAGCAACTGCCCCAGATTACTGCCCTGCATCATCAGGCCGACCGCAATCGGAACGAGAAAGGTATCCCGTGCGGCCAACGGTGCGGATGCCAGCAGCGTGGCCGGGATCAACCCACCTACGGCTGAAAACAGCAGGCACAGCAGAAAGGTCGTCTGCGGTTCGAACCAGCCCAGGAATATGCCAAGCCCCGCCGCCCCCATGACGCCGCTGGCAAACAGAATCAGCGAACCACGCCCGGCCCCGCGCGTGAGCAGATAGCCCGCGGCAAGGTTGCCGCTGACATTGATCACGCTGGCGAGCGAGCTCAACAGCCCCGCACTCCGATATGAGATATCCATGCGCTCCATCAGCAGAACCGGCAGAAAGCTGAACAGGGCAAAGAACATCAGGCTGTACAGCGCAAAACAAATCGCCAGCAAAACGCTGACTCGGGAAAACAGCACGCGTCGAATATTTACCAATATCCGTCCGGGTACGCCGGGCGAAACGCCGGCGGGTATGCAACAGGCCACCGCGGCCGCAGCCACCACCGCCAGCGCCGAACCCGACCACCATAACCCCTGCCACGTCTGGAACAGCGGCCCGGCGACCATGGCCAGCGCCATCCCGCTCGGCATGAAGCAACTCCACAGCGAGAAGGCGCTGTCCCGCGCCGAGCCGGTCGTCAGCCGCTGCAGAATCGCCGGCCCGGCGACGATGATGAGCAGGAATCCGAGCCCCTCCAGCAGTCGGGAAATCAGCAACAGCGCGAATGACGGCGCCGTGGCGCCCGCGACGCCGGCAACTGCCGTGATCCCAAGGCCCAACAGCAGGGCCCGCCGATCTCCGACTGCTGCCACCACCGCACCGGACGCCGCCCCCCCGAGCAAGCCAAGCACCGCGAATATGCCGGTCAGCCAGCCGGCCCCGGCGAGATCGACCCCAAGGTCCGCCTGTAGCGACGGCGTGGCAATGGCAGCCTTGCCCAGGTGCAGAGCCGCCACGATTCCACAGCCGAGCACGATCCAGACGACCAGGCTCACGCGCAGCTGCCTGGCGGCATTCATTCAGGCACCCCGACCGGGTTGGCGGCAAGTGCGGCGGCCACGCGAGCGACATGCCAACCCTGGTAGCGGGCGCCCTGCAGTTCATTTTCGCTCGGCTGGCGGTCACCGCCGCTGCCGTCATCGGCCAGTGTCGAGGCGCCATAGGGCGTGCCACCGGTTATCGCATCCATCCGCAGCTGCCCCTTGAAGCTGTAGGGCAGACCGACCACGACCATCCCCAGATGAAGCAGTACGGTGTGCGTCGCCAGAATCGTGCTTTCCTGGCCCCCGTGCTGGCTGCCGGTCGAGGTGAAGACGCTGCCCACCTTGCCGACCAGCCGATCCTCGGCCCATAGCCCGCCACATCGATCGAGAAAGTTCTTCATCTGCGCGGCCATGTTGCCGAAACGGGTCGGCGTGCCGATCACGATGGCGTCGTAGTTCGGCAACTCCGCCACGGTCGCCGTATTCACGGGCTGGTCCATCTTGTATCCCGCATTCCGCGCGACCTCTTGCGGAACGAGTTCGGGCACTCGCTTGACATCTGCCAGCGCACCTGCCTCGCGCGCGCCCTCGGCGACGGCATGGGCAAGCGCCTCGACATGCCCATAGGATGAGTAATAAAGCACCAGTACGTTCGTCATTGCTGCAGTCCTCCGATGGCATTGACTGGAGTCAGGCTAATGACTAAAAACGCTCTCGCGGAGTGATTAAATTTCGATCAACTCGATCTATGGAGTAGATCATGCTCGATGGCATGACACTGGATCAGATTCGTACCTTCGTGACCGTGGCCGACAGCGGCAGCTTTCGCTCCGGCGCGGCACGACTGCTGCGCGTGCAATCGGCCATCAGCCACGCCATCGCGAATCTGGAGATGGAACTGGGTCTGCAGCTGTTCGATCGCAGCGGTTACCGCCCCGTCCTCACTCAGGAAGGTCAGGCACTGCTGGCCCACGCTCGCGACATCCTGTTGCGCGCCGATGCCATGCGTGCTCGGGCGCACGCGCTGGGTGCCGGCGTCGAGCTGGAACTAACCCTGGTGGTGGACACGCTGTTTCCGATCGAATCGGTGGCGCAAGCCATCACCCGGGCCAGCGTCGACTTTCCTTCCACCAGCTTTCGCCTGGATTCACAGGCCCTGGGTGGCCCCATCGCAGCGCTGGATGAGAGGCGCTGCACGCTCGCGATCATCGTCGGCGAGGATTTTCACAATCCCCGGCTGGCGCTGGAGGCGATCGGCTCGATTGGCCAGATCGCCGTCATACGCAGCGATCATCCGTTGGCCGAACTCGGCAGCCGAGCACCACTCGGCGTGCCGGATCTCGCCGGTCATCTGCAGATCGTGCTTACCGATCCCACGCCACTCTCCGAGGGCCGCTCATTCGGCGTTCTGTCGCCCTTCACCTGTCGGGTGAACACCCAGGAGGCGAAGGCCGCGCTGATTCGCGCCGGGCTCGGCTGGGGACGGCTCCCGGCATGGCTGGTCGAGGATGATCTGGCTTCAGGGCGGCTGGCGCGCGTCGCCATTCCCGACCTTGGCAGAAACAGCGAAGTGCAATCCGAAGCCTACCTAGCGCACCGGCTGGACGAGCCACTCGGGCCTGTGGCACAGGCGTTTCGCAACGCCTTGCTCGAACAAACCAGAATCTAGCCTCGCGACATCACTGCGCCGACCTTCCAAACGCGCAAGGTTTCAAATAGCCGCTGCCCGCACATTTCCGAGGACACTTCGAACGGCCACCACATCGTCCGCGGCTACAGGGCGTCGGTTACGGCCGCACGTATGTCATCGGCCAGTTGGCGTACCCGCGCTTCGCTGGTGTCCCACGAGCACATGAAGCGTGCACCGCCAACGCCGATGAAGGTGTAGAACATCCAGCCGCGGTTTCTCAGTGCCTCCAGCGCCGATGGCGGCAGGCTGACGAAGACGCCATTGGCCTGCACCGGAAACATCAGCTCTACGCCCGGCAACTGCTGAATCAACTCGGCCAGCAGCTGGGCACAATGGTTGGCGTGTTCGGCGTACCTGAGCCAGGCGCCGTTTTCCAGAAGCCCGACCCACGGTGCCGAAAGAAAACGCATCTTGGAGGCGAGCTGGCCAGCCTGCTTGCAGCGGTACTCGAAATCGGTGGCCAGTTCGCGATTGAAGAACAGGATGGCCTCGCCGACCGCCATGCCGTTCTTGGTGCCGCCGAAACAGAGCACGTCGACGCCAGCTTTCCAACTCAGTTCGGCGGGCGACATGCCCAGATGAGCACAGGCATTGGCGAAGCGCGCGCCGTCCATGTGCAAGTGCAGCCCAAGGTCCTTGCAAGTATCACTGATGGCACGCAGCTCGGCGGGCTGGTAGACGGTACCGATTTCCGTGGCCTGGGTCAGGCTGACCACGCGCGGCTTGGGGTAGTGGATATCCTTGCGCTTGAGGGCGATCTCACGGATGGCCGCGGGCGTCAGCTTGCCTTGCTCGGTCTTGCCGAGCAGCAGCTTGGAGCCGTTGGAGAAGAACTCCGGCGCGCCGCACTCGTCCGTCTCGATGTGCGCAATGTCGGCGCAGATCACGCTGTGGTAGCTCTGGCAAAGGGACGACAGCGCCAGGGAATTGGCCGCCGTACCGTTGAAGGCGAAGAACACCTCGCAGTCGGTCTCGAACAATGCGCGGAAGTGGTCAGCCGCGCGGGTGGTCCATTGGTCATCGCCGTATGCCCTGTCGTGGCCCTGGTTCGCCCTCGCCATGGCTTCCCAGGCTTCAGGGCAGATGCCGGAATAGTTGTCGCTGGCAAATTGCTGCTTGTCGGTCGTCATCAAATCCTCGTTATGGCTTTGCCGGGCGGTTGGTAGCTGCACGTTACGTTGTAGAAGCCAGGGTACGCGAGCGCAAACGGAGCGTAAGACAGGCAGGTGCAGGGTGAAGCTGGCGCCGCATGTCATCAAACCCACCCTCTTCAGCCTCCACGCACCGTCTTAGCACAGATAAGTGCACACCTCGAAGGCGCGATAGGCACGACCGTTCCACAAGGAGGATGACTGGCGCTGTGGTTCCTGCAGCGCATGTTCTGACAACCACGGCACGCCTTATCCCATCTAGTCTTTGACGACGCGCTGCGGCGAATCGAAAAGCGTCGAGCCCCACCCATATCACCAACCAGGAGGGTTCATGGTCCATCCCAGTGTGTCGCAAAAACGTGCCGCCTTTCGTGCACTGCACCAATCGGGCTGCTTCGTCCTGCCCAATCCCTGGGATGCCGGCAGCGCGAGCGTCCTCGCAGGTCTCGGTTTCAAGGCGCTGGCGACGACCAGCTCTGGCTACGCCTGGTCGTGTGCCCGTGCCGACGGACAGATGCCGCGCGACGAGGTCCTGGCCCATATGCGCTATATGGTCCAAGCCACCCATCTGCCGGTGAACGCCGATTTCGAGAGTGGCTACGCCGATACGCCCGAAGGCGTTGCCGAAAGCGTGCAAATGGCGGTCGGGACCGGCGTGGCGGGTATTTCCATCGAGGATTCCACAGGCGACCCGCGCGAGCCGTTACGCGAGATTGCCGAGGCAACCGAGCGAATGTGCGCGGCACGGGAGGCGATCGACGCTACCGGAGGCGAAACATTGCTGATCGGGCGCGCCGAGAACTTCTTCGTGGATCGCCCTGATCTCGACGACACACTTGCACGCCTGAAAGCCTATGCCGACGCAGGCGCCGACTGCCTTTACGCACCAGGCCTGAGAACCCGCGAGCAGATCAGCGCCGTCGTCGCGGCAGTCTCGCCAAAGCCGGTCAATGTACTGATTGGCTGGAACAGCGACCTGACCGTTCAGGACCTCGCCGACCTCGGCGTCAGGCGCATCAGCGTCGGCGGGGCCTTGGCGCGAGCGGCATGGGCCGGTTTTCTGCAAGCAGCACGGTCCATCGCCGAGCATGGACGATTCGATGGTTTTGCCAACGCGGCCTCTGGAGCGGAGCTCGACGCGCTCTTTGGCAAATGCGATAGGCCATGACGAGCAACGGGTGATGCGTTCACGACAGAGCGCTGAAGGTTGTGTGATCGCTCGGCCGCCAGCACGGCGGGGCCTGATGAAGCTGATGTACCGCGCCGATCGCATCGTGGTGATGAACAAGGGCATGATCGAGCAGATCGGCATTCCGGCGGGGTCTACGCCAACCCGGCCAGCGAGTTCGTCTATCACTGTGGGTAGAGACCACGGCCAGCCTAGCGGACTTGCAGCGAGGCAGCGCATTGTTTTTCACGCCAATCGCTGGCACCGGGCGATCACAACTGCCGTCGTCGGGCTGCCTATGATTGATTAGCGGCGAACTGGCGGCGCAAGGCCGGCTCGTTTTTGCCGACTGCGCCCAACTCCGGGCCCACCAATGCTGGGGTGGCAGCGCTTTTCAATAGGCACAAAAAAAAGCTGCCCTTGGGCAGCTTCTCTTGCCTCATCACTTCCAAAGGAAGTGAGCGGAGTAATATGGCGCAGCGGACGGGACTCGAACCCGCGACCCCCGGCGTGACAGGCCGGTATTCTAACCGACTGAACTACCGCTGCGCGTCGGCCGGACTTTCGTCCGAAATCTCACAAAGGTTGGTGGCTGATGACGGGATCGAACCGCCGACCCCCTGCGTGTGATGCAGGTGCTCTCCCAGCTGAGCTAATCAGCCGATCGCCTTGCGAGGCGCGCAATTTACTCACCCCCCTAAGCTAAGTCAACAACAGCATTGAATTTTTTTTACTGAACTGTGGTCAACTGGAGCTGCCACGTCGCTTTGTAACCTTGGTCCTTCACCATCGTTTCGCCAAGAGTGCCTGTAAATTCGCTGCGGCATCCGCGAAATTGTTCTAAAAAGTGCTGTATCGCCTGACAGAGGCAACCCGTGTACAGGGAACCGAACAACAAAAGCGCCACGGAGTATTTCGCTTGCCACTACCGGGAAAACTGGACAACTACCGCCGCTACGTTCCACTCATCATCAGTACCCTGCTGCTCTGCGTATTCGCGGTCTACCTCGCGATGCAGATCGAGCAATGGATGAAGCTGTCTCGCGCCCCTGCTCCATCCGACATCTACGAGCAGCAAGCCGGCAACCTGGGCCAGCCCGATATGCAGCGGCTGGAAATACTGTTCGGCTCGGCGCCCCCCTCTGAATCCTATGCGCCTACTGCGGCTGCCAGTGGCTTTACCTTGCGCGGCAGCTTCGTGCACATGGATCCGCAGCGCTCCAGTGCCATTGTCCAGGTCGACGGGCAACCGCCACGGCTCTACTGGCAGGGCGAAGAGCTGGCCAGTGGCGTGAGCCTGCATCAGGTCTACCCTGATCGCGTGGAGCTGTTGCGCAACGGCACCGTCGAAGTGCTGCATTTTCCTCAGGTACGCTCGCCAAGCTACATTCCCGAAGAGATGACCGAAGCGCCCTATCAGGATCAACCAACCTATGCCGAGCCACCGGACGAGGAGACACAGCTGATGCAGCAGCAGATGGACGCCTTGCGTCAGCAGCTGGAAGAAGCCGTCAACCAACCCGGTGCCGCCCCCGCCAACGACCAGCCCACGGAAGACAATTGACCGATGCCGAAGCCTTTTTCGCGCCCGTTGCTTGCCCTGCTCGCCACCGGCCTGCTGGCCGCCCCGCTGCCTTTGCTTGCCGTCGAACCCGGTATCGAGCCGAGCCCCAATCAACAGGACGGCTGGACGATCAACCTCAAGGATGCGGACATCCGCGCCTTCATCGATCAGATCAGTCAGCTCAGTGGGCAGACGTTCATCGTCGATCCGCGAGTGAAGGGGCAAGTCAGCGTGGTATCCAATGCCACGCTGTCGCTGAGCGAGGTGTACCAGCTGTTCCTCTCGGTCATGGCCACGCACGGATTCAGCGTGCTGACTCAGGGCGATGTCGCCCGGGTAGTTCCGAACGCCGAGGCCAAGGCCGAAGCGGGCGGCGGGCCTACCGGCGGCGATCAGCTGGAAACCCGGGTGATCCAGGTGCAGCACACCTCTGCGGCCGAACTGATACCTCTGATCCGCCCGCTGGTCCCGCAATTCGGCCATCTTGCTGCGGTGTCGTCGGCCAATGCACTGATCATCAGTGATCGCAGCGCCAATATCGCGCGCATCGAGGATCTGGTGCGGCAACTCGATCGGGCTGAGAGCAACGATTATGCCGTGCTCAATCTGCAGCACGGCTGGGCAATGGATATCGCCGAAGTGCTGCGCAACTCGCTGATGCGCGGTGATGCGAAAACCACCTCCGGCGTACAGATCATCGCCGACTCACGCACCAACCGGTTGATCTTCATCGGCCCCAGCGAGGCCCGCGGCAAGCTGGCAGCGCTGGCCCAGTCCCTCGATACGCCGACCACACGCTCGGCCAATACGCGCGTCATTCGCTTGCGTCACAACGATGCAAAATCCCTGGCCGAAACCCTGGGCGATATTTCCGAGGGCCTGAAAAACCCCGAAAGCGGCGAGTCCGCCACGACTGCCCGGCCGCAGAACATCCTCATCCGCGCCGACGAAAGCCTGAACGCCCTGGTCCTGCTCGCCGATCCTGAGCTGATCGGCACTTTGGAGAGCATCGTTCGCCAGCTGGATGTTCCCCGCGCGCAGGTGATGGTCGAAGCGGCCATCGTCGAGGTTTCCGGTGACATCACCGACGCCCTCGGCGTGCAGTGGGCGGTCGACGCGCGCGGTAGTACTGGCGGAGCCGGTGGCGTCAGTTTCGGCAACACCGGCATTTCGGTCGGTAGCGTGCTCAATGCGATCAACGAGAACGAGATCCCGGAGAACCTGCCCGACGGCGCGATCATCGGCGTTGGAACTCGCAGTTTCGGCGCACTGATTACCGCGCTGTCGTCCAACAGCAAGAGCAATCTGCTGTCGACGCCGAGCCTGCTGACGCTGGACAACCAGGAAGCCGAGATTCTTGTCGGCCAAAACGTCCCGTTCCAGACAGGCTCCTACACCACCGATGCCGCGGGCGCGAACAACCCCTTCACCACCATCGAGCGCCAGGATATCGGGGTGACCCTCAAGGTGACGCCGCACATCAACGAAGGCGCCACGCTACGCCTGCAGATCGAGCAGGAGATTTCCTCGATCGCGCCCAGCGCCAGCCTGACGGCCCAGGCGGTGGACCTGGTGACCAACAAGCGCGCAATCAAGAGCACCATCCTTGCCGAGGATGGCCAGGTCATCGTGCTCGGCGGCCTGATTCAGGACGACGTCACCCGCACCAACGCCAAGGTGCCGCTGCTCGGAGACATTCCCTTTCTGGGCGCACTGTTCCGCTCGACTCAGGAAACCCACGTCAAACGCAACCTGATGGTGTTTCTGCGGCCTACGGTCATTCGCGACCGTGCCGGTCTGGCCGCTCTTTCAGGGAAGAAATACAGCGATATTCGGGTCATCGAAACGGATTCGGCCAACCCCAGCATCCTGCCGGCGAATCCTGCACAACTGTTCGACGGACGAGGCGAGCCGGCACCGGCCATCGATCTGCGTCAGTGAAAAAAGGACACAAGCACTCGTGCCCGACCTGCTTGCGCAGGCCCGGCACGGCATCCTCATGACTTGGCTTAGAGCGCTGAGAGACCGCGAGCCAGATCGGCCTTGAGGTCAGCAACATCTTCCAGCCCGACCGCTACCCGAATCAGGCTGTCAGAGATGCCTGCGGTCGCGCGATCCTCGGCGGACAGCCGACCATGGGTGGTCGAGCCCGGATGGGTGATTGTGGTCTTACTGTCGCCCAAATTGGCCGTGATCGAGATCAGGCGAGTCGCATCGATGAAGCGCCACGCGGCCTCCTTGCCTCCAGCAACCTCGAAACTCACCACCGCACCGAACCCCTTCTGCTGACGCTTGGCCAGCTCGTGCTGTGGATGGCTGGACAAACCCGCATAGTAGACGCGCTCGATACCGGGCTGCTGCTCCAGCCATTCGGCAAGCTCCTGAGCACTGACACAGTGCGCCTGCATGCGCAGCCGCAACGTTTCCAGCCCCTTGAGGAAGACCCAGGCGTTGAACGGACTGAGCGTCGGACCGGCGGTACGCAGAAAACCGACCAGTTCCTTCATCTGCTCGCTACGACCTGCAACCACACCACCCAGACAACGGCCCTGGCCATCGATGTACTTGGTCGCGGAATGAATGACGATATCGGCACCCAATGCCAGCGGTTGCTGCAACACCGGTGTGCAGAAGCAGTTGTCGACGGCCAGCATCGCGCCCTTGGCGTGACAGAGCTGCGCCAGCGCAGCGATGTCCACCAACTCGGCCAATGGGTTGGACGGCGACTCAACGAACACCAGCTTGGAGTTCTCCTTGAACGCGGACTCCCACGCAGCGAAATCGGTGAGCGGCACATAGTCGACCTGCACACCGAAACGCTTCAAGTACTTCTCGAACAAGGAAACGGTAGCGCCGAATACGCTACGCGATACCAGCACATGATCGCCTGCCGAGCACAGGCTCATCACTGTGGCGAGGATGGCCGCCATGCCGGATGCCGTGGCAACCGCCTGCTCTGCACCCTCGAGCGCCGCCATGCGCTCCTCGAACGCGCGAACGGTGGGATTGGTGTAACGCGAATAAACATTGCCCGGCACGTCACCGGCGAAGCGCGCCGCCGCATCGGCGGCACTACGAAACACATAACTGGAAGTGAAGAACAGTGGCTCACCGTGTTCGGCTTCCGGTGTGCGCCGTTGCCCGGCGCGTACCGCAAGCGTATCGAGCCCGGCGCCTTGAAGATCGCTGTCCAGCCGTCCGGCATCCCATTCAGTCGTCATAGCTCTTACCTCGGCCGCGGGCAGCCTAGGCTGCCACGCCGGCATGAATCAGTTGTTGTAGAGATCGATGATGGCGCTGACCGCGTTGGTCTTGACCTTGCTCAGGTCATTACGGGCTTGCTCGATCTTGTGCAGATAGGCTTCGTCGATGTCACCGGTGATGTAATTGCCATCGAAAACCGCGCAATCAAAGTTGTCGATCTTGACCTTGCCGCCCCCAACCGCGTCGATGAGGTCCTCCAGATCCTGGTAGATCAGCCAGTCGGCACCGATCAGCTCGGCGACCTCTTCGGTGGTACGGTTGTGCGCGATCAGCTCGTGCGCGCTGGGCATATCGATGCCGTACACATTCGGATAACGCACCGCCGGCGCGGCGGAGCAGAAGTAGACATTCTTCGCCCCTGCCTCGCGGGCCATCTGAATGATCTGCTTGCAGGTGGTGCCGCGAACGATGGAGTCATCCACCAGCATCACATTCTTGCCACGGAACTCGAGATCGATGGCGTTGAGCTTCTGCCGAACCGATTTTTTCCGCGCCGCCTGGCCGGGCATGATGAAAGTACGACCGATGTAGCGGTTCTTGACGAAGCCTTCGCGGAACTTCACACCGAGGCGATTGGCCAGCTCCAGCGCAGCGGTGCGGCTGGTGTCGGGAATCGGGATGACCACGTCGATGTCGTGCTCTGGACGCTCGCGCAGGATCTTGTCGGCCAGCTTCTCGCCCATGCGCAACCGCGCCTTGTAAACCGAAACACCATCCATCAGGGAGTCGGAACGCGCCAGATAAACGTACTCGAAGATGCAGGGTGCGAGTTTCGGCGCATCCGCGCACTGGCGGGTGAACAGCTTGCCGTCAGCCGTGATGTAAACCGCTTCGCCCGGCGCCAGGTCGCGAATCAGGGTAAAGCCGAGCACGTCGAGCGATACGCTTTCGGAGGCGATCATGTACTCGACGCCTTCGTCGGTATGGCGCTGGCCGAACACGATCGGGCGGATCGCATTGGGATCGCGGAAGCCGACGATGCCGTAACCGGTGACCATCGCCACGACCGCATAGCCGCCACGGCAGCGCTCGTGAACCTTGCTCACTGCGGCGAAGACGTCTTCTTCGGTCGGCTGCAGCTTGCCGCGTACCGCCAGTTCATGGGCGAACACGTTGAGCAGCACTTCCGAGTCGGAGCTGGTATTCACATGGCGCAGATCCGACTCGTAGATTTCCTTGGTCAGCTGATCGACATTGGTCAGGTTGCCGTTGTGCGCCAGGGTAATGCCGTAAGGCGAGTTGACGTAGAACGGCTGTGCCTCGGCGGAGCTGGAGCTACCCGCGGTGGGGTAGCGGATGTGGCCGATGCCCATGTTGCCGACCAAGCGCTGCATATGGCGCTGCTGAAAGACATCGCGAACCAGGCCGTTATCCTTGCGCAGAAACAGCCGGCCGTCATGGCTCGTAACGATACCGGCTGCATCCTGGCCGCGGTGCTGCAGTACGGTAAGCGCGTCATACAGCGCCTGATTGACGTTCGACTTACCGACGATGCCGACAATGCCACACATGCAAGGAACCTCTCAGTTATTACAGGCAGACCGGATACGGCGGCAGCCGAACATCCGTAGAAAAAAGACTCAACCGGGCGGGTTGAGTGATCCGGCGAACCACTGGCCGCTGAACCCTAGAATGAGGTTCTTCGACCAGTCGGCGATCAGGAGAAAGTGCGGCAACAACGCTGACTCGCGCCACCAGAGGTCCTGCTCGACCGGCGCCAGGCTCAGCAATCCGGCAAGCACCACCACCAATAGACCACCCCGTGCCGCACCAAACACCATGCCGAGAAAGCGATCGGTGCCGGACAAACCCGTCACCCTGATCAGCTCGCCAATCAGAAAATTAACCAGTGCCCCTACCAGCAAGGTAGCCACGAACAGCAACGCGCAGGCTGCGATGACTTGCGCCGAAGGCGTGCTGATGTATTCCGCGAGATGGTGGGATAACGCACCACCGAACATCCATGCGACCACACCGGCAACGATCCAGGTAACCAGCGAAAGCGCTTCTTTCACGAAACCACGTTTCAAGCTGATCAGGCTCGATACTGCAATGACGGCGATGATGGCCCAATCGACCCAGGTGAATGCCACGATGTCTTCTGCAATGGGGAAAAGGCGGCGCATTTTAGCAGAGCAGGAGCGCCAGGAATACGCGCTGGCTACCCGACGGCACTCCGCGGTCGGGGCCTGTCGTCAGCACCCGGTCAGCGCATCGACGATCAGCTTCCTTCCGGCTTGAAGCGAACGACGAAGCCATCGAGTTTCTGCTGGCGCTGCAACACATCGCGAAGCCGATTCGCTTCGCTACGCTCGACGAGCGGTCCTACGAAGACGCGATTCATGCCATCGGCGGTGCGGATGTAGGCGTTGTAGCCCTGCGAACGCAACGTTTGCTGCAGGCTTTCGGCACTGGCGCGATTGGACAGGCTGGCCAATTGGATCGACCAGCTGACCGGCAGGTTGTCGTTATCCAGCCGTGGCTCGACTTTGGCTGGCTGCGGTTGCTCCACCGGCGGCTGCGCAACTGGCGCTGGCTCGCTCGGAGCGACCGGCTCGATGGGCTCGATCGGCGCCGGAGCCTGCTCATCGGTTGTTGATGCCGCCTCTGCCTCGGCACCTTCCTCGATGATCTCGAAACCCTCAGGCACCGACGCCGGCTCCGGCACCTCGACCTGCTGCATCTCGATTTCAGCCGGAGCCGGTGCTGCAGGGATGGTGGGCGCATCGACGGTGACGTGGCGCAGATCGTCCTCACGATTGAACAGCATCGGCACGAATATGACCGCCAGCGCAATCAACACCAGAGCGCCAACCATGCGCTGCAGCAATCCCTTATCCAGCATCGCCATTCCAACTATCCCCCGCCCGTTGTTCCAGCCAGTCAAGCGCAGCCGCCACGCAATAGAACGATCCGAAAACCACTACTTCATCACCGGCTTCGGCCTTCGCGCATTGAGCATCGAGCGCCTGCTCGAAGCTCGCATACTGGCTGACCGACGCGCCCCGCTCAAGCAGTGCTGCAGCCAATTGTGTAGCGGATTGCGTTCGCGGCGTAGGCAGCGGAGCGACGGCCCAATCGGCGATGCTGGAGGACATCGCTTCGAGCACACCGTTGAGATCCTTATCCGCCAGCAGACCAAAAACAGCCAGACGACGACCATCTACTGACCGCTGCTCAAGACGTTGCGCGAGGTAGCTTGCGGCATGAGGATTATGTCCAACGTCCAGCAGCAGCGCGATTTCGCGGTCGCGCCAGCAGACCTGCCGCCTATCGAGACGCCCTACGACGCGTGTCCGCTGAAGTGCCGCAGTCAAAGCTGCCGGCTCCCATGGCAAGCCAAGCGTGGCATAGGCTTGTAGAGCAAGGGCAGCGTTCTCCATTGGCAATGACAGCAGCGGCAGGTCATGCAGCTCCAACGGCTCACCGCCAGGCCCGACGCCCCGCCAATGCCAGGCGTGAGGATCAAGCGCCACGTCGAAATCCCTTCCGCGCAGCAACAGCGGTGATTTCAGCGACTCTGCGTGTTCGAGCAATGGCATCGGAACATCCAGATCGCCACAAAGCGCGGGGATGCCGTCGCGCATGATCCCGGCCTTTTCATACGCAACACTGTCGCGGGTATCGCCCAGCCAATCGGCATGATCGAGCCCGATATTGGTGATCACCGCTAGATCCGCGTCGATGACGTTGACGGCATCGAGACGACCACCAAGACCGACTTCCAGCACCACGGCGTCGAGCCCGCTCCGCTCGAAAAGCCAGAAGGCTGCAAGAGTGCCCATTTCGAAATAGGTCAGCGAAACTTCGCCTCGCGCCGCCTCCACCGCAGAAAAGGCCTGGCAGAGCTGATCATCGCTGGCCTCGCGGCCGTCGAACTGAACGCGCTCGTTGTAACGCAGAAGATGCGGCGAGCTATAGCTACCGACCTTGTATCCCCGACTACTCAGCAGCGCAGCAATGAATGCGCAGGTAGAGCCTTTGCCATTCGTACCCGTGACGGTGATCACCAGCGGAGCCGGCCGTGTCAGACCAAGCCGCCCCACCACCGCCCGGACCCTGTCCAGGCCCATGTCTATGGCAGTGGGATGCAGTTGCTCGAGATAGGCGAGCCAGTCGGCCAGACTCCAAGCGGTCATGCAGTAGCCGTGACCTGGGCAGGCTCCACCGGGCTTGGCAATTTCTGCATCTGGGCCAGCAAGCGCGACAAGCGAGTACGCAGTTCGGAGCGAGGGATGATCAGATCGATAGCACCATGGTCCAGCAGGAACTCGCTGCGCTGGAAGCCTTCCGGCAGTTTTTCTCGTACGGTCTGCTCGATCACTCGCGGACCGGCAAAGCCGATCAATGCCTTAGGCTCGGCGACGATCACATCACCAAGCATCGCCAGACTCGCAGACACGCCACCGTAGACCGGATCGGTCAGCACGGAGATGAACGGCAAGCCCTCTTCACGCATGCGGGCCAGCACCGCTGAAGTCTTTGCCATCTGCATCAGGGAGATCAGCGCCTCCTGCATCCGGGCACCGCCCGACGCGGAGAAACACACCAGCGGGCAACGCTTTTCCAGAGCAACATTGGCGGCCCGCACGAAACGTTCGCCAACGATCGCACCCATGGAGCCCCCCATGAACGAGAACTCGAAGGCACAAGCCACGACCGGGATGTTGACGACCTTTCCGCTCATTGCGATCAGTGCGTCTTTCTCGCCGGTCTGCTTCTGTGCAGCGGAGAGACGATCCTTGTACTTCTTGCTATCGCGGAACTTCAGGCGATCGACCGGCTCCAGCTCGGCAGCGATCTCTTCGCGGCCCTCGGCATCGAGGAAGATGTCGAGCCGGCTACGGGCATCGATACGCATGTGATGCTGGCACTTGGGGCAAACATCGAGCGTCTTTTCCAGCTCGGGGCGGTACAGAACCGCCTCGCAAGAGGGGCACTTATGCCACAGGCCTTCGGGGACCGAGCTCTTTTGCGTCTCCGACCGCATGATCGAAGGGATCAGTTTGTCTACCAGCCAGTTGCTCATGCTCTTGTTCTCCAAAGCTTCAGTCCCGAGCGCACTCGCGCTGCAGGCAGATTCATCGTTGCGACCAGACGTATCAGGCACTCTTGGTCGCGTGAGCGATGCGCCAAAAGGCGCACTCGCGAAACTCCGACTCCTTCAGGCGAGGAATCACGCGGCTGGTAACACCAGCGACTCGTTACTGGACGGCAAAGGCTGTCCAGGCGTCACATGGCCGATCGAACGTGATCGACAAAGGCCATCACCTTGGAAGCATCTTTGATGCCCTTGCTCGCCTCCACCCCACCGCTGACATCCACTGCATACGGCCGAACCTGAGCAATGGCTTGTTGAACGTTCTCAGCGGTCAGTCCGCCCGCGAGAATCAGTGGTTTGGTCAGCGTCGGTGGGATCAGCGACCAATCGAAGCGCTCGCCCGTTCCGCCCGGCACGCCCGCCACGAAGGTATCCAGAAGGATGCCGCTGGCATTTGCATAGCCCGCGACTTGAGCCTCGATATCCTCGCCGTTCCCTACACGTAGCGCCTTGAACCATGGCCGATGAAAACCCTCGCACTGCGCCGGCGTTTCGTCGCCATGAAACTGCAGCATATCCAACGGAACGGCGTCGAGAATCTCGTTGACCTCGCAGCGACTGGCGTTGACGAACAGGCCTACCGTCGTGACAAACGGCGGCAATGCCGCAACGATCTCGCGCGCCTGCCGCACGCCGACCGCACGTGGGCTCTTGGCATAGAAGACCAAACCAATGGCATCGGCACCCGCCTTGGCTGCCGTCAAGGCATCCTCGACGCGAGTGATTCCGCATATCTTGCTGCGAACGACTGACAACGGATGCTTACCTGTCAAAAGGGAAACCGGATGGTAACAAAAGACCTGCTGGCTGCAAGCGAATAGGCAAATGGCACCTGCCGAATGCGTCAGCGACGAACATCCGGTAAACCTGACAGAAAGTGCGGACCGAGATAGCGCTCGGGTAACTCGAACTCCTCGGGATAATCGACTTCGATGAGATAGAGCCCGTACGGATGCGCCGTCACTCCGCCCGTTCGGCGTACACGAGACTCCAGCACTTGCGCAGCCCACTCCACCGGTCGCTCGCCTGCACCGATGGTCATCAGAACGCCGGCGAAATTGCGCACCATATGATGCAGAAAGGCATTGGCCCGAACATCGATGACGATCAGCCGGCCGTGTTCGAGCAACTCCAGGTGATGAATGGTTTTAATCGGCGACTTGGCCTGACACTGCCTGGCCCGGAAAGCACTGAAATCATGTGTTCCCACAAACGCCGCGGCAGCGGAACGCATACGTTCGATGTCGAGTGGGCGGTGGTTCCAGGTAACCTCTTCGGCCATGTGCGCTGGCCGAATCTGATCGTTGTAGATCACATAGCGATAACGGCGAGCCATCGCACTGAAGCGCGCATCGAAATGACGCGGCATCTCCTTCGCCCAGGTGACGCTGATGTCCGATGGCAGATTCATGTTTGCGCCCATCACCCATGCATGCATGGTTCGCGAGACCGGCGTATCGAAGTGCACGACCTGTCCACTGGCATGGACCAACGCATCTGTGCGACCGGCGCAGCTAAGCGTGACGGAGTGGCCACCCGCCACTTTGGTCAGCGCGGTCTCGAGTGATTCCTGGATGGATGGCACACCGGCACGCTGGCGCTGAAATCCGCGATAGCGGGATCCCTTGTATTCAACACCGAGTGCGATCCTGGAAACGCCGACGGCAGCCATTTCGGCTGCCGTTTGGGGTACTGCTTGGGTCATGATCAGGCTAGTTTGGCGAGCATCTCTCGCGCCTCTTGCTGCTGGACATCGCTACCCTCGGAGATCACTTCATCCAGGATGTCGCGTGCACCTTCAGCGTCGCCCATGTCGATATAGGCTCTGGCGAGATCCAGCTTGGTGGTGGTTTCGTCGGTGTCGGAGAAGAAATCGAAGTCGTCGTCCGTACCGCCGTCGGCGTCAGTCTCAGCCAGGGCGTCAGCAGAAGCAATGGTCGGCTCCTCCAGTTCCTTGGACAGATCCTCCAGATCAGCCTCCACCTCATTCAGCTTGTCGGCAAAGGTTTCCGGTTGCGCCTCGAACTCGGGCTCATCCAGCGAAATATCGAACCCTTCAGGCAAATCGTCGCTCGGACTCGCTACAGGCTCCGACAGTTCGAAATCGAGATCATCACTTTCAAACGTGGCAGGACCTTCAACCGGCTCTTCGTCGAGATTGAGCGAAAACTCTGTGGGGGCTTGCTCCGTTCCTTTGTCGCCGTCCAGATCGAACGAGAAATCGGAAAGGTCGTCCGACTCGGCCTCTTGCGCGGCCTTATCTTCTTCGAGATCGAAGGAGAAATCGCTGGCTGCAGGCGAGGCATCGCGCTCGGTGACCGGCTCATCCAATGTCAGGTCGGCGAAGTCCAAAGAGTCGTCCGCAGATGCAGCCGGACGCTCTTCGTTCAGATCGATATCCAGGTCATCCAGGCTGAGATCGAACGCATCGTCCAGATCCTGCCCTGCGGCCGGGGCTGCCGGCTCATCGAGCTGCAGGTCATCAAGATCTAGGCTATCCATGTCCACATGAGTGGCGGCGACAGCTGCCGAACCTCCGAGCGCCGCAGCCATGGCGGGATACTTGTACTTGAGCTGCTCGACTTCGGTGGTAGCACCACCAATTTCACGTAGTTCAGCCTCTTCACGGGCGAAGCCATCACGATTGCCTAGCTCCGCATACACTTCCATCAGTTTCAGCCGCAGGTCGCTCCGCTGAGGCTCGTCATTGAGAGCGTTCTGCAGCAGTTCTGCAGCCTGATTAAAGCGGCCATATGCGATGTAGATGTCCGCCTCGGCCAACGCATCACCTGTAGTAGAGGTCAGTTCATCCGCCGCAGCCGGAGTATCGGCATGGAAGGAAGTCGACTCCGGTTGATGCTCCTGGCCCAAATCAACGTACGCTGGCGATCCAACTCGCAGATCGTCAACCGTGTCATCCGCCATCAGGCTTTCTTGCAGCTCTGCCTCTTTCATCGCATTGCGACGGGAAAGAGCCATCAGCCCCAGCAGTAACAGCAACAGAGCACTGCCACCGACGACACCGAGCAGCAAGGTGTTGGACAGTAGATCATCAATCAGGCTTTTGGGCTCGGGCTCGACAACAGGCGCGACCGGTTTCGCTGGGCTGGCTGGTTTTGCAGCAGGCCTGGACGCCGCGGGCTGCTCGGCCGGTGCCGGAGCAGCGACTGGCGCAGGCTCCTGCGGGGTCTCGACAGCAGAATCGGTCTGGGCGTCCCCGTCAGCGCGGGCCGACTCCTGCGCATTACCTTCAGTTACCTGGGGTTCTGTTGCAGCTGTAGGCTGACTGGCGACGTTCTCATCCAGAGCCGGTGCCTGACCTTCTGCGCCGACCTGGGCCTGCAGCTTGGCAAGCTGGTCATCCTTGAGCTGCATAAGCCGTTGCAGCTTTTCCAGCTGCCCTTGGAGATCATTCAGACGATCCTTGAGCTCGTCGTTCTCACGACGGCTGGAGTCAAGGCTCTCCTGAGTCACCGCAAGCTTGTCGCGCAAGGCCTGGCCGCCTTCGGCAGAACCGGTGTCGGAGCCGGCAGTTTCCTTGCCCGCATCGGCCGCGACCAGACGAAGGCTGTCACGGGACTCGCTACGCGACGGTGCTGCTCCAGCCTCGGTACGACGGGTTGCATCCAGCTGGCGAGCGCCTGCAACCGCGCCACCACTACCCTGACGCCATGCCGCATTCTGCTCCGCGACCTGAGCGATCGCCTCGGCCTGAGAGCGAGTAGATATCTGCTCGGCATCCGGCAGACGAAGTACCTGACCGCTCTTCATCCGGTTGATATTGCCGCCAATGAAGGCATCAGGGTTGAGATCCTGAATTGCCAGCATCGTCTGGTGAACCGTCCCATTGCGACGATTGCGCTCCGCGACCTCCCACAGGGTGTCGCGCGCGGAAGTCCTGTATTCGCTACCGCCGCTCTGCGGGGCGCTTACCGACTGAACTGCGGTCGAGCGCGTTGCAGACGGACGAGCTGGCGCAGAACGCACTGGTTCTACTGTTCGGGACGGAGCGGAAATGGGCAACTGCGGTGCTGCGGCCGCTGCGGTTTCCGGTGAATAGAGTGGCGGATCGAGCAGCAGAGTGTATTCACGAAGCAGGCGACCACTGGGCCAGAGGACTTCTACGAGAAAATTGAGATAGGGCTCGCGTACCGGCTTGCTGGACGAAACCTGAATGACGCTCTTTCCGTTCGGACGCAGTACTGGAGTGAATTTCAGGTCCGTCAGAAAGTACTGGCGATCGATACCGGCGCGATTGAACTCTTCGAGCGAGGCCAGTACCGGAATCACCTCCCCCGGGGCCAGGCTGTTTGCATCCAGCAGCTCGATTTCCGCGATCAGCGGTTGATTCAATGACGACTGAAGCGTGACCTCTCCCAACCCAAGCGCGTGGGCCATTTCTGTAGTCAGCGCGGTAGCAGCCGCGATTGCCAGCACCAGATTGCGAACCCGAACCATTATTTAATCCCTTGTTTATCTTTTTCTCGAACTACGAGAGGGTCTTATGTCACTGCCCGCGCCACCTGGCGGTGGCTCCCCATCAGCGATAAGCCGTTCAGCGCATCGGCTAGAAATATTCTTCGAATTACCAGTAAGTATCTTTTACAGATAGTCTTTTATCAACAACTCACCAGACTGCACAGCGTTTAGTGCCGCGCCTTTTCGCACGTTATCAGACACAATCCACAAATTGACTTCCCGTGGATCGCAGATGCCTCGACGAAGCCTTCCGACATAGATCACATCCTGCCCGAGCGCGTCACCAACCGCTGTCGGATAGTCGTCCGGCTCCACCAGCTCAACCCCTTGCGCCGCTTCAAGAGCCGCAGACAGCGCTTGCATATCCGCCTCGACGCCCCCCTGCAACGAGACGATGAGGCTCTCCCCGAAGAACACCGGAGCCTGAACGAACGTAACAGAGACGGCGAGTTCCGGCATATCCAGGAGCTGACGAAGCTCTTCAACCAGACGCCGCTCCTGCACTCCATATCCTTGTGCGTCGACCGCCTCCGCTTGCGCGAGCATATTGAATGCCATCTGTCGACCGAATACTCGAGGCTCCAAAGGTCGTGCATTGAGCAATTCGGATGTCTGCCGGGCAAGCTCCTTCACGCCTGCCGAACCACGGCTGGACACTGGCAGACAGGCCGTAACAGTCACTCGATGCAAATCCAGCTGTTGCCGGATCGGCGTCAAAGCAATGGCCAGCGCGACCGATTCAGGCAGTGGACTGGCAATGGCGCGCGGCTCGGGTAACGAGTCGAGCAGCACGCCGTTAACCTCTGGCACCATGCACAGCTGCTGCTCGACGGGTATCGAGGCGGATAGATCGACAATTCGACAGCCAGCTGCTAATGCCTTGATGCGGCACTCGCTCAGCAATGCCGAGGCAGCGACCAGAAACACCAGCTGCACTCGACTGAAGTCGAAGCGATCTGCCTCGCCTACACGCAGATTCCGGCCATTGAATGGCACCGTATGCCCGACACCCTCGCTGTCATCCAACAGATGCAGCTCGGTAACCGGAAACGCCCGCTCCTCGAGCACCTCGATCAGTGCTTCGCCTACCAGGCTGACCGCACCTACGACCGCAACACCGACACCTGTAGGCATCGTCACCTCCACGCATTAAGGACCGGCACTGTAGCGAAATGGCAGACCACTGCAACCAGCGCCGCCGAGCGGCATATCGCACAAACGAAAACGCCGCGAACAAGTCGCGGCGTCTGGCACTTCATCGAGAGCGCATCAACGCTCTAGAAGGATACGCAGCATGCGCCGCAGCGGCTCCGCGGCGCCCCACAGAAGCTGGTCACCCACGGTGAACGCGCCCAGGTAGTGCGAGCCCATGTTGAGCTTGCGCAGGCGGCCGACCGGCACGCTCAGTGTTCCGGTGACTGCGGCCGGACTCAGCTCCTGCATGCTGGCATCACGATGATTCGGCACCAGCTTGACCCAGGGATTGTGCTGGCTGATCAGCCCTTCGATATCGGAAATCGGCACATCCTTGTTCAGCTTGATGGTCAGCGCCTGGCTGTGGCAACGCATGGCGCCGACGCGCACACAGATGCCGTCAACCGGGATCGGGCTCTTGAAGCGACCGAGGATCTTATTGGTCTCAGCCTGCGCCTTCCATTCTTCGCGGCTCTGTCCGTTCGGCAGCTCCTTGTCGATGTAAGGAATCAGACTGCCGGCCAGCGGCACGCCGAAATTGTCGACAGGAAAAGCCTCACTGCGCTGGGTTTCAGCGACTTTTCGGTCGATATCCAGGATGGCGCTGGCGGGATTGGCCAGGTCATCGGCTACAGCCGCATTGATGGCACCCATCTGCTTGATCAGCTCGCGCATGTTCTGCGCGCCGGCGCCGGAGGCTGCCTGATAGGTCATCGCGCTCATCCATTCCACCAGACCAGCCTCGAACAGCCCGCCAAGGCCCATCAGCGCCAGGCTGACCGTGCAATTGCCGCCGATGTAGTTCTTGGTGCCGGCATCCAGTTGCTGGTCGATCACGCGACGGTTCACCGGATCGAGCACGATCACCGCATCGTCCTGCATGCGCAGAGAGGAAGCCGCATCGATCCAGTAGCCCTGCCAGCCAGCTTCACGCAGCTTGGGGAACACTTCATTGGTGTAGTCGCCACCCTGACAGGTCAGGATCACATCGAGGCCTTTCAACTCGTCGATGCTGTAGGCGTCCTTCAGCGCAGCGGTTTCCTTGCCAATATCGGGGCCTTGGCCGCCAACGTTGGAAGTGGTGAAGAACACGGGCTCGATGAGGTCGAAATCCCGCTCTTCCAGCATCCGCTGCATGAGCACGGAACCGACCATACCGCGCCAACCGATCAGACCTACACGTTTCATCGCAACTACACCTATAGAAAAAGTGGCCCGCGCAGATTAAGGCGGGCCAGAAGATTACAACTTCGCGAGGGCCGCGACTACTGCGTCGCCCATCGCCTGAGTGCCGACTCTGGTACAGCCTTCGGACCAGATGTCACCGGTACGCAGGCCCTGATCCAGCACATCGCTGACCGCCTGCTCGATGGCGTCGGCTGCCGCCACCTGATTGAAGCTGTAACGCAGCATCATCGAAACGGACAGGATGGTCGCCAACGGATTGGCGATGCCCTGGCCAGCGATATCCGGCGCTGAACCGTGGCATGGCTCGTACATGCCCTTGTTGTCCGCATCCAGCGAGGCGGACGGCAGCATGCCGATGGAACCAGTCAGCATCGATGCCTCGTCGGAGAGGATGTCGCCGAACATGTTGTCAGTGACTATCACGTCGAACTGCTTCGGTGCACGCACCAGCTGCATCGCCGCATTGTCAACGTACATGTGGCTGAGCTCAACCTCGGGATAGTCCTTGGCCACTTCCTCGACCACGGCGCGCCACAGCTGACTGGACGCCAGTACGTTGGCCTTGTCCACCGAGCAGAGCTTCTTGTTGCGCACCATCGCCATGTCGAAGCCGACCTTGGCGATGCGACGGATTTCGCTTTCACTGTACGGCAGCGTGTCGTACGCCATGCGCTCACCGTTCTCCAGCACCTTGCTTTCGCGCGGCTTGCCGAAATAAATGCCGCCGGTCAACTCGCGAACGATGAGGATATCCAGACCAGCCACGATCTCAGGCTTCAGCGACGACGCATCGGCCAGTTGCGGGTAGAGCAGTGCCGGACGCAGGTTACCGAACAGCCCCAGCTCGGAGCGAATCTTCAGCAGACCGCGCTCGGGACGAATGGCTGGATCGATCTTGTCCCACTTCGGGCCTCCCACCGCGCCAAGCAGAATGGCATCGGCAGCACGTGCACGCGCAAGGGTTTCGTCCGCCAGCGGCACGCCATACTTGTCGACCGCTGCACCACCCAGCTCGTCATAGCTCAGCTCGAAGTCCAGCTGGAACCTGTCATTGGCCAGCTGCAAAACCTTGACCGCCTCGGCCATGATCTCCGGGCCGATACCGTCACCGGGCAATACCAGAATATTTTTGGACATAACGTTTCCTTCGGAAAAGCTTGAAGCTGAAAGCCAGAAGCTGGAAGCCGAGCGCTGTTACTTCCAGCTTTCGGCTTCCGGCTTCAAGCTCGTGTCATTTGATCGCGCCGAACAGCCATGGCTGGCTCTGCTGGTGACGGGTCTCGAACGCCTTGATCGCGTCCGCGTCTTGCAGCGTCAGGCCGATATCGTCGAGACCGTTGAGCAGGCAGTGCTTGCGGAAGGCATCGACTTCAAAGTCGTACTGCTTGCCGTCCGGGCGTGTCACGACCTGCGCAGCGAGGTCCACGGTCAGCTGGTAGCCTTCGTTGGCTTCGGCCTGTGCGAACAGCTCATCGACTTCCTCTTCCTTCAGCACGATCGGCAGCAGGCCGTTCTTGAAGCTGTTGTTGTAGAAAATGTCGGCAAAGCTCGGCGCGATGATCGTACGGAAACCGTACTCCTCCAGGGCCCACGGCGCGTGCTCGCGGGAGGAGCCGCAGCCGAAGTTCTCACGCGCCAGCAGCACGCTGGCGCCCTGGTAGCGCGGGAAGTTCAGCACGAAGTCCTTGTTCACCGGACGCTGCGAGCAATCCTGATTCGGCTGACCGACGTCCAGGTAGCGCCACTCATCGAACAGATTAGGGCCAAAGCCGGTGCGCTTGATGGACTTGAGAAACTGCTTCGGAATGATCTGATCGGTATCGACGTTGGCACGATCCAGCGGACAGACCAGGCCGGTGTGTTGGGTAAAGGCTTTCATCCGTTATCTCCTCAGGCCTGGACCAGTTCGCGTACATCGATGAAATGGCCGGTTACCGCCGCAGCGGCGGCCATGGCCGGGCTGACCAGGTGTGTGCGTCCACCAGCGCCCTGACGCCCCTCGAAGTTGCGGTTGGAAGTCGAGGCGCAATGCTCGCCGCTGCCCAGCTTGTCGGGGTTCATCGCCAGACACATGGAGCAACCCGGCTCGCGCCACTCGAAGCCAGCCTCGACGAAGATCTTGTCCAACCCTTCAGCCTCGGCCTGCTGCTTCACCAGGCCGGAGCCCGGCACAACCATCGCCTGCTTCACGTTCGCCGCCACCTTGCGCCCTTTGGCGACTTCAGCCGCGGCACGCAGGTCCTCGATCCGCGAGTTGGTGCAGGAACCAATGAACACGCGATCCAGCTTGATATTGGTGATCGGCTGGTTGGCCGCCAGGCCCATGTACTTCAGCGCACGAACGATGGAATCGCGCTTGACCGGGTCGGCTTCGGCGGCGGGGTCCGGCACGCTCTGATCGACAGCCAGCACCATTTCCGGCGAAGTGCCCCAGCTGACCTGCGGCTTGATGTCCTCGGCTTTGAGCTCGACGACGGTGTCGAACACCGCGTCGCCATCGGAGACCAGACCTTTCCACAGCTCGACCGCCTTGTCCCAGTCGTCGCCCTTCGGCGCGAACGGACGCCCTTCGACGTACGCGATGGTTTTTTCATCCACCGCCACCATGCCTACGCGGGCACCGGCTTCGATGGACATGTTGCAGATGGTCATGCGCCCTTCCATGGACAGATCGCGAATCGCGCTGCCGGCGAATTCCAGGGCATGGCCGTTACCGCCAGCGGTGCCGATCTTGCCGATCACAGCCAGCACGATGTCCTTCGCGGTGACGCCGAACGGCAACTTGCCTTCGACGCGCACCTGCATGTTCTTCATCTTCTTGGCGACCAGGCACTGGGTGGCGAGCACATGCTCGACCTCGGAGGTGCCGATGCCGTGGGCCAGCGCGCCGAAGGCGCCGTGGGTGGAGGTATGCGAATCACCGCAAACCACGGTCATGCCGGGCAGTGTCGCGCCCTGCTCCGGGCCGATGACGTGGACGATGCCCTGACGCACGTCGTTCATCTTGAATTCGAGGATGCCGAAATCGTCGCAGTTCTCGTCCAGCGTCTGCACCTGGATGCGCGAGACCTCGTCAGCGATGGCTTCCAGGCCGCCCTGACGCTCGCCCTTGGTGGTCGGCACGTTGTGGTCCGGCGTGGCGATATTGGCGTCGATACGCCATGGCTTGCGATTGGCCAGACGCAGACCTTCGAACGCTTGTGGCGAAGTCACTTCATGCAGGATGTGGCGGTCGATGTAGATCAGCGACGAACCATCGTCGCGACGTTTCACCTCGTGCATTTCCCAGAGCTTGTCGTAGAGCGTCTTGCCGGCCATCGGACTTTTCCTCATCTGCTTTCTATGCGGGGCGAATAGCCCTTGCGCTTATGGGGACGATGCTAAGGACTTGCATTCAATTACTCAAATTCATATTTTTCATCCCAAGCATTCCCTACAGGAATCCGGATCATCACCGGATAGAGATCGTTCATGGACCTGGCCAACCTCAATGCCTTTATCGCCATCGCGGAAACGGGCAGCTTTTCCTTGGCCGCGGAGCGCCTGCATCTGACCCAGCCTGCAGTCAGCAAGCGCATCGCCGCATTGGAATCGCAGCTGGACGTGCGCCTGTTCGACCGGCTCGGCCGCGAGATTGGCCTGACAGAGGCAGGAAGAGCCCTGCTGCCGCGGGCCTATCAGATTTTGAATGTACTGGACGACACCCGCCGCGCCTTGACCAACCTCAACGGCGACATTGGCGGCCGGCTGAGCCTGGCGACCAGCCATCACATCGGCCTGCACCGCCTACCGCCCTTGCTACGCGCGTTCACCCGCGCTTATCCGCAGGTCAGCCTGGATATTCGTTTTCTCGATTCGGAAGTCGCCTACGACGAAGTGCTGCATGGCCGCGCCGAACTGGCGGTCATCACCCTGGCGCCGCAGACTGCCGAGCCGGTCCGGGCAATGAAGGTATGGGACGACCCGCTGGATTTCGTTGTCGCGCCCGAACACCCGCTGGCGGGCAAGGCGGATATTCGTCTGGCCGATGTCGCCGGCCACCCTGCCGTCTTTCCCGGCGGCAACACCTTCACTCACCACATCGCCCAGCGACTGTTCGAGCGTGAGGGCCTGACGCCCAATATCACCATGAGCACCAACTATATGGAAACCATCAAGATGATGGTCTCCATCGGGATCGCCTGGAGCGTACTGCCGCGCAGCATGCTCGACGAACAGGTGGTCAGCCTGCCTCTGCCGGGCATTCAGCTGACCCGGCAACTTGGCTACATCGTGCACAGGGAACGCACCCTGTCCAATGCGGCCAGGGCTTTCATGGCGCTACTGGATGCTGAACGCGGTGACTGACCAGACGAGACAACTACAAGAAAGGGCGCCCTATGGCGCCCTTCTCTTCCTTGCAGATCAACCCTCCAGCGCGGGCCGTTGATCGGCATTGATGGGGATGCGCTTGGGCTTGGCCTCTTCCGGCACCACGCGCACCAGGTCGATGTTGAGCAGGCCACTGTTCAGCGCAGCGCCTTTCACCTCGATGTGGTCGGCTAGCCGGAACGACAACTTGAACGCCCGCTGAGCGATGCCCTGATGCAGATAGGTGACATTCTCGGCCTCGCTTTCGCGCGGCCCGCCACTGATGGTCAGCACGCTGCGCTCGACCTGCAGATCGAGGTCGGACTCCTCGAAGCCGGCGGCTGCGACCACGATTCGATACTGGTCGTCACCGTGCTTCTCGATGTTATAGGGTGGATAAGAGCTGCCGGTTTCGTTGCGCAGGGCGGACTCGAACAGGTCATTGAAACGATCGAAGCCCACGGATTGCCGGAACAGAGGGGCCATGGGGAACGAACTCATGATAAACCTCCTGAAATCAGCGAGTTGAAACAGGCGGGACCCGCCTTCGGCATCCCGCTGAGCCTTAGATAGGAACCGTTCTGCAGATTTCAAGGCGTATGAAACAAGCCTGCCGACAAGAGGTAACACCATGTCCAGAGTCATGCTGATCACAGGTGCCAGTCGCGGTATCGGCGCTGCCACTGCGCGGCTGGCCGCCCACCAGGGCTACGCACTGTGCCTCAACTATCACCAACGCGAAGACGCGGTGAAACAGGTGCTCGAACAGGTCCGCACTGCGGGCGTATCGGCAATTACGGTCAAGGCTGATGTCGCCGACGAGGGTCAGGTGCTGCAGATGTTCGAGATGATTGATCGCGAGTTCGGCCGCCTCGATGTGCTGGTCAACAACGCCGGCATGCTCGAACAACAGATGCGTCTGGAGCAGATGGATGCCGCTCGCTGGATGCGCGTGCTCGGCACCAACGTCATCGGCAGCTTTCTATGCGCCCGCGAGGCGATCAAGCGCATGTCCAATCAGCATGGCGGCCAGGGTGGTTCGATCATCAACCTGTCCTCGATCGCCGCGCGGCTAGGCGCGCCGGGGGAATACATCGACTATGCCGCGGCCAAGGGCGCCATTGACAGCATGACTGTCGGGCTGGCCAAGGAAGTCGCCGGCGAAGGCATTCGGGTCAATGCGGTACGACCCGGCGTGATCGATACCGAGATTCACGCCAGCGGTGGCGAGCCGGATCGCATCGAGCGGGTCAAGGCAAGCGTGCCCATGGGGCGCGGCGGGAAAGCCGAGGAAGTTGCCGAAGCCATACTCTGGCTCGCCAGTGAGCACGCCAGCTATACCACCGGCGCGTTGCTAGACGTCAGCGGCGGACGCTGATCGGCCTAACCCAGCGCCGCCACCGGAATTCCGACGGTATCGACGCCGAGCATCGCGTCGATCCGCGCGCAATCATTCTCCCGGCGCAGTGCGGCGAACAGCGCCACCGCCTCGGGGTAGTTGCGCGTAAGCAAGGCCAGCCACTGCTTCAGTCTGCCGGGCGCATAGCGTGGTGCGATCTTGCCCCGCGCCTGCTGCCAGAAGTCCACCAGCGTGGGTTGAAACTCTGCCCAGCTCATCTCGGCGATGCCTTGCCCCTGTTCAGCGGCGGCGATCTGCCGTGCCAGGTCTGGCCGCGAAACCAGGCCGCGGCCCAGCATAATATTCTCCGCACCGCTGACTTCTCGACAGCGACGCCAGTCTTCCAGCGACCAGATATCGCCATTGGCGTACACCGGCACCGCGACCACTTCCTGCACGCGAGCCACCCATTCCCAATGCGCCGGCGGCTTGTAGCCTTCGACCTTCGTTCGCGCATGCACCACCAACTGACCCGCCCCGCCGTCCACCAGCGCCCGAGCGCAATCGAGTGCACCGTCCGGGCTGTCGAAACCCAGGCGCATCTTGGCGGTGACCGGGATGTGCGCCGGCACAGTTCGCCGTACCTCACAGAGGATGGCGTGCAGCAAATCAGGCTCCCTGAGCAGGATGGCCCCACCGCGCGATTTATTTACCGTCTTGGCCGGGCAGCCGAAATTCAGATCGATAGCAGGCGCACCCAGTGAGCAGGCATAGGCAGCGTTATCAGCCAGACAGGCAGGATCGGAGCCCAGTAATTGAACGCGCACAGCGGTTCCGGCGCGAGTAATGGCGCCAGTCTGCAATTCGGGTGCAAGTTTGCGAAAGCTGCTTTGCGGCAGCAGACGATCAGAGACTCGGATGAACTCGGTGACGCACCAGTCCACCCCACCCATCCGAGTCAGAACGTCGCGAAGGATTTCGTCGACCAGCCCCTCCATGGGCGCCAAAGCGATCTGCATACCAGGCCAATAGATGTTGAAAGGTTGGGCATTGTACGGATGCCCGACCGCTTTATGAATGTTGCGTGGCCGGTAGCGGGCTATTCTTCGATGGTCCCACCAATGGTGTCGGTGCCCGTGGTAGCACCCATGCCGCCTGTGGTTCCGGTATTACCCGTTCCCATGGTACCCAGGTCACTGCCCTGCTGCGCCTTGTGGTCCCGACTGTCGTGGCCTTCCGACTTTTCCCTGTGCTGGTCGGAACGCTCGCTCGATTCAACTGAGCTTTCGTTTGCAGCTCCCGGACGACGAGTGTCATCGGCGTTCTCCGCCGAACCGGCGTACGCCCCCGCAGAACCCGCCAGAAGCAATACTGTTACCGCTGTGAGTGCCCGATTCATGGCTACCTCCTATCGATGAACGACTGCGTTAATCACTACGTCTTTCCAATTTGGGACGGCGACGGTGCTCCATGTCAGTCTCATTGCCACCATGGCCGGGTTCGGCCGTGTCGTCGTACTGCTCCGCCGCTGGCTTCTTGGAGGATGCGTCACCTGCCTCAGACTGACCCTGGTCATCCTCCAGATAGTCGATACCGTCGCCAATGCCCATCGAGCCATTGCCGGCGGCGCCGCGATCCGCCGCGCCCGTGTTCTGAGCCAACGGGATATCAGCGAACGGTAATTCCAGATCCTGCGCGCTGACTGTTGAAGCAAGCGCTGCAACCAGCACACCAAGCTGAATACGCATGTCCGACACCTCCGCATCATCCACTTGATACTTGGGCAGCGGCGATTCCAACGAGTGCGCCGGCGAGCGACCGATGGCATGCCGGAACCGCTTTCAGCGAGCGGGGTAACAACCACAAGGACGAATATTGGATTCAAAGAGGAAGCTCCAGATGGAACCTGCGCTGATACTCCTGATGATGATCCTGGGTTGGCTGTCGGTAGCGCTCTCCATGCTCTGGGGCATGACGAGGATCGCTCGTCGCCATCACCCGCCGCAGGCTCGCCCGGCAATCAAACAGTGTCTGCCACACCAGCCAGCAGCTCCCGGCACCCTGCCCTCATGGCACGCCTGACCGGTATTTCCATTTGATTTCAAATAAACCCGTGACAGCCGCGTTTAAAGCTGTAGAATGCGCGTCGCGGGATGGAGCAGTCTGGTAGCTCGTCGGGCTCATAACCCGAAGGTCGTCGGTTCAAATCCGGCTCCCGCAACCAATTTAAAAGGCCACTCAGATGAGTGGCCTTTTTTTGTGCGCGCAAAACTCTGAGGCGCTCGTGTTGGCACCAGACCTCGCATGAATCGCTAACCTTTTGAATGAAATACGCTTTTTTCCTTCCTTTTGATTGACATCGAGTAATCGGGCTGTAGAATGCGCCCCACAGACGCGGGATGGAGCAGTCTGGTAGCTCGTCGGGCTCATAACCCGAAGGTCGTCGGTTCAAATCCGGCTCCCGCAACCAAATCACGAAAAGGCCACTCAGACGAGTGGCCTTTTTCGTTTGCGCGTCTTTTCTGTCACGTACAGACAAGCGCCCCCCTCTTTCGGCCAGTCAGCCGCGTCTTGTAACAACGGGTCCGTAGAATTAACTCTTTATCCGAAGCTAATTACCACATTCGCTATAACCATTCATGATAGCCCTAGGCCAGCCCGCGTCAAAAACAAAACTCTTTTCAACTCAATAAGTTGGCTCTCCTAAACACCTCGCGACCCCCATCCGCAACTTTTTTTTGGCTCCCTGGCTTGACTTGGTTCACGTTATGACGGATATGTAGTCGCAACAGGGAGCAATACGTTGCAGACCAGTTTAAGACCAACTGGACAGGTCAAGTTTTGCGGCGCAAGAGTTAAATCCCCTGCCTGATTAGTATCGCTTTTAGTAAAGCGATGCAGGCTCGTTCGCCACAAGCATTGAGAGAATCGGGGCTCGCAGAGTGCCCGGAGTGCGGTAGCCATGCCCGATTCTTTCAAAGCCGCACGCGGACGCTACCGATCGCAGATGACGGGGAATTACGTATAAGTTATTCAACTCGACATATAAACAAGTCGATGGCGGTAGCTTTGTCTAATAAAAAATATTCTAGATCGGTATTAACTTTTGCCACAGGCTAAAACCTACTGCCCAGGCATTACGCCGTAATTCTTTATTTCCACTCAGAACGCCGACCAGCAGCGGCGCGCAGTAGCTGCGGTTCGACAAACCGTTTCGCCTCGCCTTTGCGCAGGGAGAACTACAGTGTCAACAATCTTTTATGGAACGGAAGATCAGGACAAGGCATTGATTGCGCGGGATATCAATCAGAATGGCTACGCCTGCATACCCGGCTACTTGAACAATCTGCAACTAACTCAACTGCGCGAGCAGGTTCACGAGCAGGCTCGACAGCATCATGGTGAATATTTTGCTCATCATGACGGTGAACAGGTAGCGGGCTCGTTACTTGCCACGTTGAGTAGCGCGCCGGAGTTCCAGTCGCTGCTGGACGACGTTTACCAGCTCGGCGCGGGCAAGGCGGCGCCAAGCAAGCGCATCTACCTGGTGATGCGATGCGTGCAGGGGCAGACAGGACGCAAGGAGTCGAACTGCTTCCACTACGACGCTTCGCTGGTTACGGCACTGCTGCCGGTGGAAATCCCGCAGGACGGCGACCAGCGCGGCGACCTGCTGGTGTTTCCCAACCTGCGCAAGCTTCGCAAGTACGTGCTGGTCAACGTGGTGGAGAAAGCACTGCTGCAGAACAAGTTGAGCCGCAAACTGATTAGCCGCGCGATAGGCCTCGGGCTGCTAAAGCCGCAGCGCCTGCAGCTGGTTCCAGGCAATCTCTACCTGTTCTGGGGCTACCGATCCCTGCATGCCAACGAACCTTGTGATCCGGCGCAGCTGCGCGCTACCGCGATCTTCCACTACGGCGATCCCCACGCCGGCAGCCTGATGACCCGAATGATCCTCAGACACAACCAACGCAGGGCACGGCGGGCTAGCGCGATCGGCGCGCATCAACCTGTCTGAGCGCCCATCTGTAGCACCCAGCGATAACCCCCGAATGCATTCGGGGGCGGCTGAGCTTCGATAAGGAAATCACCATGATCAACGTGACCAAGTCGTACATGGGCAGCAAAAACAAGTTCAAGGCTTACATCGACAGGATCTACAACACCGGCTGGCTCACCAACAACGGACCGTTAGTGACTGCGCTCGAGCAACGGCTGAAGGACTACCTCGGGGTGAGGAACATCATCCTCACCAACAACGGCACCATCGCGCTGCAGATTGCCTATCGAGCGCTGGGATTGACCGGCAGCGCCATCACCACCCCCTTCAGCTTCGTTGCCACCACCAGCTCGCTGCAATGGGAAGGCATCAAGCCGATCTTCGCCGACATCGATCCGGCGACCTGGAATCTGGACCCGGAAAAGATCGAGCGAAATATCCAGCCCAACACCTCCGCCATCGTCGCGACGCACGTATTCGGCAATCCTTGCGATGTCGAACGCATCGAGCAGATCGCGCGCAAGAACAATCTGAGGGTCGTCTACGACGGCGCCCATGCGTTCGGCGTTCGTCACAAGGGGCGGTCGGTCTACGACTGGGGCGATATCAGCACGCTGAGCTTCCATGCGACCAAGCTGTTTCACACCATCGAGGGTGGCGCCATCGTCACCAACGACGACGCGCTGGCCGATCGCATCCGTCTGCTCTGCAACTTCGGCATCGTCGACACCGACCAGATCGAAGGCATCGGCATCAACGCCAAGCTCAACGAGTTCTCTGCCGCGATGGGCATGTGCGTACTCGACGACATCGAGCTGATTTTCGAATGCCGGGCGGAGATCGGCCATCGCTACGAGCGGCGCCTCGGCGAGCATTTCGAGCTGCAACGACCGCAGCCCGAATCCCAGTGCAACTACAGCTATTTTCCTGTTGCCCTTGCCGACGAAAGCCAGCTGCTGCGCTGCCGCTCGCAACTGAACGAGAACGGCATCAACCCCCGCCGCTACTTCTACCCCTCGCTGGACACGCTCGACCATCTGCAGCCGCAGGTACCACAACCACGCTCGCGAGCGTTGAGTCGCAAGGTCCTGTGCCTGCCGATCTATCCCGGGCTGCCGCGCAAGGTGCAGGAGAAGGTCATGCAGACGTTGATCCAGGAGGCAATCCACAGCGAGCAGTCGAGCCGCACGCTGTTCCAGCCCCTTGCCGAAGCGTTCGGGCTGTTCAACGCCGCGGAGCGCCTGCCGGGCGCCGACTACCCGCGCATGCCCCTGACATCCGGAGGCCAGCAATAACCCATGTCAGATCCCAAGCGGTTATCGGTGATCCGCAACACCAGCCTGAACTACCTCGGGCAGGCGTATGCCCTGCTTGTCGGCATTATGATCCTGCCGTTCTACCTGAAGCACCTCGGCGCCGAAGCCTACGGCCTGATTGGTTTCTTCGCGGTGCTCCAGGCCTGGTTGCAGTTACTCGATGCCGGGATGTCGCCTGCACTGGTCCGACAGGTCGCGCAGTACCGCGGGCAGGGCGACCTGTCCGCCGCGCCCGGCCCCGCCGGGCGCCTTCTGCGCTCGTTCGAGCTGCTGTTGCTACCGATTGCGCTGGCGACCTGCGTGGCGATCTACCTGAGCAGCGGCTGGATCGCTGGAACCTGGCTGCAGGCCCGCGAATTGGGTACCGGCACCATCATGCAATGCATCAGCCTGATGGGCCTGATGGTCGGGCTGAGGCTCTATGCAACCCTGTACAAAAGCGGACTGCAGGGCGTCGAGCTGCACGGCTGGCTGAACGCAGCGAACGTACTGATCGCTACCCTGCGTTACTTCGGTGGCCTGATTCTGGTCGCCCTCGTGTCGCAAGATCCGCTGGACTTCTTCCTGTTCCAGACGGCCGTCGCCCTGGTGGAAACGCTCGCCTTCGCCAGCAAGGCTTATGTGCAACTGGCCAGCCCACGTTTGCTCACCGGCATCGACTGGCGCGTGGTCAAGCCGGTGCTGCCATTTGCCGGCGGCATGTTCTTCACCTCGCTGCTGTGGATCGTGCTGACCCAGCTGGACAAAGTGCTGCTTTCCAAGGTGCTGCTGCTCAAGGAGTACGGCTACTTCTCGCTGGTGGCGCTGATCACCACCGGCATCATGACTCTGACCAACCCCTTGGTGCAGACGCTGTTGCCGCGCATGACCATGCTCGTGGCCGAAGGGCGAATCGCCGAGATGGAGCGGCTGTACCTGAACGCCACCCGCTTCGTCTGCAGCGTGCTGTTTCCCATCGCTGCGGTGATCGCCTGGCACGGTCAGGCGCTGATCTACGCCTGGACTGGCGATGCTGCCGCTGCCCAATGGAGCGAACGAATGCTGTTCTGGTACGTGCCGGGCAGCGCACTGATGGCGGTCGGTGCCTTCCAGTTCTACCTGCAGTACGCCTACGGCCAGCTGCGCCTGCACATCTGGTACAGCGTGGTTTCCACCGCCATCAGCATGCCGATCGTGATCTACGCAGCGCTTGCCCACGGTGCCTACGGTGCCGCACTGGCGTGGTTCTTCCTGCGCCTGGCGACCTTCGTGATCTGGCCACCGGTGGTGCACCGGCGCTTTGCTCCGGGCCTGCAGGGCGTCTGGGCACGAGACATGTTGCGGATTACCGCCGCGACCGTGATCGGCGTGGCACTGGGCGAGCCGCTGTTCCTGCTGATCGTCAGCGACAACCGCTTCGACATTCTGATCGCGCTGGCCGTAAGCGGGTTCATCTGCCTGCTGCTGGTCGCGGCGACCTCGAAATCACTGCTACTCAAGCTTCATCTACTCATCACCAAGCGAGCATCCAAAAATGGAATTGAAGAGCGAGCAAGCCTTGATTGAACGTTGGGGCGGCAAGACCGAACCGCTGCTGAGCGTCGTCTGCCTGGCCTACAACCACGCATCTTTTATAAGGAAGGCGCTGGAGAGCTTCCTCCAGCAGGAAACGGATTTCCCTTTCGAGGTGATCGTCCACGACGACGCCTCGACTGACACCACCGCCGCGATCATCGCCGACTACGCGGCGCGCTACCCCAGCATCATCAAGCCGATCTACCAGACGCAGAATCAGTTCAGCCTCGGCGTGCCATTCAGCACGCGGCTGTTCGCCCGTGCGGGGGGCAAATACATCGCCTATTGCGAAGGCGACGACTACTGGACCGATCCGACCAAGCTGCAGCAGCAGGTGGACTTTCTCGAGCAGCATCGTGACTACGTGATCACCTATCACGATGCGTTCATGTTCAACAGCCAGGGCATCATCCAGAGCCCGCAGCTGACCGGAAAGCTGCGCAAGGACGCCACTGCGCTGGAACTGATGCAGGGCCGTCCGCTGTCGACGCTGACGGTGTGCTTTCGCAACCTGATTCAGGAACTTCCGCCGGAACTGCTCGGCGTGAAAGTGCTGGATATCTGCTGGTGGTCGCTGCTCGGCGCCTACGGCAAAGGCAAGTTCATGGAAGGCATCAGCCCCGCCGCCTACCGGGTGCACGAGGGTGGCATCTTCTCCATGCAGCCGAGCCGGCAGCGCATCCAGATGGCCATGCACGCCCACTATTCGCTGGCAAGCTATTACAACCGCATCGGCAACAACGCGCTCTACGAGTACTTCCTGATCCAGGTGTTCGGCGAGTGCCTGTCGCTGATCTCGCCGTTCAGCAAGATTCAGGCGCTTTCAACCATCGCCCAGAACATCAGCCTCAACCTGCTGCGCCGGTTGAGCCCACGGCTGGCCAGGAGCTGATCAGCCCGACCCCGCTTCTTTGCAAAAACGCACCATGAGGAAGGATTCCCAATGACTGCCTTGACCCGCTCTTCGCTGGAATATGACGCGGACAACCGCATCGACCTCGCCGGAATAATGCGCACCGCCTACGATCACAAGGCGCTGATCATCACCATTACCGGCTTTTTCGCTGCACTGGGCGTGCTCTATGCCCTGATCGCCACGCCGATCTACCAGGCGACCGCGATGATCCAGATCGAACCGAAAAAAGCCGCGATCACCGGCGTGCCGGAAATATCGGCCCGGCCGGATTCGGTGTCCCAGGCGGTCACTGAAATCTCCCTGCTCAAATCCCGCGCCGTGCTCGGCAGAGCCGTCGAGGAGCTAAAGCTCTACATCGTCGCCAAACCCCATCACTTCCCGGTGTTCGGCGCCTTCATGGCGCGCAAGCATGACCCGGCGACTGATGGCGCGCTGGCCACCCCGCTGTTCGGCTTGACCGGCTATGCGTGGGGTGGGGAAAAGCTCGAAGTATTCCAGCTCGATGTGCCCGAAGCGTATCTGGGCGTGGAGCTGACGTTGATCGCCGGCACGGCCGGCAGCTTCACGCTGCATGACGACGAGCAGCAGCTGATTCTGCGCGGCCAGGTCAATGAAGCTGTGGAGAACCAGGGCTTCAAGGTGCAGATCGCCCAGCTGGAAGCGCGTCCTGGCACCGAATTCCAACTAGTCAGGAACCGCCCGCAGACCACCGCGCTGGATTACCAGAACCGCTTGAAGGTCGGCGAGGCCGGTAAGGATTCCGGGATCATCTACATGTCCCTGGAAGACCCGGACCCGCAGCTGGCCAGCCATGTGCTGGACGAGATCAGCCGGCTGTACGTCAGCCAGAACATCCAGCGCAGCTCGGCAGAAGCGGCCCAGCGCCTGGACTTCCTGCGCTCGCAACTACCTCAGGTGCGCAAGGAGCTGGAGAAGGCCGAAGCCGCGCTGAATGCCTACCAGACCAGCTCCAAGTCGGTGGATATCAGCATCGAGACCAAGGGCGTGCTCGACCAGATCGTCGCGCTGGAAACGCAGATATCCGAACTGTCGCTCAAGCGCGTGGAGTACGACCGCCTCTATACCCGCGAGCACCCGACCTATCGCACGCTGATCACCCAGATGAACGAGCTGCAGGCGCAAAAGGCGCAGCTACTGAAGAAGGTCGACGCCCTCCCCATGACGCAGCAGGAGTTGCTGCGCCTCCAACGTGACATGGAAGTCACGACCCAGACCTACACGCTGCTGATGAACCAGGCACAGGAGCAAGACATCCTTCGCGCCGGCACCATCGGCAACGTGCGCATCATCGACAACGCCTACTCGATGATCGAGAAGCCGTCGAAACCGGTCAAACCGCTGGTGGTGGCCATCGCAATCTTCGTCGGCCTGCTCGTCTCGGCGGCAGTCATCCTGCTGCGCCAGGCCTTCTACCGCGGTGTGGAAAGCCCGGACGTGATCGAGAAGCTTGGCGTACCGGTCTATGCCGGCCTGCCCTACAGCGCCTCTCAGGATCAGCTCAATCGCAGCCGCAAGAGCCGCGACGGCAAGACCCGACTGCTCAGCCTCACCGAACCGACCGATCTGGCGGTCGAATCGCTACGCAGCCTGCGTACCAGCCTCAAGTTCGCCATGCTCGAGGCGCGCAACAAGGTGCTGATGATCACCAGCCCGACCCCTTCGGTTGGCAAGTCGTTCGTGTCCAGCAACCTTGCTGCGGTGATCGCGCAGACCGGCCAGCGCGTGCTGCTGATCGATGCCGACATGCGCCGCGGCTACCTGCATACCCTGTTCGGCATGGCACCGCGTCACGGGCTGTCGGACGCGCTGGCCAGTGGCCTGAACCTGGCGGAAATCACCAACCGCACCGAGCAGAAAAACCTGCACTTCATCTCCGCCGGGTTCTCCGCGCCGAATCCGTCCGAACTGCTGATGCACGACAACTTCTCCCGCCTGCTGCGTGAAGCGGAAAAGCTCTACGACTTCATCATCATCGATACGCCGCCGGTGCTCGCGGTGACCGACGCCGTACTGGTCGCCCAGCAGTCGGGCACCAACCTGTTGGTGGCCCGCTTCGGCCTCAGCACCAGCTCGCAGATCGATGCATCCAAGCGGCGGCTCGCGCAAAACGGCGTGCTGCTCAAGGGCGTGATCCTCAATGCCGTGAAGCGCAAGGCCTCGACCTCGCCGTACGACAGCGGCGCCTACGGTTATTACACCTACACCCAGCAAGCCTGATCGCCAGACAAGGAGGTGCACCGTGCTCAGAACCGTCTCGATGATGCAGCCCTACCTATTTCCGTACCTGGGCTACTTTCAGTTGATCGCGCTCAGCGACGTATTCGTGCTGGGTGACGACCTGCAATTCGTCAGGGGCTCCTGGATGAACCGCAACCGGATTCTCGTCAATGGCCAACCCAAGCTCATCAGCTTTCCGCTGAAGAAGGGCCATCAGACCGAGCGCATCAACCAGCGCTGGCTCTGCGACGACTTCGACAAGGAAGCCGCGGGGTTGATGCTGACCCTCGAGCGTTGCTACGCCAAGGCACCCCAGCGCGATGCGGTGCTGCCGCTGATCCGCAGCATCCTGCAATGCCCGGAGCGCAATCTGGCGCTGTTCACCGAAAACTCCCTGCGCTGCCTCTGTGCTTACCTGAACATCCGCACACCGATCTACCGCGGCTCCAGCCTCGATTTGCCAGCGAAGATGGACATGCAGGACCGGGTCATCCAGATCACCCACCGGATGGACGGCGAGCTCTACCTCAACCCCATCGGCGGCATGGAGCTGTACTGCCCTGCCCGCTTCCGCGCCGACGGCCTGCTGTTGCGCTTCCTGCGCATGGATGAGGTCACCTACACGCAGCTCAAGCATCCGTTCGTGCCGTCGCTGTCGATCATCGACGTGCTGATGTTCAACAGCCGCGAAGAGATCAAGGAATTGCTGCAGCGCGTCAGCGTGGTCGAGGGACAGGAAAAAAGGGCAACGCTGACACTGGCGTGACGACATTCCGCCTGCCATCGGGATTCGGGCAGGCCAATCAGGGAAGGACATCCCCATGACACCGAGCATTACCGCACGCTGGTACCTGATACAGACCAAGCCACGCCAGGAAGCCCGCGCCGAGGAGCACCTGCTGCGCCAGCACTTCGAGTGCTACCGCCCGCTCAAGGCGCCTGCGCCCCTGCGCGGCTCACAGGGGACCAAGTCCGGCGAGGCGCTGTTTCCGGGCTACCTGTTCATCCGCCTCGATTGCATTCACGACAACTGGTACCCGATCCGCTCCACCCGTGGTGTCAGCCGCGTAGTTAGCTTCGGCGGCCAGCCGACGCCGGTACGCGACGAGCTGATCGAACAGTTGCGACAGCGCCTGGCCCAGCCGCAGACCATGGCGGCGGCGCCGTTCTCACCCGGCGAACGGGTCCAGGTCAGCGGGGGCAGTTTCAGCGACATCGAGGCGATCTTCGTCAGCAGCGATGGCGAAGAACGCTCCGTCATCCTGCTCAACCTGCTGCAGCGTGAGCAGAAGGTCCGGGTACCCACCCGTTATCTCCAGTGCTACCCCTGAGCCAGGCGAGTGCCCGTAGGGCCATGCGAGCAGCCTGACAGGTTCAATCAGCGAGCCAACCGATGAAGATCCTATTCCTCAATGCGTTCTACACCCCGCATGTCGGCGGCGGCGCAGAAGTCATCCTCCGGCACCTGGCCGAAGGGTTGCAGCGGCGTGGTTGTGAGGTGGCAGTGCTGGCGACCGGCCCGGATGCCGGGCTGAACATGCAGATTCAGGACGGTGTGCGGGTCTATCGCGCCAACCTGGCGAACAGCTACTGGCATTACACCCAGCAGCGCCCGAGTCGCGTCGCCCGCCTCGGCTGGCACTACCGCGACCGCTACAACCGCGACATGCGCTGTCACGTGTGCGAGGTGATCGCGCGGGAGCAGCCGGATATCGTGGTCTGCAACAACCTCACCGGCTGGTCGATTTCCGCCTGGGACGAAATCACCGCCGCCGGCTTGCCGATCGTCCAGGTGCTGCACGACCTGTACCTGCTCTGCCCGAAGGACACCATGTTCAACCACGGCAAGAGCTGCCAGCGCCAGTGCGGTATGTGTTCGGTGTTCCGTCTCCGCCACGCCGGCGCCTCAGCGCAGGTGACCACAGTGATCGGCGTCAGCCACTTCGTGCTCGAACGCATCACCGCACAGGGCTATTTCAGTGGCGCGCGCCAGCATGTAGTGCACAACTGCACGCCGGCCAACCCCGGTCAGGGCAGCAAGCCCAGGCAGCGCAGCAACCATCCACTGCGCTTCGGCTATATCGGCACGCTGTCGGAGAACAAGGGCGTCGGCTGGCTGATCGAGCAGTTCCAGCGGCTGGACATCGATGCGCGGCTGGATATCGCCGGGCGCGGCAAGCTGGACTACGAAGCCAGGCTGAAGGCCATGGCCGATCCGAAAAAGGTCAGCTTTCTCGGCTACTGCGACAGCGACGAGTTCATGCAGAGCATCGACGTGCTGGTGGTGCCGTCGCTGTGGGGCGAGCCGTTCGGCCTGGTGGCCGTCGAAGGTTGCGCCAACAACCTGCCGGTGATCGCCAGCAACATGGGCGGGCTGCCGGAGATCATCCGCGATGAATGCAACGGCCTGCTCTGCTCGCCCGATGATCCCGACTCACTCGGCATCGCCATGCTCTGGCTCTACATCGACGGCGCACTGCGGCAGCGGCTCGCCAGCCAGGCACGGGCCAGCGTGCTGCCGCTGCTGGATATGGAACGCATGCTGGATCAATACCAGACCATCCTGCGTGAAACACTTCAGGGAACGAGAATCCACCATGAACCAGAGCCTGCTGATTACCCCGCGGCGACGCGACTCGAATCCGTTGGCCTTCGACAAGCCGACATTGTTGACGCTGGTCGTCGCCTCGCTGCTGCTGACTGAAACCTTCTCCGGCGCCCTGCGCTACTACTTCGACATGGCCGGAGTCTCCTGGCTGCTGTACCTGCCCAAGGTTGCCTGCCTGATCGCACTGGGCCTGGAGCTGTTGCGATACCGTGGCTGGCCGGCGTTCTGGCTGGTGCTGCTGGGACTTGTCACGTCCACCCAGCTGGCGCTGATGCATGGCGCGGAGCTGGCCAACATCGGTTTCAGCCTGTTCATCTACATTCCACTGCTGTTCGGCCTGATCTGCGGCCGGCATGTGGAACTGCGCCTAGGGCTGCTGCGGCGAATCATCGGCTTCTGCCTGATCGCCTCATTCGTCGGCATCGCCCTGGATCTGATGACCAGCGTGCCGTGGAAGGGCTACAGCTACATGGTCGGCGAGGTGGAACTGAGCGCCAACCGCTCCTGGGCGTTCGACGACATCGACCGCATCGGCGGCTTCGCCCGTATGTCCACCGCGCTGTCGGTGATGATCGCCATCTACAGCCTGTTCCTCGCCGCATTCACACGCTCGCGACTGCTGCGGGTACTGCTCTACATCGCCGCGCTGGTCGGCATCGTGCTGACCACCAACAAATCCACCGCGGCGGCCTATGTGCTGACCCTGCTGATGCTGATCGTCACGGCCTACCGCTTCGCCAGCGCCACGGCCTTTCTCGTCGCCGTGCTGGTCGGCCTGATGCTGCCGATGCTCAGTCTGGTGCTCAGCCTGGACCCCAACGCCGCCAACAACGGCTCGCTGCTGGCCTCGTTCGCCGACCGCCTGATCAACAGCTGGCCGAACTTCATCGAGGTCATCACCCGTGAGGGATGGGGCTGGTGGGGCGCAGGATTCGGTGCGGTGGGCAGCGCAGGACAGGTCTATCCCGTACCGGGCCTCGAGCTGCTGAGCGTTGCCGACAATACCGCGCTGTACCTGTGGGGGATGCTTGGCGTGTTCGGTGTGCTGCTCTATCTGCTGATCTTTCCGCTCATGCTGCGCCTGCATGAACGGGGCTCGCGACTGCGTAGCGCGCTGCTGCCGATCGTCTTCTGCATGTGCCTGGTGGCCTGGGCCACGGATGTTCTGGAGGTGTCCATCGCCACGCTGTTCCTGGGCCTGGCGATCTCCCATGTGCTGACCCCGGCCCGCGCCCCGAGCAGCAACCTGGCGGCGCAACGGCTGCCCGAGTTGCGGCACCTGACCTGAGACCTACCTTCACGGATGATCCACATGACGAAGCGCTCTACCCCGCTCAACGCCCTGCTGCTGGGCGGCTTGCTTGGCCTTGCCCCGTTTGCGTCGGCCCAGACCACCGAGGAGCCTTTCGTGGTCGGCGTCTGTGCCCATGAACTGCACAAGGGCGATCCCAGCGGCCGCGCCTACGCGATGATGCGCGATGCCGGCATCACGTCCGTGCGTACCGACGCCCACTGGGCCTATGTCGAGCGCCGGCCCGGACAATTGAAGATCGAGCCATCCTGGCACCGGTACCTGAAGGCGACCGCCGCTCACGGACTGAGCACCCAGTTCATCCTCGGCTACGGCAACTCGCACTACGGCGGAGGTGAAAAGCCCCGCAGCGAGCCGGTCAGGGCGGCGTTCAACCGCTATGTCGAGTTCATCACCGAAGAACTGAAAGGCCAGGTCGCCTATTACGAGATCTGGAACGAATGGGACGTCGAGGACCCGCGCGACCCCAAGTTCACCCAGGATTACGCACGGCTGATCGCCGATGCATCCGGGATCATCCGCCAGCGCGCGCCCAACGCCAAGGTGCTCGCCGGCGCCGTGACCAGCCAGGGCATCGACTCAGGTTTCGCCCTGCGTCTGCTGGAGAACGGCCTGATGCAATCGGTCGACGGCCTGTCGTTGCACCCCTACGTGCACTGCCGTGGCTGGCGACGCAACACACCGGAGGCCTGGATCGAATGGATGAGCGAGGTCGACAAGGACCTGACCCGCGCCGCCGGACGTCCAGTACCGCTCTACCTGACGGAGATGGCCTGGCCCGCCCATCAGGGCGCATGCGGCATCGATGAAAGCCTGCAGGCGGCCTACCTTGCCCGCGCTTTCTTCCTGGCCAAGACGCTGCCCAGCATCAAGGGCATGTGGTGGTACGACTTCCGCAACGATGGCACCGACAAGACCGAACGCGAGCACAACTTCGGCCTGGTGCGGCAGGACTTCACCCTCAAGCCGGCCTATTCGGTGCTCGCCTCCATCAGCCAGATCGTCAGCCAGTACAACTTTACGAACCGCGAAGAAAAAACCCCGAGCGACGTGGTGATGCTGCGATTCGCCCGCGACGACGATGAGTTGATGGTGGCCTGGAGCACCGGCAAGCCGAGGACCGTGGAACTGCAGAATGCCAATGGCTCGGCAGGCCAGGTGGCGATGATCGATACCGCCCAGCCCCAGCACGGGCGGGTGGTCACCAGCACCGAGTGGAGATGCTCCGGCAAAGGCCAAGCCTGCAGCACCAGGGTGGAGCTCGATGGATTTCCGAAAATCATCAGCATGCGCGCGGTACAGAACGACGGTTGAGCCCTGTCGTGACATGCGCTGACCGCACGCCCCGAACGTCCAGGCGCAACGCAACCGCAGCAGCACTCGCCGGCGAGCCCGACTGAACCGACGCACCGCTTCGCGAGCCGCCACCGACAGACCGTCACCGCTTGCCAGCGGTCGGCGGCGCACACCATCCCCGCAAGGAGAGCCCTACATGATCGCCATCAACGCCCGTTTCCTGACTCAGGAAACCCGCGGTGTGCAACGTTTTGCCGAACAGGTCTGCCTGGAGCTTGCCGCCATGCGCAAGGACCTGACATTCATTGCGCCGGACGACATCCGCATGCACGCCAGCGCCGAGCGCCTGCAGGTGCGGCGCATCGGCCGCAACCACGGGCATCTGTGGGAACAGCTGGACCTGCCTCTGTGGCTGGCGCGCCATGGCTATCCGCCGCTGGTATCACTGTGCAACACGGCACCGCTGATCTACCGCAACCAGATCGCCACCCATCACGACATCACCTACGTGCGCCATCCGGAGAGCTATTCGCGCGCCTTCCGCAGCGTCTACAAGGGGCTCACGCCGCTGCTGCTCAAGCGCATCAAGGCACTGATCACCGTCAGCGACTTCTCACGCAAGGAAATCGCCCGCTACTACGGCTACCCGAGCGAGAAGATCTGCGTCGTCCCCAATGCGGTGGCGGCCAAGTTCCATCCGCCGAGTGGCGCGGATCGCAGCGGCAATGCCAGGCCATACGTGCTGGCGGTGTCCTCCCCGAACGCGCACAAGAACTTCGCGCGGATGGTCGCGGCCTTCCTCAGCCTGGAAGGCTTCGATGACGTGGAACTGCACATCGTCGGCGACTCGCACTCGGTCTTCTCAGGCTCCACTTCCAGCATTGATGGCAATCCACGCGTACGCATTCTCGGCCGGCTGAACGACGATCAGCTGGTGCGCGAATACCAGGGCGCCACCGCCTTCGTGTTCCCTTCGCTCTACGAAGGCTTCGGCATTCCGCCGCTGGAGGCCCAGGCCTGCGGGTGTCCGGTGATCGCCGCCCGGGCCGCGTCGATACCCGAAGTGCTCGGCGAGAGCGTGCTCTATTTCGAGCCCCTGAACATCGAGGACATTGCCCGCTGCATGCGCCACGTGCTGCAGGACGCGCGCCTGCGCGATGACCTGCGCACCCTCGGCCTGGCCAACGTCGAGCGCTACTCCTGGAAGCGCTCGGCGCAAACCGTGTCGCAGCTGATCGACAAGGCACTGATGGGCAAGCCCAGCCCGCCGTCCTTTATCGCCTGGTCATCGGACCGCCCCTGATGCCCGACGAATGCAGTCCCGACATTCAACTCCATCAATCAAGCGAGGCAGACCATGGAACGGTTGGCGCATATCGACGCGCTACGCGGCAGCGCAGCCCTACTCCTGATTTTCCAGACCCTGCTGCTGCCACTGTCAGACGGCTGGGCACTGCAGCACGCCCTGGACCCCGGACTGCTGGCGGTGCTCTGGTTCCTGCTGTGCTGCGGTTTCATCGTGCCGGCCAGCCTGCACGCCAGCGTCGACGGCGGGCGAGGCTTCGTCGTCCGCCGCCTGCTGCGCCTGCTGCCGGTCTACCTGCTGGCGGTGCTGCTGACCGCCATTCTGTTGCCGACGGCACCGGCCTGGCTGCCGGGTGTGGCCGCTCCAGGCAGCGCTATGGCGTTCGAGGTCATCGGCGCTTACGGAGCGCTGCCGCCAATCCTGCTGTTCTACGGGTTCTGCCTGCTGCTGCAGGTGCTCGGCCTTTTGCACAGCGTCAGTCTGCGGACCAGCTGCGCGCTCGTGCTGCTGGCGGTGGCGCTGCTGCTCGCCCTGGCGCGGCAGCTGCTGGGCACAGAGCTACCGGTCACGCTGCCGCTGGCGCTATCACTGATGTTTTTCGCGTCACTCAGGTACGAGGCCAAGCATGAAAGCAGCAGCTACGCCCGCAGACGAGCCCGTGAATATGCGCGCTACACGCTGCGAATCTACCTGCTGGTGCTGCCGATCATCTTCCTCGCCGGCTGGTCTGCGGACGCAACCGCCTGGCCCCGGGACCTGCTCACCTATGCCCTGGCCATCGTGACCTTCCTGCTGGTCACCAGCCGGCTACCGCTACGGGCACCGCCGCTCGTCTGGCTTGGAAGCCTCAGCTACTCGCTCTATCTGTTGCTGCCAGCGATGCAGCGCCTGAGCGAACTGCTGACCCAGGCGCTCGGCCTGACCGGCCCGACCGCCAGCCTGGCTGGCGCTGTGTTCGGCCTGCTGCTGGCCCTCGGCAGCGCCCAGCTCTGCCGACAGTTGCTGGATCTACCGCTGGCTCACGCCGGCAGGCGCCTGACCAGACAACACGACCTGATGCCACTGGCACGCCTGCACAGCCGCTGAGGCTCACCGCCTCGCTGCTCACTCTTTCTCAATCAAGGATGTCATGCCATGAAAGTTGCCATCGTTCACGACTGGCTGGTGACGTATGCCGGCGCCGAGCGCGTGCTCGCCGGGCTGTGCGCCGTCTGGCCGGACGCCGATCTGTTCGCCGTCATCGATTTTCTCTCCGACGCCGACCGTGCCCACCTCGGCGGCAAGCGCGCCACCACCACCTTCATCCAGCAACTGCCGAAGGCGCGCACCCATTACCAGAAGTACCTGCCGCTGATGCCGCTGGCCATCGAGCAGCTCGACATGTCCTCGTATGACCTGATCATTTCCAGCAGTCACGCAGTGGCCAAGGGCGTGCTGACCGGGCCCAACCAGCTGCACATCAGCTACGTGCATTCGCCCATCCGCTACGCCTGGGACCTGCAGCACCAGTACCTGCACGAAGCCAGCCTGGAGCGCGGCATCAAGGCCAAGCTGGCGCGCATGCTGCTGCACTACATGCGCATGTGGGACCAGCGCACCGCCAGCGGCGTCGACGAGTTCATCGCCAATTCGCACTTCATCGGCCGGCGCATCAACAAGAGCTACCGGCGCCAATCCACGGTGATCTACCCGCCGGTCGACACCCGCCAGTTCACCCTGCACGAGGCCAAGGAAGACTTCTATCTCACCGCTTCGCGGATGGTGCCCTACAAGAAGATGCCGATGATCATCGAGGCGTTCGCGGCCATGCCGGACAAGCGCCTGATCGTCATCGGCACCGGCCCGGAAATGGAAAAGGCCCGTGAAGCGGCCGGGCCCAATGTCACCCTGCTCGGCTACCAGAGTTTTGAGGTGCTGCTGCAACACATGCAGCGCGCCAAAGCGTTCGTCTTCGCCGCCGAAGAAGATTTCGGCATCGCGCCCATCGAGGCCCAGGCCTGTGGCACGCCGGTGGTCGCCTACGGGCGCGGCGGCGTACTGGAAACCGTGCGCGGGCTCGAACATGCCGAACCCACCGGCGTGTTCTACCCGGAGCAGACCACCGCCTCGCTCATCGCCGCCATCGGCGAGTTCGAGGCCCAGTGCTCGCGCATCACACCGGAAAACTGCCGACGCAATGCCGAGCGCTTCTCCAGCGAACGCTTCCAGCAGGAAATCCGCGCCTTCGTCGACGCGCGCCTGCGCGAAGCCAGGGCGCTCGACCTTCAGCAGAGCTCGGCGCCCTTGCCGGCCCCCAGCACGCCGCTCTACCCGGCAGCCGTGGTGCCGATCAAGCACGCCTGATGCGTTTACCCATCAACCCATTCACTTACGAGGTTTCAAGGATGAACACAGTAAAGAAGTGGATGAGAGTGACCCGAGCGCTCGGGTTCGCTCTCGTTGTAGTGATCGAGCCAGCCAGCGCTGCGGTGAACGCCGACACGCTGATCACCGAACCGACCAACCCGTCCAGCCAGTTGCCTGCCTGCACCAGCGCCGGCAGTGCGAGCGTCATCGCCTACAGCGACTCGTCAACCGACGCCACGCCACGCTGTGGCTCCAATGGCGGCGGTCAGCAGGAAAGCCCATCCGGTCATCAACCGTATCGATTCGCGGAACCGGCGTCCGGTTCGTTCTGGAGTCCGCCGGCAGACAGCAGGCGCTATTCATTCTGATCCGGCGTCGCAGCACCGGGTCATGCAGGAGCACAGACATGAGCACAGAAGAAACATCCAGAATTTCGCTGATTTTGGCCGATGGCTATTCCTACACCGAACTCATTCCCGCGCCCGACGCGCCTGACGGACCGTCGGGCAATGGATTCATCCGCATCTTCCACGCCTTCTTCAGCCCCAATGAAGAAGACTCGACGGTCGACGTGCAGCAGCCTAACTGCCTGCCGCTGGCCGCCCCGGAACAGAGCTGAGGAGATATTCCGTGCAGAACACCGCGCGCGTCGAACCCTGCAAGCAGAGTGCACAGGCAGCCGCCGCCAGCGCCGGCGAGATGCCGGTGCGACGGCAAACCACCATCGTCACAGTGACCTACGGCGACCGCCTGGTTTACCTGCGCCGACTGATCGAGCAGGCCTTCGCCTTCGAACAGATCACCCGCGTACTGGTGGTCAGCAATGCCTCGACCGCACCACTCGAACAACTGACCAGCCGCTGGCCCGGTCAGGTGCGCATCATTCCGCTGGCGCAAAACACCGGCTCGGCCAACGGCTATGCCGTGGGGCTGGAAGCGGCGCTGGCCGAAGGCGCGCAGTACATCTGGATGATGGATGACGACAACGCCCCCACCGCGGCCGCGGTGCGCCTGCTGCATGAAGAACTTGCGCGAATGGCCGACGAGGTAGGGCTGCATCGTGCCGCCGTGCTGGGCTTTCGCCCCAGTCAGCAGGAAGACATCGCCCGCGGCGTACCGAGCCGTTTCGCCATCCAGCCGCGCTCCAGCTACTTCGGCTTTCACGTCGCGCAGCTACCGTACAAGGTCTGGCGCCGTCTGCCCTGGGGCCGGCCAAAAGGCACGCCGCCGCGGGCCATCGACCTGCCGTTCGCTCCCTATGGCGGCATGCTCGCCCATCGCAGCCTGTACCAGGCGATCGGGGTGCCATTGCGCGAGCTGGTGCTCTACGCCGACGACACCGAGTACACCCGTCGCATCACCGCCAAAGGTGGCCGTCTGCGTCTGGTGACCGATGCGCTGATCGACGAGCTGGAGCTGTCCTGGAACATCAAGGCGCACACCCGCAACATCTACGAAGCCTTCCTGCTCGGTGATTCCGACTTCCGTGCGTACTACACCGCCCGCAACCAGGCCTGGTTCGACACCTACGTCTGGGCTGCCTCACCCTGGCTGTATCGGCTGAACCGAAGCATCTTCCTCGGCCTGCTGCGGCACGTGGCCCGGCGACAGCAGGTTCCGGAACGGCTGCAACTGATCGAGCAGGCCATCCGTGACGGCGAGAACCGTTCGCTGGGGATGCATCAGACCTTTCCGTTGCGCTGAACCCATTCCAAGGAGGAGCCGATGCACGCGCCAACCACTGCGCCAAGAGACAACAACTTCGATTTCCTGCGCTTCTTTGCCGCCTCGATGGTCGTGTTCGGCCACAGCTACGGCCTATCCGGTCAGGCGGACCGGGAACCTCTGCGCCTGTTCAGCGGCAGCTACGACTCGGCGGATATCGCCGTACACGTGTTCTTCGTGATGAGCGGTTTCCTCATTGCGGCGTCCTGGCTGAACAGCCGCAGCGTGCTGGATTTTGCCGCCAAGCGAGCCCTGCGCATCATGCCGGCACTGATCGTCTCGGTGCTGTTCGTGGTCCTGCTGATCGGCCCGCTGGCCACCGAGCTGCCGCTTGGCGATTACTTCACCGCCCCCGGCACGCTCGCCTACCTGGCCAATGCCGCGCTGATCACCGAGTTCCGCCTGCCCGGCGTATTCGAGGCCAACCCGTTTCCCCACAGCGTCAACGGTTCGCTCTGGACACTGCCTTACGAAGTGCTGATGTACGCCACCGTGCTGACGCTCGGAGTCGTCAAGGTATTCGGCCGCAGCAGCGCGCTAATCGGCCTGATTCTGATGGTGGGCGTGCACCTCCACCTGATGCCGATCTACGAGATGCAGAGCGACCTGCTGCGCAAGGCCACTCGCCTGGGGATGTTCTTCTACGCCGGCGTGCTGCTGTATCTGTATCGGCACCTTGTTCGCTGGAACTGGAAAATCGCAGCGCTGCTGGTTGCGGCCAACCTGGTGAGTGCCCGCACCAATCACTGGGAGCTGGTGCACGTGCTGACCCTGCCCTACCTGACGCTCTACCTCGCACAGCTGCGCATTCCGAAGCTGGCCGGCTTTGGCAAGGCCGGCGACTTCTCCTACGGCCTGTACATCTTCAGCTTCCCGGTCCAGCAGCTTCTGATGCACTGGACCGACGGCCAGTTGCCACTGATTCCCTTCATGCTCCTTGGCTTCGCTGCCAGCCTGGCGCTCGCGGTGCTGTCCTGGCACCTCGTCGAATCGCCAGCGCTTCGGCTCAAGCGCTACCTGCCACGCAGCCAAAGCCGCAACGCCATAAGCGTGGCTTCAGCGAACCGCTGAACGGTCACGTCACCACTCGCCCGGCATGGAGTCTCAGCGTATACCACAGGGCTGCCGGTGGCAGGTCTAGATCCTCACTCGACATAGTGCGCAACGATGGTGCCCATCTGATACAGCCGATTAGCGATCCGGTGATATAGCCATGTACTTCCTGATCACCCCGCTCCGAGAGAGAGGCAGGCGGCGGACAAGGAAGGCCTGAAACGCGCCACGCCGACTGGAGAAGACCTGCGTATTGAGCATCAACCATCACCTGAAATGGGAAGACCCACCAGGATCGTTTTCGTCAACAGTCCATCCCCGGTCAATGACCCTTTGCCCAAGCTGTACGATGCGGACGTTCATTCAATGGCACCGAATGGCTTTGTCGTGACTGGAGTCGAGGCGATCGACGGCGCGGCTTACAGCCCATCATAGCGTTGTAAGCTGCCGTAGTGGCCCGCTGGGCCTATGGCCACTTTCCATCATGATCCGAGCCGCGGCCTGACAATCTGTCAGTTCAATATAATTGGACGTGGCTAGAGAGTTTGCATAAATTTGACTTCCTTTACACAAACCTCATACAGCCAAATCAAGGAAGAAAAATGAGCCTGATCAAAATCCTCTCCGTTGCAAGCAGTGTGCTTTTTTGTACAGCAGTACTTGCTGCTCCAAGTCTTGAAGCGCTTCAGAAGGAGGGTGAGCGAGATGGCAAACGCTACGCTCAGGACGGGCGGAACAACGGTATAAAAGTAGATGCAGCATTCTGTGCCGTTGGCATGGCGGCAGAAGATGAAAGTCGTCCTGAGCTTGCACAAAAAGAGATAGAGGCTTATGCCAAGGCCTTCGGCAATGCCTGCATGGGAAGGAAGGTTTTCTAATACCTCGCGCGTGGACCCACAGAGGCTTGGCTGTGGAATGTAATTTCCTACCGACAGACCTCATTGGCCGCCAGCAGCTTGCGCTCATAGCCGATCCGCTGGCGTCTCTCCGCAAGCAGCGCCCTCGCCTTCAGCTCCAGGCTGTCCGACTTGCGCAACCCCTCCGCTGCCCAGGGCGGCACCGCCACCGGTACGGCACGGCACGGCACCTGTACCGGCACCTCGACCTGAACAATGCGCGGCTCTGGCTCAACCGGATCGCCCGCACCTCCCGCCACCGGCCCCTACCGCACCACCATCAACTCATCCCACCGCGTCGTATATCGCTGGCTCATCATTTCCCGCTTCATCGACCACTCCGCTGTGGCGGGAATGCGTCCAAGCCGTACCGTTCCCCTGCCTCACGCGCGTTAATTTGATCCACCACGGCCATCAGCCGATCGGCATCAGGCCGTGGGGCTGCGGCAAACAGGTCTCCAGTAAATTCGCCTCGCTGTCGCAGATCCATCAGCAGCACCTCCGCCTTGCTGTAGGCGTAACCCTGCCGGTAGATAGCCTCAAGCCCGCGCACGGCCGCAGAGGCCAGCACGCGAGTATCCTCAGCACAGCAGCGGGCAGCTGATGGCATTGGCGTAGCGCGGCTGGTTGGGGTTGTGCATGCCGGTGCGGATAGCCACCTGCAGCGCGCCGGCCAGGCTCTGCCGCGCACGGAGCTTCTCGGCGGCCTTGGTGACGTAGGCCACAACCGTTTCGCGGATGGGGGCGATATCACGCACGCGGCTGCCAAACATCTTGGACGAGCAGATCATCTGCCGCGGCGGTACCGCCTCCTCGAGCTCGAGACAGGAGATGCCGCGCAGCTCGAGCGCGGTTTTCTCCAGCACCACGCTGACTGGCGGCGCAGCGTTGCGGAATCGTACTGCGCTAAGTCCCAAGCGGTCTGGATGCCCAGCGGTCGCAGGCGAGCAGTCAGCCGCCGGCCGACACCCCACACCTCGCCTACCTCGGTCATCTGCAAGAGTTTGTCGCGACGGTCCGGGTCGCGCAGGTCGATCACCCCGCCGGACTTTCTCCACGTCTTCGCCGTCCAGTTGGCCAGCTTGGCCAAGGTCTTCGTAGGCCCGATGCCCACGCCAACCCTTCATCACGCATGGACAGCGATTCATCCAACACAAGCCCCCGCTCCGCGGCCCACTTCTGCGCGTAGAGCAGCTGACGATCGGCGCCGCTGCCAGTCGCTTGCCGGGGATCGGAAAACCTCAGATAGCTGTATACTCGCGCGCTATTTTTTTCATGTCGTAGTGCCGAGGCGGCCCGCAATGTCGAAGAAAGTCGGAAGTATAGGATTTATTTCGTTAGGATGCCCCAAGGCAACGGTCGATTCTGAACGCATCCTCACCCAGCTGCGCATGGAGGGTTACCAGATCGTGCCGTCCTATGAGGACGCCGATGTGGTGGTGGTCAACACCTGCGGTTTCATCGACAGCGCCAAGGCCGAATCGCTGGACGCCATCGGCGAGGCGATCGCCGAGAATGGCAAGGTGATCGTCACCGGCTGCATGGGCGTGGACGAGAACAACATCCGTGGCGTGCACCCCAGCGTGCTGGCCGTCACCGGCCCGCAGCAGTACGAGCAGGTGGTCAACGCGGTGCATGAAGTGGTGCCGCCGAGCATCGAGCACGATCCCTTCGTCGATCTGGTGCCGCCGCAGGGCATCAAGCTCACCCCGCGCCACTACGCCTATCTGAAGATTTCCGAAGGCTGCAACCATACCTGCAGCTTCTGCATCATCCCGTCGATGCGCGGCAAGCTGGTCAGCCGTCCGGTGGGCGATGTGCTCAGCGAAGCCGAGCGCCTGGTCAAGGCCGGTGTGAAGGAGGTTCTGGTGATCAGCCAGGACACCAGCGCCTATGGCGTCGACCTCAAGTACAAGCTGGACTTCTGGAACGGCCAGCCAGTCAAGACGCGCATGCTCGAGCTGTGCGAGGAGCTGGGCAGGATGGGCGTCTGGGTGCGCCTGCACTATGTCTATCCGTACCCGAACGTCGACGACGTGATCCCGCTGATGGCCGCCGGCAAGATCCTGCCGTACCTGGACATCCCCTTCCAGCACGCCAGCCCGAAGGTGCTCAAGACCATGAAGCGCCCGGCCTTCGAAGACAAGACCCTGGCGCGCATCAAGCAGTGGCGCGAGATCTGCCCAGAGCTGACCATCCGTTCGACGTTCATCGTCGGTTTCCCTGGCGAGACCGAAGAAGACTTCCAGTACCTCCTGGACTGGCTCACCGAAGCCCAGCTCGACCGCGTTGGTTGCTTCCAGTATTCGCCAGTCGACGGTGCGCCCGCCGAAACGATGGGCCTGGAGCCGGTTCCGGACGAGATCAAGCAGGAACGCTGGGACCGCTTCATGGCGCACCAGCAGGCCATCAGCGCCGCGCGTCTGCAGCTGAAGGTCGGCAAGGAACTGGACGTGCTGATCGATGAAGTGGACGAGGACGGCGCCATCGGCCGCTCCTGGGCCGACGCTCCAGAGATCGACGGCATGGTCTATATCGACAGCGAGCAACCGCTGCAGCCGGGCGACAAGGTTCGCGTACGCGTTACCAACGCCGACGAGTACGACCTCTGGGCCGAAGTGATCTGAGCTGATCCGCTACACGAAAACGCCCCGCTTCTGCGGGGCGTTTTCATTTCTGCGCGACGAGTCCTCGGCAGCGGGAGGTCATCGCCCGCGAAAGGCGCTGACTCCGGTTCAACTGCGTGTGCCCAGCGTGGCGCGCCCGACAGGCTCCGGTAGCTGTCGGCCCGTCAATGCCTTGAACAGCCCGTACATCATGCACAGCAGCACGATGGAGAACGGCAGCCCCATGATCACTACCGTGCCCTCTACAGCACCGCCTGGGTGAAGACTCCTTCCGGTATGCCGAAGATGTGACGAGGCCGATACCGAGACGACATCAAGGTGCGACGTATTGCGGCAGGTGGCGGGCAAATCTCTTGAAATGGCTGCGCACCAAGAGCGGGATGGGCATGCATAGCAACCGTACTGATGACAGCCATGCCCGTCGGCGAGCTGCTGCCGAAAAAAAAGTTGAATCATGCTCCCATAATGCCTAAGTCGGCGCGCATCCTGCTCGATAAATGGCGATTCTTCGAATCGCTTCGGAACCGGGGCCTTTCCGGAAGCATTGATTCGATCCATCGGTCATGCAAATCGCTTCGCCACGAGCGGCCAAGCGTCCCCGCCCCGCTCGCCGTTTTCAGCGGTTCTGCGCTGACTTATGATCGGCCCCGCGTAGCAGCCCCCATTTCACCTGCAGAGATGAGCCATGTCGTCCGATCCTCGCTTCACCGCCATGCCCGACACCAACGGATATTTCGGCCCCTATGGCGGCCAGCTGGTCCCACCGCACCTCAAGCAAGCGATGGATGACATCAACCTCGCCTACGAGGAAATTCGCCAGCGCGATGACTTCCAGCAGGAGCTGGCAGCACTGTTCGCCGACTATGTGGGTCGGCCAAGTCCGATCTTCCATGCACGACGTCTGTCCGAGCAGCTCGGCGGCGCGCAGATCCATCTGAAGCGCGAAGACCTGAACCACACCGGCGCACACAAGATCAATCACTGCCTGGGCGAGGCGCTGCTGGCCAAGTTCATGGGCAAGAAGAAGGTGATCGCCGAGACTGGCGCCGGCCAGCACGGTGTCGCCCTGGCTACCGCCTGCGCACTGGTGGGTATTCCCTGCGAGATTCACATGGGCCAGGTGGACATCGAGAAGGAACACCCCAACGTCACCAAGATGAAGATCCTCGGCTGCAAGCTGGTAGCCGTCACCCGCGGTGCGGCGACGCTCAAGGAAGCGGTGGATAGCGCCTTCGAGGAATACCTGAAGGACCCGCACAGCTACATCTACGCCATCGGCTCGGTGGTCGGCCCGCACCCGTTCCCGAAGATGGTCCGCGACTTCCAGTCGATCATCGGCACCGAGGCCCGTGAGCAGTTCCTCGCCAAACACGGCCGCCTGCCCGATCACGTGGTTGCCTGCGTCGGTGGCGGCTCGAATGCGATGGGCATGTTCACCGCCTTCCTCGAAGATGCCGCGGTCGAGCTGGTCGGTATCGAGCCAGCCGGCGAGAGCCTGGACAAGCCCGGCCGCCACTCGGCGACGCTGTCCAAGGGCAAGCCAGGCCAACTGCATGGCATGGCCTGCTACGTGCTGGAGGATGCCGATGGCAATCCGTCTGCGGTGCATTCGATCGCATCCGGCCTGGACTATCCAGGCGTCGGCCCACAGCACAGCTACCTGAAGGATCTAGGCCGGGTGAACTACCAGACTGCGACCGACCAGGAATGCCTCGACGCCTTCATGACCCTGTCGCGTGTGGAAGGCATCATCCCCGCGCTGGAAAGTGCCCATGCCGTGGCCTGGGCGATTCGCAGCGCACCGACACTGGGCAAGGACAGCCACATCCTCGTCAATCTCTCCGGCCGCGGCGACAAGGATGCCGATTACGTCGCCAACCTGCTCGGCCTGTAACACATCGGCGGCGGCCCGGCAGCGCATATGCGCGTCGGCCTGCCGCAAGCGCAACCGACCGCCATAGCGAGTAAGATGCGCAGCCGCCCGACTGCTTCCCAGGCCGCTTTCATGGATCACAGCGTCTCGCCTATCGGCTACGTCCGCTCCTGCTTCAAGGAGAAGTTCGCCATCCCCCGCCAGCCCAGCCTGGCGCCAGCCGCACGCGGCGTGGTGGAACTGCTGCCGCCGTTCGACAGTGCTGATGCAGTGGCCGGACTCGAGCAGGTCAGCCACGTATGGCTGCTGTTTCTGTTCCACCAGGCCCTGGAAAACAAACCGCGCCTCAGGGTTCGCCCGCCTCGCCTCGGCGGCAATCGCATGGTCGGCGTGTTCGCCACCCGCGCGACCCACAGACCCAACGGCATCGGTCAATCGGTCGTTAGGCTGGATCGCGTCGAAGCGGATCGGCTGTTCATCTCCGGCATCGACCTGCTGGACGGCACTCCGGTGTTGGATATCAAACCCTACGTGCCCTACGCCGACTCACTACCGGATGCGCGCAACGACATGGCCGCCGAAGCACCGATAGCCATCGGAGTTCAGTGGTCGGACTCCGGCTTGCTACAAGCTCGCAGCCAAGCGGCGCGCCTCGGCGAACCGCTGGTGGAACTGATCGAGCAATGCCTGGCGCAGGACCCACGCCCGGCCTATCAGAAACCCGAACCGGAACGACGGTACGGCGCGCAGTTCTGGGATGTGGACGTGCGCTGGCATTACCCGACGCCAGGCGTGATCCGTGTTCTGGAAGTCGCGCCAGCAGCGCCGCAACCGGCCTGATGCCGGCGCGACGCGCCCCTCACTTGCCGGCGGGCGTCAGCAACAGACGCTGGTTGCCATAGACCTTGTCGAGATTCTCCGTTTTGAACGGGAAACTCAGGTAATTCGCCTTCATCCACGCGTCGATGCCATCGGCGTAGTGCGGGCTGGCCGGATTGCCCGACTGGCCTGAACTGTTGAGGCCGATCATCGGCTCATCACGGCCGAAGTCGACGATGATGCGCATCGCCGGGATCAGCCAGGTCTCGAAGTCCGTCCCCAGGTGATAGGCCGAAGCGTTCAGCGTGCTGTGATCGCCGCCCATGGCGTATGGGCCGCGGTCCAGGTAGCTGCCGATAGCGTTGATCTTGCTCCGTTGGCTGGCCGGCATATGCGGCGCCAACTGCGTCGCGCCGGAGGTCCAGCTGGCAGTGTGCAACTTGCCCCACTGCCAGGCGCTGCGCTCGTTGCCCAGCCGGCTTTCCAGCAAGGTCACCGCTGCTGCCAGGCTGCGCGCGAGGATTGCTGGCTTGTCTTCGGCTTGCGCGGTGCGCTGGTCATTCCAGAACGGGCTGTCCTCGCGCCCGAGCAGATGGTCGGCCTGGGCCGAGTAGGAGGTGTTGGCCGTTTGCACCAGCGCTCGCCACGCCGGCGTATCTTCCGGCCCCAGCTCATCTAGAAAGATCTGCTGCGCGCTTTCGTGCAGGAAAGCGCCATACAGCGCGGCATCGGCCGAATCCGCAGCGAGCTTGCCGTCGAAGGCCATCAACCGGTCCAGCGCTTCTCGCGCCTTGCTGCGTTCGGCGGCCGGCAGTGCATCGATCGCCTTGCGCAACGGCTCGGCCATGCCCGGCGCCTCGAACATTGCCTTGAGCTTGGCGGCGAACGGCGTGACCTGGTCGTACTGCATCGCGATGGTACTGCGGGTGTCGTGCTTGCCGTGCCCCGCCAGCTCCGCCAGGCGCTCGTAACGCTCGGGGCCATACCAGGAGCTGGAAAGCTGCATCCCGTAACCGCGCGGCACGCTGCGCTGATTGGCGGTGCCGAGCCAGCCCTGCACGGGGTCCTGATCGTAGGGATGCAGCATCGGATCGGCGAAGCCGTCCCATTCGTAACGATTGTCCCATCCCGGCGACGGCACCAAGCCCAGCCCCTCGCGACGATTTGGGAAGCGCCCAGTAACCTGCCAGCCGATCCCCTGCTGGTCGGCAAAGACCAGATTCAGTGCGGTTGCACGAATTTCACGGGTCGCCTCGAAGGCTTGATCCACCGATTGCGCGCGGGATAGATCGAAAAACGCGTCCAGCGTGCGATCGGCCTCCAGTTGCGTGGTTTTCAGCGCCAGGCCATAGCCGCTGGTGAGCTGCAGCGGCTGCAAGGGATGTTTGCGCTCGCCCAGCGCCGTGTTCAGCAGCGGGCCGTTGCGGGTTTCATAAATGGTTTCGCGAATCGGCCGCTCGCCCTTGACGAAGTAGGTCTCGTGGCGCTCGCGGGCCGGCAGCCACTTGCCATCGGCCAGGTACATCAGCCGCGAGCCTTCGCGGCGCACCTGCTCGAGATAGAGGTCCTGATTATCGCCCATGACCATCGTCATGCCCCAGCCGAGCTTGCCGTTGAAACCGGCCACCACCGCGGGTACCCCGGCGATGGTGACGCCCGCGGCCTGGAACTTCGGTGCGCGAACCTGCATGAAATTCCAGTACGAAGGCATGGACAACGGCAGGTGCGTGTCGTTGGCCAGGATCGGCTTGCCGCTGCGACTGTTGCTACCGGCGATAGCCCAGTTGTTGGAGGCGGCCATGCCAGAGGGCGTCAGTGCCGCCAGCGGCTGCGTAGCACGTTCGAGTGCCGCCAGCCCAGGCAAATTACCCCCCAGTTTCAGGCCCTTGAGCTTGTCTGCCTCATCGAACGGCAATGCCTCGTCGGGATAGATCGGCAGAAGCCAGGCCAGCTTGTCGCTGCCCACCTTCTGCGCCAGCAGCAGTGCGGCAACCTCTTCCTGCAGGTTCTGCGACAGCCCGAAGTTGAGCAGGCAGAACACCAGCACCGAATCCTCGGGTTTCCAGTACTCAGGCTTGTAGCCGGACTCGGCAAGGTCCATTGGCAGCTTGTCCTGATGACGATACAGGTACGCGTTGACGCCGCGGGCGTAGACCTCGAAGAACTTCTTCATCCGCGGCGAGGATTCACGATAGAGCAGCTCGGCGCTCTGGCGCAGATTCACCGCGCGCATGAAGCGGTCGGTCTCCAGCACCCCGGGGCCGACCATCTCCGCCAATCTACCCTGAGCCATCAGCCGCAGGCTGACCATCTGGCTCAGCCGGTCGGTGGCGTGGACGTAACCCATGGCGAACAGCGCATCGTGAAACGACGAGGTCTCGATCAGCGGCATGCCCAGCGAATTGCGCCGGATGCTCGCACTGCCTGCCAGCCCGGTCAGCGGCTGAATGCCCTGTGACGGCGGCAAGCTGGCGCTGTAGCGATTGTCGAGATAGGCCTGACAACCGCCAAGGCCGGCCAGGCCGAGCGCGGCCCCCAGCGTCAGGCGAACCAGGGCGAACGGCAGACGCAGAGACATCGAAGACTCCTGAGCGAGCTTGGCAAGGGATGGTACTGACAGATTAGAGGGCGCGCGGCGAAGAAGATCGGTCGATCAGGCCGCGTCGCGGGATTTTGGCAGAGCTTCGTCGAGCAGCCAACGGGCCGAACGCCGAGCCTCGGCCTTGTGTTGCAGCTCAAGCGCACTGAACTGCGCTTCATGTCGGCGCCGCTCCTGCTTGTCCAGCGCCTTCCAGGCCGCATGGGTCGGCACTTGCTCGGTGGCTTCGAACAGCTGCTGGAACACCTGACAACGAGGATGCTGCCCCAACGCCACATCATAGTTGTCGAGCAGCACCTTGATACGGATCGCCCCCTCGATAAGCGGGACTTGCTCCTCCAGCAGGCAGCTGGCGAGGATTCGCAGATCCTCCGCCAGCGCGGTCTGTTGCTGCGTCCGCGCCTCTGCCTGCAAACGCTCGTTGCGCCAGACACGGCGCCAGAGATACAGCGCATAACCGCCCAGCGCAGCAATCAGCAGCGCGGCGATGACGAACAGACCGATTGCCAGGGTCATGACAGGCTCAGGCGCCGTGGCATTTCTTGTATTTCTGCTGGCTGCCACAAGGGCACGGGTCATTGCGGCCAACGTCCTTCAGCGGATTGCGCACAGGTTCGTGGCTGTGATTGCAATGCGGGCCATGAACGTGGTGATGATCATGGTCATGATCGTGGTTGCAGTCGGGGCCATGCACGTGCGGTTCTTGACTCATCTAGGTACTACTCCGGAATAAAGTTGCCCGGGATTATCTCGCCATTGTTGGAAATGTGCACGCGCCGGCCCATCATCAGGCCGGTCTTGAGTTCACCGGCCAGGCGGTAGGCGATCGGGCGATCAGGCTTCTCAAGCAGGCGCACGATGTACTTCATATGGCGCCAAAGGTTGGTGTGAACCGGCACCTCGTAGTACTCGAAGCTGTTGGCGGGCACCGTCAGCCAGCCACTGGATTCGCCGCTAGCCAGCTCCACATCATTGAGATGGACTTTGTAGATCAGCCCGCGCACCGGCAGGCTATGATCGTTGGGGTTGTCGATACGAAAGCGCAGCATGAATTGCTGTTCCAGCAGCCGCGCCTTGATGATATCGACCTTGGTGAGTTCGACCGTAGGGTCCTTGAAATCGCCCGAAAACCAGGTCGAGCATCCGGCCATGCCGCCAAGCAGGCAGAGCAACACGACGGTTCTAAGAATTCTTATTGTGTGTGCCTGGCAAAACATTCCGGTACTCCAAAGGACGGCCAAGTGTAGCAAGCAGCATGCTTGCCGCAACGGGGGCCACCACAAAAATACCAGTCTCAGGCCGCAATATGACAACGACGCTTCAGACAAAGCGCAGCGCGTTGCAGATCGGTCAGGCCGCCAGCACTTTTGCGAGCACCTGCCGCGCCTTACCTATACCGGCAGCCAGTGCCGCCTCGATCTCGGTCATGGTGATCACTCCACTCGCCTTGCCGGCCGCCGGATTGACCACCAATGCCAGACAGGCATAAGGCAAGTCGAGTTCACGAGCCAGCGCGGCCTCTGGCATACCGGTCATGCCGACGATGTCGCAACCATCTCGCTCCATCCGGATGATCTCCGCCACGGTCTCCAGCCGCGGCCCCTGCGTGCAGCCATATACGCCATGGCCGCTGAACGCATATCCCTCGGCCGCGAGTGCGCCGATCAGGCGTTCACGCAGCGTTTCGTCATAGGGGAAGCTGAAGTCGATATGGGTCACGTGATCGATATCGCCTTCGAAGAAGGTGTGTTCACGGCCATAGGTGTAATCGATGATCTGATGGGGGACGCAGAAGTGCCCGGAGCCCATGGCCGAATGAATGCCGCCTACCGCATTAATCGCAAGAATCGCCTCCGCCCCCGCCTGCTTCAGCGCCCATAGGTTGGCTCGGTAATTCACCTGGTGTGGGGGGATACGGTGCGGATGGCCATGTCTTGCAAGGAACAGCACCTCTCGGCCGCTGTATTCGCCACGCAGGATCTCCCCGGACGGGCGTCCGTAGGGCGTGTCGATGACCTGCGCGCGCTGCATCTTGAAGCCGCTCAACTGGGTCAGGCCGGTGCCGCCGATGATGGCATGGACAGTCATGGGTATTCCTTGAAAGAAGAAAGGTCAGCCAATCAGGTCGGCGGCCTTGAGCGCGCCAATGGCGTCAAGCCAACGCGGATCCTGCTTGTACTCAGCGACGCATGCCTCACGAGCGCGCATGCGTGAAAGCACAGGCGGCGCTGTCACGCCGAGACGCTGCAGCGCAGTCAGCGCCAGTTCCGCTGCTGCCCGATCATTGCATACCAACCCCATGTCGCAGCCGGCAACCAGGGCAGCCTGGATGCGATCGGCCGCATCGCCGGCGACGTGAGCGCCCGCCATCGACAGATCGTCACTGAAGATCACACCCTTGAAGCGCAGTTCGTTACGCAGGATGTCCTGTAACCAGCGCCGCGAAAAGCCCGCGGGCTGCTCATCGACCTGAGGATAGATCACATGCGCCGGCATGATCGCATCGAGCGTATTGCTGAGCGCCTGGAAAGGAATCAGATCACAGCGGCGCAGTTCTTCAAGGCTTCGCTCATCGACCGGGATCGTGACATGCGAGTCCGCCTCGGCCCAGCCATGCCCGGGAAAGTGCTTGCCAGTGGCCGCCATCCCTGCTGCATGCATTCCTCTAATGAACGCGTCGATCAGCACCACAGCAGCCTGTGGATCGCCTTCGAACGCACGCGTTCCCACCACGGCACTGCGCTGGTGGTCGAGGTCGAGAACCGGCGCGAAGCTGAAATCCAGGCCCACGGCGAGCACCTCGGTCGCCATCACCCAGCCACAGGCCTCGGCCAACCGCGGCGCATCGGCGCAGCGCGCCAGCTCCCGCATCGCCGGAAGCCTGACGAAACCCTGGCGCAGCCGCTGCACGCGGCCACCTTCCTGGTCCACCGCCAAAAGCAGGTCTGGTCGCACGGCACGAATAGAGCGGCATAGCTCGTCGACCTGGCGCGGGTGCTCAATGTTGCGCGCAAACAGAATGAGCCCGCCGACCTCGGGTTGGCGCAGCAGGTGCCGATCCTCGGCCGTCAGCCAGGTACCGGCAATGTCCAGCATCAGTGAACCGTGCATATGTAGAGTGAATCCTTATTCGAGTTCAGCGGCAGCCCAGTCGGGACAGGGCGCCTCGTCGATACGCACCGCACAGTGGGGCGGCACCAATGGAAAGAGTTCGAGCAGGTCGGCATTGCGCATGCGAATGCAACCGTGGGAAAGCGGCACGCCCATCGGCTCACAATCGGGAGTACCGTGAATGTAGATGTAACGGCGGAAGGTATCGACCCGCCCCATTCGGTTGACGTCCGGCTCGCAGCCGCTGAGCCAGAGGATGCGGGTCAGGATCCAGTCGCGCCCGGGGAAAGCCTCGTGGAGCTCAGCGGACCAGACCTCGCCAGTCCAGCGCCGCCCGCGCAGCACCGCCCCCTTAGGCAAAGCCTCACCGATACGCGCACGCACCTGGTGCAGGCCGCGCGGCGTACAACCGGAGCCATTGAGCTCGCCAGCACCATTACGTGCGGTAGAAACCGGGAGACGCAGACACAGCCGCCCGCGGGCAAAACCGTAGAGTTGCTGGTCAGCGATGGAAATATGCAGAAGATCGAGAGATGCCATGGGCGGCTAGCTTAGCCGATCGTCCGGCGGGCTTGTAGCTCAAGCCTTCGCCGGAATGGCAGCCGCGTTGCGCCGCGCGATCGGCTGTGCGCCGGCCAGCGTCGTGTCGTCGATGCCGCTGTCGGCACGCATGCCGGCTGCCAGGAACGGCACCATCATGCGCATCACCTGTTCGATCGAAGTCCGGACCCCGAAGTCGTTCTCGGAAATAGCGCGCAGTGCCTTGATGCCCGACATGCTGAATGCCGCGGCTCCCAGCATGAAATGCACGCGCCAGAACAGCTCGATAGGTGGAATGGCCGGCGCCGCGTCGTGCACCTTGAGCATGTAGCGGCGAAACACCTTGCCGTACATGTCTTCCAGATAGCGGCGCAAGTGGCCCTGGCTCTGACTGAAGGACAAGCCCAGCAGACGCATGAAGATGGACAGATCATCGCCACTGCGCGGTTTGACCGCCAAGGCCTGCTCGACGAGGATTTCCAGCAGTTCCTCGAGCGTGTCCTGCTTGTCGGTCAACGCCTCGCGTCGATCCAGCTCACGCTCCAGGCTGGCACAGAACGGCCCGAGGAATCGCGAGAACACCGCCTGGATGAGCGCCTTCTTCGAACCGAAGTGATAGTTGACCGCCGCGAGATTGACCCCAGCCTTGCTGGTGATCAAACGAAGCGAGGTTTCGGCGAAGCCTTTTTCCGCGAACAGCTGTTCCGCTGCATCAAGAATGCGCTCAACTGTTTCCGACTGCGCCATGCCCCCTCCGAAAGACAAACAACTGTTTGAAACTTACGTTTCACCGACCGGCAAGTCAACCACGAAACGCCTGGTGGCACTAGCGTCATTGTCGCAGACAGACCACGCGGCAAACCGGATGTGGTTGCTAGCCCATCTTAATCATTCGTTGCCAAGGCCGGATCACTGTATATAATCCCAGTCACTGTACAAAAGAACAGAGACCGACATGATCAAGCTGACGCCTCGCCAGACGGAAATCCTCGCGTTCATCAAGCGCTGCCTGGAAGACAATGGGTATCCGCCCACTCGTGCAGAGATCGCTCAGGAGCTCGGCTTCAAGTCGCCCAACGCTGCCGAAGAACATCTCAAGGCACTTGCCCGCAAAGGCGCTATCGAGATGACGCCCGGCGCGTCCCGCGGGATACGTATCCCGGATTTCGAACCCGCCGCGTCCGAAAATGGCCTGCCGATCATTGGCCGCGTCGCCGCCGGCGCGCCGATTCTGGCGCAGCAACATGTCGAAGAATCCTGCCAGATCAGCCCCGCTTTTTTCCATCCACGCGCCGATTATCTGCTCCGTGTCCACGGCATGAGCATGAAGGACATCGGCATTTTCGATGGCGACCTGCTGGCCGTGCACACCACTCGCGAGGCCCGCAACGGCCAGATCGTGGTGGCTCGCGTGGGTGACGAAGTCACGGTGAAGCGTTTCAAGCGTGACGGCAAGAAGGTTTGGCTATTGGCTGAAAACCCCGAGTTTGCGCCCATCGAGGTCGATCTCGAACAGCAGGAACTGGTGATAGAAGGCTTGAGTGTCGGCGTCATCCGCCGCTAAGGAGAAGGTTCATGCAGTACCAGACCAGCACTTCCCGGCCCCAACTTTCGTTGTTCGACGGCGTCATTGCGCAAAGCCTGGCACCGTTTGGCAGCCTGAAACCACGCAGCAAACCCGAGCAGGACAAGGAGTATCTGAGCGAGTTGAGCCTGAGCGGCAGCAGCGAGCACTGCCACCTGTTGCTCGCCCCGGTCCTGCGTGAACTTGGCGACGCAGCTGACAGCCGCTGGCTGACGCTGATCGCCCCTCCTGCCTTCCTCTCGCAGAACTGGCTGCGCACGTGCGGCCTTAATCGCGAACGCATCATCCTGCTGCAACCACGCGACGCCGAGGGCGCACTGGAGCTCACCTGCAAGGCCCTGGCCTCAGGCTGCAGCCATACCGTGGTCAGCTGGTTTGGCCAGCTCGAGAGCGCAACGCGCGACAAACTCCGTGCCGCCGCCAGTCTGGGCGAAGCTCAGAGCCTGAATATTCGTCTGGGATGTTGAGCGATGAAGCACAGGGATGTGCTGCCAGGTCACGGATGTAATCCTGAAATTACCGCCTTCGAGTAACGGCGCGGTCAGTGCAAAACACGCGGTTCGTCATCGTCACGCTCGAAATCACCTTCTGACATGCGCCCGGCCATCTGAACGCCGACATTGAACATCGCCTTGGCAATCTCGACGTGCTGCCCCTGCAGGAACAATTTGGCATCATCCGAAAAATCCAGCGTGACCAACACCTCTTCGTCCTCGGCACGACGAAGCACGATGCGCCCGTCCGGTAGCTCGACGATTTCCAGAAAAGATGTAGGCATGATCAGCTCCGCGTGAAAGGTGGCCATTGTAACAGCCGACCAGCCTCAGGGCAGCCTTTGCCGGCCCCAGTGCTCTAGCAGGCTCAGGACGAAGGTAGACAAGGATGCCGAGCAGCATCCGCGGCCAGAAAAGAAAACGATGCACCCAAGGAAACCGACACGTAGCATGCGCCGAAAAAAGCGCGCCAGTGCGCCATAAGGACTGCGTATGACCGCCCGTACCCTGCTGCTAACCGCGCTGGCCATGCTGGCGTTTGCCGGCAACTCGTTACTCTGCCGTGTCGCCTTGCGTGACACCGCCATCGATCCCGCCAGCTTTACCGGACTGCGGATCCTTGCTGGAGCGCTCACGCTCTGGCTGCTGTTGCGATTCGGAAAGTCCAGACAATCGGCAGGCGGAGATTGGCTCAGCGCCCTGGCACTGTTCGGCTACGCCGCCAGTTTTTCCTACGCCTATATCAGCCTGGATGCCGGAGCCGGCGCTCTACTGCTATTCGGCGCAGTGCAGTTGAGCATGCTCACCTGGGGCTTGCTGCGCGGCGAACGCTTCAGCGGCGGACAGATTGCCGGCCTGCTGCTGGCATTGAGTGGATTGTTGATCCTGCTACTGCCGGGAAGCAGCACGCCAGCACTGGATGGCGCGTTGCTCATGCTGCTGTCCGGTGTCACCTGGGGCATCTATTCGCTGCACGGACGGGGCGCGAGCAATCCGCTGGCAGCAACCGCGGGCAACTTCATCAAGGCCGTGCCGTTGGCCGCTGTGCTTTGTCTGGTGACGCTTGGCCAGCAACGATGGGATGCGCCAGGAGTCGTGTACGCCCTGCTCTCCGGGGCGCTGACCTCTGGCGTCGGCTATGCCATCTGGTACACGGCGTTACCCGGTCTTGCGGCCATACAGGCAGCGAGCGTGCAGCTCAGCGTTCCGCTACTCACAGCCATCGCTGGGGCTGTTCTGCTGGGTGAAGCGCTGACGGCAACGCTGACCGTCTCCGGCGCAGCGATTCTCGGCGGCATTGCCATGGTCCTGAGCATCAGGCACCGCAGCTGACGCCACGGCACCCGCTGTCACCACTCGGTGAGCGACTCACGAAAACGTAACGCCAGGCCTTTGAGGTTCTGCCGCCAGGCTTCCAGCTCGACGCGCGACAGCGGCGGCACCTCATCCTCGACACTGACTGCCTCGATCAGCGGCTGCCGCGGATCGGTCTTGGTCTTGGCAGGAGCGCGTGGCGGCTGGAACAGCTGCTTGTAGGCGGCAAGCAACTCTCCGAGCCAGGTACTTGGCTGCTCGGACAACTCCAGCAGTTCGGCGAGTTCCGGGCTCGGCGCAGCCTCGAGCACGCTGCGGGTCAGAAATGCCTCGACTACCGGCGCATCCGCACCGGGCGATCGGTAGTAACCGGCGATCTCATGACACAGCCCAAGCAAGGCGCCGTAAAGGTGGAACAGGCAAGCCTCGCGCTCAGCCTGGATCAAGCCTTGTGAGTTCATCGAGGCAGACTCTTCGGCCTTGCGCCAGCTTTCCAGTGACAAGCCGGCGAAGAAGATCTTCTGGTTGGTGCGCGTGTAGAGCTCGTGAGCCATGGCATGCTCTCCGAAAGAAGATGGACAGAGAATGGACCTTCCCAGGTTGCCGCACCAGACCGGCTGACGAAGCGTCAGCCGGTCTGGGGGGAATGCGCTCGATCCGACCGATCCGCTGAGCGGTCGACCGCAACGAAATCAGCGCTTGTCTTCGACCTTCCACTTGCCGCCGTCGTAGAACGCCTTCCAGCCGGTCGGCTTGCCGTCCACTTCGGTCTGCACGTACTGCTCCTTGGTCTTGCGGCTGAAGCGGATGACCGCGAAGCGACCTTCCGGATCTTTCTGCGGTGCATCGAGCAGGAAGTGGTACTTGGGATCGATCTCGTCCTTGTGCGGGATCAGCTCACGCACCAGCGGCGCGCGGGTTTCGCGATTCTTAGGGAACTGACTGGCCGCCAGGAACAGGCCGGAAGCGCCGTCACGCAGCACGTAGGTGTCATCGACCTTCTCGCACTTGAGCTCGGGCATCTTCACCGCATCCATCTTCGGCGGCGCGGCCTCACCGTTCTTCAGCAGCTTGCGGGTGTTCTTGCATTCGGCATTGGTGCAGCCGAAGAACTTGCCGAAACGGCCGGTCTTGAGCTGCATCTCGCTGCCACACTTGTCGCATTCCAGGCTCGGACCTTCATAGCCCTTGATGCGGTACTGGCCCTTCTCGATCTCGTAACCGGAGCAATCCGGGTTATTGCCGCAGATATGCAGCTTCTGCGTCTCGTCGAGCAGATAGGCATCCATCGCGGTGCTGCAGATCGGGCAGCGGCGCTTGCCCAGCAGCACGCGGGACTCGGATTCGCCCTCGTCGTCGGCGGCGATCTCGTCGCCGGGGATCAGGTTGACCGTGGACTTGCAGCGCTCCTTCGGCGGCAGGCTGTAGCCGGAGCAGCCGAGGAACACGCCGGTCGAGGCGGTGCGGATCATCATCGGCCGGCCACAGACCTTGCACGGGATGTCGGTCAGCGTCGGCTGGTTGGCGCGCATGCCGTTCTCGCTGGCCTCGGCGACTTCCAGCTTCTTCCTGAAATCGCCGTAGAACTCGTCGAGCACGTGCTTCCAGTCGCGCTCGCCCTGGGCCACGTCGTCCAGGTGCTCTTCCATGCCGGCGGTGAAGCCGTAGTCCATCAGGTTGTTGAAACTCTCGGAGAGGCGCTCGGTGACGATGTCGCCCATCTTCTCCGAGTAGAAACGGCGGTTGTGCAGCGAGACGTAGCCGCGATCCTGGATGGTCGAGATGATCGCGGCGTAGGTCGACGGTCGGCCGATGCCGCGCTTCTCCATTTCCTTGACCAGGCTGGCTTCGGAGTAGCGCGCCGGCGGCTTGGTGAAATGCTGGCTCGGGTCGAGCTTGAGCAGCTGCATGTCGTCGCCCTTGTTCATCTCCGGCAACACGTCATCCTCACCGGCCTTGCTCTGTTGCGGCATGACCTTGGTGTAACCGTCGAACTTGAGGATGCGGCCCTTGGCGCGCAGCTCGAAATTGCCGGCAGCGACGGTCACGCTGGTGGACAGGTACTGTGCCGGCGGCATCTGGCAGGCCACGAACTGGCGCCAGATCAGCTCATACAGACGCTCGGCGTCGCGCTCCATGCCTGAAAGCTGAGTCGGACGCAGATTGACGTCGGACGGGCGAATCGCCTCGTGCGCCTCCTGCGCGCCCTCCTTGCTCGAATAGACGTTGGGCTTCTCGGGTAGGTACTTGTTGCCGAACTCGTCCTCGATGAAGCCGCGCACCATGGCGATGGCATCGGCCGAGAGGTTGGTCGAGTCGGTACGCATGTAGGTGATGTAGCCCGCCTCGTAGAGACGCTGGGCCATCATCATGGTCTTCTTCACGCCGAAGCCCAGGCGATTGCTCGCCGCCTGCTGCAGCGTCGAGGTGATGAAGGGTGCCGAGGGCTTGCTGCTGGTCGGCTTGTCCTCGCGCTTGCTGACGCTGTACTGCGCGCCCTTGAGCTTCTCCAGCGCGGCGTTGGCCTGCGCCTCGTTCAGCGGCTTGAAGGCTTCGCCGTTCTCACGCGCGACTTCGAAGCGCACCTTGGCCTGCTGAGCCGTCGCCAGGTCGGCATGCACTTCCCAGTATTCTTCCGGGACGAAGGCGCGGATCTCGCGCTCGCGCTCGACCACCAGCTTCACCGCTACCGATTGCACGCGACCGGCGGACAGCCCGCGGGCGATCTTCTGCCAGAGCAGCGGCGAGACCATGTAGCCGACCACACGGTCGAGAAAACGCCGCGCCTGCTGCGCGTTGACCCGGTTCAGGTCCAGCTCGCCAGGTTCGGCGAAGGCTTCCTGGATCGCCTTCTTGGTGATCTCGTTGAACACCACGCGCTTGTAGCGGCTGTCGTCGCCGCCGATGGACTCGCGCAGATGCCAGGCGATGGCCTCCCCCTCTCTATCCAAGTCGGTCGCGAGATAGATGGTGTCGGCTTCCTTGGCCAGGCGGCGCAGTTCCTCGATGACCTTTTCCTTGCCGGGCAGAATCTCGTACTTGGCCTTCCAGCCGTGCTCCGGGTCGACGCCCATGCGGGTGATGAGTTGACGCTTGGCCTTCTCCTTCGGAGACAGCGCTGGCGCTTCGGCGGCCGCAGCCTTGCCGCGCTTGACCGGCTCCTTGTTGGCAGAGCCGCTGGTAGGAAGGTCGCGGATATGGCCGATACTCGACTTCACCACGTACTGGTTGCCCAAATACTTGTTGATTGTCTTGGCCTTGGCCGGTGATTCCACGATGACCAGCGATTTACCCATGGAGAGGAGAGTTCCTGAATCTAGAGGTGAACAGAGGCGGCGCCTCCGACAGTTTGAATACCCGCACCGACACTAAACGGCAAGGCATCAGCGTACGTTAGTGCGCGTTTTGCGAACGGGCCGACCTGACAGAGAAATCGCCCTGCCCGGCTCCGCCTGGTGCGAATCAGAGCAGCCACTCGATGCCATCCAGCGAACAGCAAGGTTTAAGCTCTGTCCGAAAAGCACCGCTATATATAGTGGCGATGGAGGTGAGGTCAAGCGCGGACCTGGTGGCCGCTGGCCAGCTCAACCTCCGAAAACGCTCGTTTCGACTTCGATCAATGCGAAACGCGGGACCGTTTCGCCGTTGACTTCGACGCTCTCGGTGAACATCGACAGCGGGCGCACCCAGAGTCCGCGTTCCCCATACAGCGCCTGGTAGAACACTACCGGCTCCTCCGTCTCGGAGTGCCGCGCAACAGCGAATACGCGATATTCCGGCCCCTTGTAATGGCGATAACGCCCCGGCTGCAACTGCATGCCTACCTCCACACAAATACAAAAAAGAAAAACCGGGGCACCAGGCCCCGGCTTCCATGCACCGGCTGACAATCATATTCCCGCTCAGTCGCGAGATTGGCTGTCAGCCTAGCGCAGTCATTTGCATCTGTCTGTCAGACGCGCTCGAAGACCGTACTGATCCCCTGGCCCAGACCGATACACATGGTGGCGACACCGAGCGTACCGTTGTTCTGCTTCATCACGTTCAGCAGGGTGCCGGAGATACGCGCACCGGAGCAGCCGAACGGGTGACCCAGGGCGATCGCACCGCCATGCAGGTTGACCTTCTCTTCCATCTTGTCGAGCAGCTTGAGGTCCTTGAGCACCGGCAGCGCCTGTGCAGCGAAGGCTTCGTTCAGCTCGACGTGGCTGATGTCGTCCATGGTCAGACCGGCGCGCTTGAGCACCTTCTGGGTGGACGGCACCGGGCCGTAACCCATGATTGCCGGGTCAACGCCAGCCAGCGCCATGGCGCGAACCACGGCCAGCGGCTGAATGCCGAGGTCCTTGGCACGCTGCGCGGACATGACGATCATGCAGGATGCGCCGTCGGTGATCTGCGAGGAAGTACCTGCAGTCACGGTGCCGCCCTTCGGGTTGAACGCCGGCTTCAGTGCAGCCAGGCTTTCCAGGGTGGTGTCCGGACGGATGGTTTCGTCGTAATCGAAGACCTTGAGGAAACCGTCCTCGTCGTAGCCTTCCATCGGGATGATTTCATCCTTGAAGTTGCCTTCCACCGTGGCCTTGTGCGCCAGGCGGTGCGAACGCTCACCGAAGGCATCCTGCTGCTCGCGGGTGATGCCGTGCATCTTGCCGAGCATTTCAGCGGTCAGGCCCATCATGCCGGACGCCTTGGCAGCGTACAGCGACAGCTGCGGATTCGGGTCGACGCCGTGCATCATGCTGACGTGGCCCATGTGCTCCACACCACCGATGACGAATACGTCGCCGTTGTTGGTCTGGATGGCCTGCACGGCAGTGTGCAAGGCGCTCATGGACGAACCGCAGAGGCGGCTCACGGTCTGGCCGGCACTGGTGTGCGGGATACGCGTCATCAGCGAAGCCATGCGGGCGATGTTCCAGCCCTGCTCGAGGGTCTGGTTCACGCAGCCCCAGATCACGTCCTCGACTTCGGCCGGGTCGATCTTCGGGTTGCGTGCCAGCACGCCGTCGATCAGGTGTGCGGACATGGTTTCGGCGCGGGTATTACGGTGCATGCCGCCCTTGGAGCGCCCCATCGGGGTGCGACCGAAGTCGACGATGACTGCATCTCTTGGATTCAGGCTCATGAATTCTCTCTCCCTCGATTAACCGTAGAAGCGCTGGCCGTTGGCAGCCATCTCACGCAGCTTCGCGGTCGGGTGGTACAGCGGGCCCAGGTCGGCGTACTTGTCGGCCATCGCGACGAACTCGGCGACGCCGATCGAATCGATGTAGCGCAGCGCACCACCGCGGAAGGGTGGGAAGCCAATGCCATAGATCAGGCCCATGTCGGCTTCGGCAGCGGTTTCGACGATGCCGTCTTCCAGGCAGCGCACGGTTTCCAGGCACAGCGGGATCATCATGTAGTTGATGATGTCCTCGTCGGACAGCTCGCGCGTCTCGGCAACGACCGGCTTGAGCAGCTCATAGGCCTGGGCATCGACGACCTTCTTCGGCTTGCCCTTCTTGTCCATCTCGTAGGCATAGAAGCCCTTGCCGTTCTTCTGGCCGAGGCGGTTGGCCTCGTACATGACGTCGACGGCGGTACGGGTGTCGTCCTTCATGCGATCCGGGAAGCCTTCAGCCATCACGTCACGGCCGTGGTGGCCGGTGTCCATGCCGACCACGTCCATCAGATAGGCCGGGCCCATGGGCCAGCCGAACTTCTCCATCACCTTGTCGGCGCGAACGAAGTCGACACCATGAGCGATGGCGCGGGCGAAGCCGCCGAAGTACGGGAACAGCACGCGGTTGACCAGGAAGCCCGGGCAATCGTTGACCACGACCGGGCTCTTGCCCATCTTCTTGGCGTAGGCGACGGTGGTAGCGATAGCGGTTTCGCTGGTCTTCTCGCCACGGATCACTTCTACCAGCGGCATCATGTGTACCGGGTTGAAGAAGTGCATGCCGCAGAAGTTTTCCGGACGCTTGAGCGCCTGGGCCAGGTAACTGATGGAGATGGTGGAGGTGTTGGAGGCGATGATCGCGTCTTCGCGAACGTGGCCTTCCACCTCGGCCAGCACGGCGTGCTTGACCTTCGGGTTCTCGACCACGGCCTCGACGACGATATCGACGTTGCCGAAATCGCCATAGGACATGGTCGGACGGATCGCGTTGAGCGCCTGCGCCATCTTGTCGGCGGTCAGACGACCTTTTTCGACACGCTTGCCGAGCAGCTTGGAGGCCTCGTCCAGACCCATCTGGATACCCTCTTCGCGGATATCCTTCATCAGGATCGGCGTGCCCTTGACGGCCGACTGGTAGGCGATGCCGCCGCCCATGATGCCAGCGCCGAGCACGGCAGCCAGTTTCACGTCACGCGCCTGCTTGTCGTAGGCCTTGGCTTTCTTCTTCAGTTCCTGATCGCTGAGGAACAGGCCGACCAGGCTTTCGGCAACCGAGGTCTTGGCCAGTTTGACGAAGCCGGCGGCCTCGACTTCCAGCGCCTTGTCACGACCGAAGTTGGCGGCTTTCTGAATGGTCTTGATGGCTTCGACCGGGGCCGGATAGTTCGGGCCGGCCTGGCCAGCCACGAACGCCTTGCTGGTTTCGAAGGCCATCATCTGCTCGATGGCGTTGAGCTTGAGCTTGTCCAGCTTCGGCTGGCGCTTGGCCTTGTAGTCCAGCTCGCCGGAGATGGCGCGCTTGACCAGATCCAGTGCGGCGGCCTGCAGCTTTTCCGGGACGACCACGGCATCGACTGCATGCACCTTGAGCGCGTCTTCGGCGCGATTTTCCTTGCCCGATGCGATCCACTCGACGGCGTTATCCACACCGATCAGACGCGGCAGGCGCACGGTACCGCCGAAGCCCGGGTAGATGCCCAGCTTGACTTCCGGCAGGCCGACCTTGGCGGCGGTGGACATGACACGATAATCAGCGGCCATGCACATCTCGAAGCCGCCACCCAGGGCGATGCCGTTGATGGCAGCCACGGTGGGCACGCCCAGGTCTTCGAAATCGCTGAAGATCTTGTTCGCTTCGAGGTTGCCGGCGACCAGTTCCTCGTCGGCCATCTTGAAGTTGTCGACGAATTCGGTGATGTCGGCGCCGACGATGAATACGTCCTTGCCGCTGGTTACGATGACGCCTTTCACCGACGCGTCAGCCTTGATGGCATCGACGGCCTGGCGCAGATCGTTGAGAGTGAGGCGATTGAACTTGTTGACGGACTCACCCTTGAGGTCGAAATTCAATTCGACGATGCCGCTCTCAAGAGCCTTAACCGTGATGGCTTTACCTTCGTAAATCATCAACTGATCTCCAGGTATGGAAGCTGAACGTTACGTGTCTCACGTCTTCGGCCCTACTCGGCCGAGCCTTGCGGCGAACGACACCCACCGACACGATAATCCGGGGTGACCGGCGTCTGCTCTGGCAAACGCTCGATTCATACGCCCGTTTGATTTGGGTCGGCACACCTTCGGGGAAAAGCTCAGCATTGTCAATCAGCTGGTTCGCCTAACCGAAAGCCCACCTGCAAGCGGACATTTCGCGACCACCCAGTCATCATCGACAACGCCGATTCGCCGCCATTCACCGCGCCCATGGCCGCATTGCCCGGTGGGCGGGCGGGCTGAAACCGGACTGCACCAACCGGGTCAATCCTAGACGCAGTCGAGCAGGTACACTGCCGCATTTCGTTGCACGCCATGTGCGGCCAACGCACCACAGAATCCGGAGTTACTGCATGCCCAACGCCCCAATCGCCCGCGCCGACACTGGCACCGATCCCTATCGCTGGCTGGAGAATCGCGACGCCGACGATGTGCTGGCGTACCTCAAAGCGGAGAACGCCTATCTCGAAGAACAGCTCGCCGACCAGGCTGGGCTGCGCGAGACGCTGTTCCAGGAAATCAAGGGCCGCATCCGCGAAACCGACCTGTCCCTGCCGTCGCCCTGGGGGCCGTGGCTGTATTACCAGCGCACCACGGCTGGCGACGAATACCCGCGGCACTATCGCTGCCCGCGCCCGGTCGATGGCTCGCTCACCGTAGACGAGAACGCCGAACAGCTGCTGCTCGACCCCAACGAGCTGGCGGGCGGCGGCTTTCTATCCTTGGGCGCGTTCAGCGTCAGCCAGGATCACGCCAAGCTGGCCTACAGCCTCGATCGCGAAGGCGACGAGATCTACCGCCTGTTCGTCAAGGACCTCGCCAGCGGCGACGTGACCGCCCTGCCCTTCGACGATTGCGACGGCAGCATGACCTGGGCCAACGACAGCCGGACGCTGTTCTACGGTGAGCTGGACGACACCCACCGCCCACATAAGATCTACCGCCATCGCCTCGGGGAAACGGGCAGCAGCGAGGTTTATCACGACCCGGACGGGCGCTTCTTCGTGCATTGCTACCGCACCAGCTCCGAGCGCCAGCTGGTGATTCTTTCCCACAGCAAGACCACCAGCGAAGCCTGGGTGCTGTCGGCGGACGAGCCGGAAGGTCGGTGGACGTGCCTGGCACCACGCCAGGAAGACCACGAGTACTTTCCCGATCATGGCCTTCACGAGGGTCAGTGGAGCTGGCTGATCCGCAGCAACCAGGCGGGCATCAACTTCGCCCTCTATCACGCCAGCGAGGCGCAGCCCGAGCGGGAGCGCTGGCAGGAACTGGTTGCCCATGACGACGCAGTGATGCTCGAGGATGTCAGCCTCAACGCCGAGGCGATCACCCTGACCCTGCGCGAAAGCGGCCTGCCGGTGATCGAGGTGCGGCCGCAGGGCGTGCAGCCCTATCGCCTGCAGCTGCCCGATGCGGCCTACAGCCTGCACGTGCAGAATTCGCTGGAATACACCAGCACGGTGATTCGCCTGCGCTATGAAGCGCTGAATCGCCCGGCACAAGTCCGTCAGCTGACGCTGGCCGACGGCACGCAGGAAGTGCTCAAGGAAACCCCGGTGGAAGGCCCCTTCGATGCGGACGTCTATGAAAGTCGACGCATCTGGGCGACCGCGCAGGACGGCACGCAGATCCCCATCAGCCTGGTCGGCCGGCGTGACAGCTTCGGCAAGCCGGCCCCGCTCTATCTCTATGGTTACGGCGCCTATGGGCACAGCCTCGATCCATGGTTCTCCCATGCGCGCCTGTCGCTGCTCGACCGCGGTTTCGTCTTCGCCATCGCTCATGTGCGTGGCGGCGGCGATCTCGGCGAAGCCTGGTATCGCGCCGGCAAGCTGGAACACAAGCCGAATACTTTCAGCGATTTCATCGCCTGCGCCGAGCAGCTGTTGGCCGATGGCTACACCACCTCAGCACGCCTGGCCATCAGCGGCGGCAGCGCCGGCGGCCTGCTGATCGGCGCAGTGCTCAACCTGCGCCCGGAGCTGTTCGGCGCAGCCGTCGCCGAGGTGCCCTTCGTCGACGTGCTGAACACCATGCTCAACGCCGACCTGCCGCTGACCGTGACCGAGTACGACGAATGGGGCGATCCGAATCAGCCGGAGGTGCATGAGCGGATCAAGGCCTACGCGCCCTACGAAAATATTCGCGCCCAGGCCTACCCCGCGCTGCTCGCCGTGGCCGGCTACAACGACAGCCGCGTGCAGTACTGGGAAGCCGCCAAATGGGTCGCCAAGCTGCGCGCCACCCGCACCGACGACAACCTGCTGCTGCTCAAGACCGAATTCGGCGCCGGCCACGGTGGCATGAGCGGTCGCTACCAGGCACTCAAGGACGTGGCGCTGGAGTACGCCTTCGTGCTCAAGGTATTCGGCATGGCCGCTTAACGCGCGCGCGGCCTGTCGGGTCGGGTTGCGCGAGACATTCATCCTCGGGGCCAGCCGCGAAGCATGACTGCGTCACGTCGGTCTTCCGGACTTGGCCGCGAAGTTCGTCCGTCGCGCTTTACGATTCGCGGTCACTCCGACGAATTACCGAGCCCCTGGATTTCTCCCCATCACATTCCCCTGGCTTCCTACAACGCCGATTTCACCGGCGTTGCCGCCAGATGCCGACCTGCGGCACCGAACAGCCTGCGCCGGCGAGAGTCATTCATTGAGAATGTCCTCGTCGGAGCCACCCATGAACAACAAGTCCTCGAACCACCAGAATCAGAACGTCCACGGCTGGGAGCGCGCCATGTCCCTGGCCGGCGGGCTGTATTTCCTTGCCAAGGGCCTCAGCCGCGGCGGCCTGGGCGGACTACTGCAGCTGGGCATCGGCGGGCTGGCGCTGTCGCGCGGCATAACCGGGCACTGCGAAGCCAAGCGCGTGTTCAATGAAATCAACGAACAGGCCGGCATGGCCGAAGGCCGCTCGCACCAGATGCCGTTCGAACGCTCGGAAAAGGATAGTCAGCAACTGCAGGCCAATGCCGCGGCTGCCACCAACGGCACCAGCGTAACCGGCAATGACAGCCTGAAAAGTCCGCCCGCCGGCGTCTGATTGCGCCGCGGGCAGGCCTGTGGGAGCAGACTTGTCCGCGAATGCGGCTGGCCCACCATGTCGCGGAGAAATTAGTGCCGGCGAGTCGAGCCTTTACCGCAGGGCAAAGCTCGCGGGGTGGAGGCGACCGGATGCGTGACTTCGCTCCGGTCGCCCTCTGCCTTCAGCGCATCTTCACCGCCTCATGGGCCTCGATCAGCTGATCGACCACACCAGGATCGGCCAGGGTCGAGGTGTCGCCCAGCGCGTCATAGTCGTCCGCGGCGATCTTGCGCAGCAGCCGGCGCATGATCTTGCCGGAGCGCGTCTTCGGCAGCCCAGGGGCCCACTGGATCACATCCGGCACGGCGATCGGCCCGATCTCCTTGCGCACCCATTGCTGCAACTCCTGACGCAACGCATCCGTGGGCTCCACACCGCTGACCAAGGTCACATACACGTATATCGCCTGCCCCTTCAGCGCATGCGGAACGCCCACCGCTGCAGCTTCGGCCACCCTGGCATGGGCGACCATGGCGCTTTCGATCTCCGCGGTGCCCATGCGGTGCCCGGACACATTGAGCACGTCATCCACCCTTCCGGTGATCCAGTAATAGCCATCCTCGTCGCGGCGCGCGCCGTCGCCGGTGAAGTACATGCCGCGGAAGGTCTTGAAGTAGGTGTCGACGAAGCGGTCGTGGTCCTTGTAGATGGTGCGCATCTGTCCCGGCCAGGAGTCGAGGATCACCAGATTGCCCTCGGCAGGGCCTTCGAGCAGATTGCCGAGGTTGTCCACCAACCCCGGCACCACGCCGAACAGCGGGCGCGTGGCGGAGCCCGGCTTGAGCGCAGTAGCCCCCGGTAGCGGGCTGATCAGGATGCCGCCGGTCTCGGTCTGCCACCAAGTATCGACGATGGGGCAGCGCGATTGTCCGACCGTTTCGTAATACCAGTGCCACGCCTCGGGATTGATCGGTTCGCCCACCGTGCCGAGCAGGCGCAGGCTGGAGCCGTCGCCCCCCTCCACCGCCGCGGCCCCCTCGGCCATCATGGCGCGGATCGCCGTGGGCGCCGTGTAGAGGATGTTCACCTTGTGCTTGTCGATGATCCGGGCGATGCGCGTAACGTCCGGATGATTCGGCACGCCTTCGTACATCAGCGTCGTCGCACCGTTGGCCAGCGGGCCGTAGATCAGGTAGCTGTGCCCGGTGATCCAGCCGATATCGGCCGTGCACCAATAGACCTCCCCGGGGCGGTAGTCGAACACCCGCTCATGGGTCAGCGCGGCATAGAGCAGATAGCCGCCGCAGGTATGCAGAACACCCTTCGGCTTGCCCGTGGAGCCTGAGGTATAAAGGATGAACAGCGGCTCCTCGGCCCCCATCTCCTTCGGTGCGCAGACCTCACCGGCCACGTGCATCAGATCGTCGTAGCAGATGTCGCGATGCGAGTGCCAGCGGATGTCGGCCCCCGTGCGGCGCACGACGATGATCTTCTGCACGCAGCTGGTCTGCGGGTTGGTCAGCGCCTCGTCGACGTTCTCCTTGAGCGGCACCGGTTTGCCGCCGCGAATGCCTTCGTCGGCGGTGATCACGATCTTCGACTGACCATCGATGATGCGCCCGGCCAGCGCTTCCGGGGAGAAGCCACCGAACACCACCGAGTGGATCGCGCCGATGCGCGCGCACGCCAGCATCGCCACCGCCGCCTCGGGAATCATCGGCATGTAGAGGGTCACCACGTCGCCGCGGTGAACATCCTGCCCGCGCAGGGCATTGGCGAACTTGCTGACTTCCTGGTGCAGCTCGCGATAGGTGATCTCGCGATGCTCGGAAGGATCATCGCCCTCCCAGATGATTGCCACCTGATCGCCGCGCTCGGCCAGGTGCCGATCCAGACAATTGGCCGAGACATTGAGCGTACCGTCGGCGAACCATTTGATGTCCACGTGGTGATCGTCGAAGGAGGTACGCTTGACCTCGGTGAAAGGCCGGATCCAGTCCAGCCGCGCCGCCTGCTCGCGCCAGAATCCTTCAGGGTTGATCACCGACTGCTGGTACATGGCCTTGTAACTGGCTTCGTTGGTCAGTGACTGAGCGGCCACCTCGGGCCGAACCGGATATACGGACGCAGCGCTCATGGCAGTTCCTCGTCTGTCTTGTTGGTATGCAGAACCCTGTCCAGCAGGCGAACCCAATAACCAACCCAGCGCCTGTCAGACGGTGCAATCCAGCCAAGCACGCCACCCATGGCGTATCGGCTTTGCTCAAGCATAGACCGCGCCTCGTCGCATGCGTGCGCGCTGCCGCCATTCGCCAGAGCTTTCACGTAGCTGAATGCTTCAGTCCCGACACCAGCGGATGCGTTTTGCGGACAAAAAAAAGCGGCCTCAGGGGCCGCTCGGTCAACCATCCGGTTGGAATACACACGTGTCCGATCACGCAGATAGACCCCGCCATTCTGTGCAGCAGGCACACTGGCCGAAACTGCACATTGGTCTAACAGACTATTGGCGGGCTTGCCTCAGGACGCATCGTTGGCCGCCTGGGCCGCCTCGATCAGCTCCTTGCCGATCTCGTCCTCGAACTTGTTCCAGGCTGGCTGCACCGCCTCGCGCCAGCGGGCGCGCTGCTCGTCGGTGAGCACCAGAATCTCGCTCTTGCCCGAGTCGATGACGCCCTGCTTGGCCTTCTCGTTCAGCGCTTCGGCCTGGCGATTCACCTCCACGGTAACCTCATCGATGATCGTCTCCAGCTCGCCGCGCACATCCGCGGGCAGGCCGTTCCAGAACCTGGTGTTGGTGATCAGCAGGTAGTTGCCGATGCCGTGGCCGGATTCGGTGATGTACTTCTGCACCTCGTGGTACTTCTGGCTGTAGATGTTCGACCAGGGATTGTCCTGGGCATTGACCACGCCGGTCTGCAGGCCCTGGTATATCTCAGCGAAGGCCATCTTGCGCGGCACGGCACGCAGGGCGGTGTACTGCGCGGCCTGCAGGTCCGACGGCTGCACACGGAATTTCAACCCGCGGGCATCGGCCGGCTCGCGCAGCGGCTTGTTGGCAGTGAAGTGGCGCATGCCGTTGAGCCAGTAGGCCAGGCCGGTGATGCCCTTGTCCTCCATGGACTTGAGCATCGCGCGGCCCTTGTCCGACTGCTGGAAGCGCTGCGCCGCGGCCATGTCGTCGAACAGGAACATCAGGTCGAACAGCTGCAGCTGCTTGGTGTACTGCTCGAGCTTCGACGGTGCCGGCGCCAGCAGCTGCACCTCGTTCATCAGCAGCGCCTCCATCTCCTTGCCGTCGCCATACAGCGAGGAGTTGGCGAACACCTGCACTTCCACCTGACCGGGCAGGCGCTCTTCCACGAGCTTCTTGAACATCAGCGCACCCTGGCCTTTCGGCGTGCTGTCGGCGGTGATGTGGGAGAACTTGATCAGGATCGGATCGGCCTGGGCGCCGAGCACGGTGAACAGTGCCGAAGCGGCGAGCAGGCGGGTGATGCCACGGGTGAGTCGTGCCATGGGGAGCTCCGTTTTGTAGTTGTGTGAGCCATATTGCTGACCCGACTCTACCCCGGCATCGCCACGCGCTGAATTGCTATTTGACCAAGCGAGACTTCGTGCCTGACGAAGGCAGCAGCGCAATCACACGGCGAGACGCGCGTCTTCAGCCATTGCCTTCGCGAGCGGTGAGGTGCTCGAGCATCTGCCGGGCAGTCACCGACAGGCTTTCCAGATTGCGCACGCCCAGCTTCAGCTCCCGTCGCGCCCAGGCATCGCTCAACGGCACGATGGCCACGTCCAGCGCCGGCAGGTAGTTGCGCACCACTTGCTCGGGCAGCACGCCGATGCCCATGCCGGTATGGATCATCCGGCAGATCGCCTCGAAGCTGCGCACCTGGATGCGCAGGCGCAGCGGTGTACCCATCTGCTGTGCCGACTGCTGCAGCAGGGCATGCAGCGAGGCGTCCTGCTGCAGGCCGATGAAGTCGAAGCCTGCCGCCTCGCGCAATGCAATGCATTCGCGGCCGGCCAGCGGATGCTCGCGTGGCGTGACCAGCACCAGCCGATCCTCGCGGTAGGGAAACACCTGCAGGTCCTCGGCCGGCATGTGCCCGGCGAAGATGCCGATATCGGTCAGCCCCTCGCGCAGCGCACGCAGGGTGTCACTGCTGACCCGCTCCTCCAGGTCGATCTTCACCTCCGGATGCTGGTGGGCAAAGGCGCTCAGGTCCTCGGGCAGGAACTCGATCACCGCTGAGGTGTTGGCGTGGATGCGCACATGGCCCTTCACGCCCTGGCTGAACTCGCTCAAATCGGCGTCCAGCTGTTGCAGATTGTCCAACAGGTTGCGCGCATGGTGCAGCAGCGCGTGGCCGGCCGGTGTCAGCTCGACGCCCTTGGGTTGGCGATAGAGCAGGCTGACACCGAGCTGCCCTTCCAGATCGCTGACGCGCTTGCTCACCGCCGCCAGGGCGAGGTGCTCGCGCTCGGCGGCGCGGGTCAGACTGCGGGTCTCGGCGATGGCGACGAACAGCCGAAGGGTGACGAAATCGATGCGACGCATATTGGATTCCCGTATTCGCGGTAGACGAAGCATGCGCTGCCCGACCTGAGCTTTTCAAAGCTCCTTTCGTCTTAGCCTTCGTGAGGCGCGAAACCTTACTTGGCCAACGGCCAATTGTCCGCTGCCGATGCGTCGGTCATGCTCGGCACCATGAATCAACCGGCACAGGTGTCGTGATGAGCGAACAGACAGACAAGAACCTGCCGCTGCAGGGCCTCAAGGTGATCGAGATGGGCCAGCTGATCGCCGGCCCTTTCGCCAGCAAGCTGCTCGGCGAATTCGGCGCCGATGTGATCAAGATCGAGCCGCCCAAGGTCGGCGACCCGCTGCGCAAGTGGCGCAAGCTCAAGGACGGCACCTCGCTCTGGTGGCATGTGCAGTCACGCAACAAGCGCTCGGTGACGCTCGATCTCAAGGCCGCGGAAGGCCAGGAAATCGTCCGCCAGCTGGTGGCCGAAGCCGACATTCTGGTGGAGAACTTCCGCCCTGGCACGCTGGAAGAATGGGGCCTGGGCTGGGATGAGCTGTCGAAGCTGAACCCGCGGCTGATCATGCTGCGCATTTCCGGATATGGCCAGACCGGCCCCTATCGCGACCTGCCGGGCTTCGGCGTGATCGGCGAAGCCATGGGTGGCCTGCGCCACCTGTCCGGCTATCCGGGCCAGCCGCCGGTGCGGGTTGGCGTCAGCATCGGCGATTCGCTGTCCTCGCTGTACGGCGTGATCGGTGTATTGCTCGCCCTGCAGGAGCGCAACCGCAGCGGCCAGGGCCAGGAGATCGACGTGGCGCTGTACGAGTCGGTGTTCGCCATGATGGAAAGCCTCGTGCCCGAATACGACGCCTTCGGCTACGTACGCGAGCCGGCTGGCAGCGCCCTGCCCGGCATCACCCCGTCCAATTCCTATTTGTGCAACGACGGCGCCTACGTGCTGATCGCCGGCAATGGCGACAGCATCTACAAGCGCCTGATGATCCTGATGGGCCGCCAGGACCTGGCCGACGACCCGCGCTTCGCCCACAACGACGGCCGCGCGCAGCACGCCGAACTGATCGACGCGGCCATCGGCGAGTGGACCCTCCGCCACGACCGCGACGCGGTGATCGAAGCACTCAAGGGCGCCCGCGTGCCGGCCGGCTATCCCTACACCGCCGCCGATATCGTCAAGGACCCGCACTACCTGGCGCGGCAGATGATCGAGCGGGTCGAGACCTTCGCCGGCCCACTCAAGGTGCCGGGCGTGCTGCCCAAGCTGTCGCGCACCCCGGGACGCATCGGCGAGGGCGGCCCGCAACTGGGCGAGCACACCGACGACGTGCTGGCCGGCCTCGGCCTCACCGATGAACAACGCCAGGGCCTGCGCGAGCGCGGGATCATCTGACACTTCTCGTAGGGTGGATGACGCCTTTTTCATCCACCACGACATTCCCGAAACGGTGGATGGATGGAGCTCATCCACCCTACGCCCATACGTAGGGTGGACAACGCGAAGCTTGTCCACCTCCGAAGCAACCGAAAAGGTGGATGGATGAAGCGTCATCCACCCTACGAAACCCCAGGACTCCCCATGAGCAAACGCCTGCATATCCAGGAAGTCGCCACCCGCGACGGCTTCCAGATCGAAGCGGCCTTCGTGCCGACCGAAGCCAAGATCGCCCTGATCGACCGCCTCTCGCAGACCGGGCTGGCGAAGATCGAGGTCACCTCCTTCACCTCGCCCAAGGCTATCCCCAACCTGCGCGACGCCGAGGACGTGATGCGCGGCATCCGCCGTGCGGAAGGCGTCGAGTACACCGTGCTGGTGCCCAACGTGAAGGGCTGCGAGCGCGCGCTGGCCTGTGAGGTGGACGAGATCAACCTGGTGATGTCGGCCAGCGACACCCACGGCCTGGCCAACCTGCGCATGACGCCCGAACAGTCGCTGGTGCAGTTCCGCGAAATCATCGAAGTCACTCGCGGCAGTGGCGTGTTCATCAACGCCTCGCTGTCGACCACCTTCGGCTGCCCCTTCGAGGGCGACGTGCCCGAGCGGCGCATCTATGAGCTGGTGCAACGCCTGCTGGAGATCGGCGTGCAGGGCATCACCCTCTGCGACACCACCGGCATGGCCGACCCGGCGCAGGTCGAGCGTATCTGCCGCGAAGCGCTGAACAGCTGGCCACAGGCAATATTCACCGCACACTTCCACAACACCCGCGGCATGGGCCTGGCCAACGCGCTGGCAGCGCTGAACGCCGGCATCGACCGCTTCGACGCCTCTCTCGGCGGACTCGGCGGCTGCCCTTACGCGCCAGGCGCCAGCGGCAATATCTGCACGGAAGATCTCGTGCATATGTTCCAGCGCATGGGCCTAGACACCGGCGTCGATCTCGACCGCCTGCTGCAATGCGCCGCCGACCTGCCCCAACTGGTCGGCCACGACGTGCCGGGCGCGGTACTCAAGGCCGGCAAGGCCGACCGTCGTCATCCGAAACCGAAGTGGATGGAGGAAGCTGGCCTTTGACCGCGTGCGGAGCTCTACGGGATGGTGGCGCCGTGAGCGGCGGTTCAGCGGCGACAGGCACAACGCAAAGCCCGCCCTACGGCGGGAATGAGCAATGAGGTGGACCAGTGCTTGTGGTGAGAGGCGAGACTGCCGGAACAAACGCATCCTGCTGCGGAACGCTTGGTTAAGGGGCGGGCTTTAGCCGGTGCCAGTGAGCGAAGCGAACGATTTGAAGCATTTGTTAGAAAGCGCCTGCCTCATGAGTAATGGATAACCCAAGATCCCGAGCAGCCTGCTGGGACCACCGCCGTGAAAAGTGCTTTACAGCAATGGTCTGCACCGTCGGATACCTAGTGCGCATATATTCAACTGCATCGTTACCGTGCGCCACAACTAGCCTCGGCTTGAGCGCTTCAACCAAGAAATCGAATGCTCGCGAGTGCCTCATGCTACCAGCAAGATCCTTCGCGTCTTCCGTGGCCGATGCGTAGATGTTCGTCTCGAGAATATGGGTATCGCCCGCTGAGGATATGACCCACTCAAGGACTCGACGAGTATTGCTGATGGGGTTCCTACGGGTTTTGCCAGGTTTAAGCGGGCGTTTCGCTCGCTCGGCGAGATAGCTCTCAAACCAGGCACGCTTGTTGAAGCCGGCCTCGCAATCCCAGAACTCCCAAAAGTCTCTCTCACTAGCAGACGCCGGGTTCAGCCCGACGATGAAAACTCGACAATCAAGGGGCGAGCCATCGCAGACGAAAGGCCGCTGATCGGTTGGTCGACCGATGATAGTTTCGAGCCGTTGCTGGAACTCCGTGAGGTTTGGCATGGCGACCACTCCCTTTGCGCTTTCTAACGTTTGGTTAAGGGGCGGGCTTTAGCCCGCTCCAGTGAGCGAAGCGAACGATTTGAACCACTAGTTAGGTGTGCTCGGTTGAAGGTTGGTGAAAGGGTCTCCATAACACCAAAACGCCCCTCCTTTGTATGTGTCTGGCAGTCGTGGATTAAACAAAGAACTTCGCATTGAGAGGTCTACGGAGACATGCTCGCCAGTGGCCACATAGTGATAAAGCTGTAAAGCTAAGAATTGGGCCCCAACAGCGTTTAACACGGCCTCTAGTGTCGCTCTAGAAAAATGCTCATGGCGTTGATGCTTTAGTTTGTTGTAGCTCTTGCTCCACCAGTCGGGCCTTTTCTCCTCCGTCCACTCCTTCCAAGGCTGGAGAATTAACTGATAACGAGGAATGGCAACCTCGCACCGAGATAAGAGGGGGAATTTTGCTAATAGTATTGGGTGATACTCGGTGATTTTTGCGGCCCGTGACAATGGATCAATAAGTTTGCAAAGCTCATTAAATATTGAGTCTACCTCGGATGCTGCAAGCACAATTAGCTTTGAAAATTCGTTAGAGTACGATTGGTAATTTGCATGTGAAAACTCAACATACCTTGCGCATGCAAGTAATTCCGCCTCAACGGCCAAGAAATAATTCCAATTTTTTGGTGTTGTGGGCATTGAGACACCTAACGCCTAAATTTAAGCCGAACTGTGTAATGGAGCCAAACATAGGGCAAGATTTTTCTGCCCTATGTTGGTGGAAGGAAGCGGTTTCGGCTTGAACGCATTGTTAGGCCTTATCTCGGGCTTTCAATCGTTCAGCTATCTGTGCCCAAGACTCGCGTGCACCACGAAAGTTACAGCCGGGTGGAGCAACGGATTTGACCGCTAGAAAATTGAAGAACCCAAGTGCGACAAGTCGATTACGGGCCTTGTTACCCAGAGCTACAACGAGAGCATCTGGGACTAGCTCTAGCTGTTTCAGTAGATAGCGCTTGCCACATTCCTTTGCCACCTGACCTCTCACGTGCCCGCCTTCCTTAGCCGCAGAACACAGCACTGACTCAGTCATCCAGACCTTCCGGAGCTGCTCTTCGAGGGACAATTCTGGCCAGCACGAATCTAGAATGAAGGTTACGTTGCGATGAAAGAGATCTGTACCTGCAGCGAAAGAACGGTTCGCGAAATCGTAAGCTGATGCGAGGCCTTCGTGCGTTTCTCCAGGCTGAGGATCGCCTGGCTCCGCATACACCAATACGAGCTCAATCTCGGCAATAGTTCCAGTTGCACCGCGAAATCCTCGTGGTACATGGCCAGTCTTGGGGTCCCACCGCATATCAAAGCACGTATCAGAAAAGCCCGGGCATGGAGCATATGCCGGCTCCAATATTTTCTTGAGCTGCGAGTTGAGAGATATTTTCGACATGAGGCCTAACTATATTTAGATACCAAGTGATATATAAGACGCTGAACGGGATCGGTGCCTAACATTTCGCTCGCTTTTCCCTCCGAGCTTCTAGCTCGCGCTTCTCAGGGATGCCGGGTGTTTATACACCAGCTCCGGGAGGCATGTAATTGATGTGATCAAACCTTGCCTCGCCTGCGACCTTCCGCACACGCTCCACCATTGCTGCGTCGATGAGTTGTCGAGATCGCCGAACGTCTACCAGGCAAACGAAAGCTGGCCAGCACAAGCGGCAGGCCTAGCAGAGCCGAAGAAAAACCAACCACTGCAGGCCAGAGAAACAGTTAGGTCTCGCCGCCCGCAGCATATAGCAACGGGCTCAATCCCCCTGACAGAACTGCAGAATCGCCTCGGCCACTGCCTGCGGCGCTTCGCGCTGGGGAAAATGGCCGACGTGTGGCAATAGCTGTCGGTGGTATGGGCCGCTGAACAAGACCTCACGCCCGGCCGAGGTTTCCGGTGCGTTGCAGGTATCCGCCTCGCCGTGCAGCACCAGCGTCGGCACGGCGAGCACGGGTGGCGGTTGCAGCAGGGCCTCGTCCGATGCATAGGCAGGATCGCCATCGACGAAGCCCCAGCGGTGGCGATAGGAATGCAATACCACGGCGGCCCAGTCCGGGTTGTCGAACGCGTCCAGCGCCTGGATGAAATCCGCCTCGCTGTACCAGCCGGCCGGTGACCAGGTATCCCACAGCAAACGAGTCAAGGCCGCACGATCCTCGATTACCGTCTGCTCGCCGCGCGGGGTGGCCATGTACCAGTGGTACCAGTAGTTGCGCGCCTGACTCAGCGAGATGTGCTGGTTCGGGTCATTGGTGCCGTAGCCCACCGCGAGCATCACCAGTCGTGCGGCGGCGTGATGGCGCAGTCCGCAGGCATTCGCCACCGCCCGTGCGCCCCAGTCATGGCCGACCAGCACCGGTTGGCCGAGGCGCAGCGCATCGATGAAATCCAGCAGATCGCGCCCCAGTGCGGCCAGTTGGCCGCTGCGTGGGGTCAGCGGGTCGCGAAAGCGTGTCTGGCCAAAGCCGCGCAGCGTCGGGCAGAGCACCCGGTAGCCGGCCGCGGCCAGGCGCTCGGCGACTTCGGTCCAGCTCTCGGCACAATCCGGCCAGCCGTGTACAAGCACGGCCACTTGCTGGCCACGGGGGTTCCATTCGAGATAAGCGATATCCAGCACCGGTGTGCTGACCATGGCGTAACGACTCATGCCGGCGTCTCCTTGCGCATTCTGGCCGGACAGCATAAAGCCTGTGCCAGGCATAAAAAACGGGCCGGTCGCATTGGACAGGCCCGTTTGTTTTCCGGCGCTTGGCGCCTTCAAGGTGTCAGGAGCGGTTGGCCGCCTGCGCCGCTTCGATCAGTTCGGCGCCGATGTCGCTCTCGAATTTCTTCCATACCGGTTTCATCGCCTCGCGCCACATCGCGCGCTGCTCGGGGGTCAGTTCGATGATCTCGGTCTTGCCGGAGGCCGCGATGGCCTGGCGTGCCTGCTGGTTGAGGTCGTCGGCCTGGCGGTTCACCTCGGCAGTAACCTCATCCATGATCGTTTCCAGCTCGCCGCGCACGTCATCCGGCAGGCCGTTCCAGAACTCGGTGTTGGTGATCACCATGTAGTCGATCAGGCCGTGGTCGGACGCGGTCATGTAGGGCTGAACCTCGTGCACCTTCTGGCTTTCGTAGTTCGACCAGGTGTTCTCGGTGCCGTTGACCACGCCGGTCTGCAGGCCCTGGTAGACCTCGGCGAAGCTCATCTTGCGCGGGTTGGCGCGCACCGCCTTGAACTGCTCGTCGAGCACGGCGGAAGCCTGCACGCGGAACTTCAGCCCACGGGCATCCTTCGGCTCGCGCAGCGGCTTGTTCGCCGAGAGCTGCTTCATCCCGTTGTGCCAGTAGGCCAGGCCGGTGATGTTCTTGTCCTCCATAGCGCGCAATAGCGCCTTGCCCTGCGGGCCGCTCTGGAAACGATCGGCAGCCGCCAGGTCATCGAACAGGAACGGCAGGTCATAGATCTGGATGGCCTTGGCGTAATGCTCGAACTTGGCCAGCGACGGCGCCAGCATGTGCACATCGCCGAGCAGCAGCGCCTCCATTTCCTTACCGTCGCCGAACAGCGAGGAGTTGGGGTAGACCTCGACCTTCACCTTGCCCGGCAGGCGTTCCTCGGCGAGTTTCTTGAACAGCAGGGCGCCCTGCCCCTTCGGTGTGTTGTCCGCCACCACGTGGGCGAATTTGATAGTTACGGGGGCGGACGCCGTCTCGGCGGCATGCACCAGCCCGGCAACGGTGAAAGAAAGCGCGCAGGCGAGTGCCTTGAGCTTGTTACTCAGCATGGAAGTACCTCTTGTTTTTGTCGGTTGGTACGTTTCGCGGGCACGCGTTGCGGTCAGGGCACCGCTTGCCCGGCACGTTGCAGCAGGCGACGGGCACGGCCGATGACCGGTGCATCGACCATCTGTCCGTCCACTACGAAAACCCCATCGCCGGAAGCTCCGGCGGCGAGGATACGTTGCGCCCAGTCCAGTTCCGCAGCACTGGGCATCAGGGTTTCGTGCACCACGGCGACCTGGCTCGGATGGATGCACAGCAGGCCGCCAAAACCCATGTCACGCGCGTCGGCAGCGGCACGGGCGAGGCCTTCGAGGTTCTTGATGTCGGGGAAGACGCTGTCCAGCGGTGCTGCCAGCCCGACCAATCGCGACTGCAGCAGCAGCGCATAGCGTGCCTGGTCAAGCATGCGCTCGGCGCCGGCGGTGCCATTGGCCAGGCCGAGATCGAGGCCCAGGTCCAGCGCGCCGAAGGACAGCCGCTCGACACCCTGGGCATGGGCGATTTCCGCCAGATTGGCCAGCCCGCGGGCACTTTCGACGATTGGCCAGACCGGCTTGCCGCAGCTGGCCGCCAGCGCAACCTGCACCGCGCTTTCGACCTTCGGCAGCAGCACGCCGGCGACGCCGGCATGACGGGCACAGAGCGCCAGGTCCGCGGCCTGCTCGGCATGGGTTGGCGCGTTGATGCGCACCAGCACGCGCGCGTCCGAGTTGGCAGCGAGGAAGGCATCGAGGTTGCCCCGCGCCTCAGCCTTGAGGTTCTCCGCGACCGCATCCTCGAGGTCGACGATGACCGCGTCGGCACCGCTCGCCAGCGCCTTGGGAATGCGCTCCGGGCGGGTCGCCGGGACGAACAGTGCGCTGCGGATGATCGATGAGTTCATGGGCTGACTCCTCGGCGCGCTCATACCGCGCCCTGCTCGTGCAAGCGCTGAATGTCACCAGGGGCGTAGCCCAGTTCGGCCAGCAGGCTATCGGTGTGCTGGCCCAGCGCGGGGATCGGGTCCATACGCGGGGCGAAGGCGCTGTTGCGTCCCGGCGGCAGCAGCGCAGGCAGGCGACCGGCCGGGCTGTCCACCTCGCTCCAGCGCTGGCGGGCCTTGAGCTGCGGATGCGCCCAGACACCGGCCATGTCGTTGACATGCGCATTGGCAATAGGCGCGGCATCCAGCCGGGCGATCACCTCCTCGGCGCTAAGGTGGCTGAACGCCTCGACGATGAGCGCACGCAATTCGGTGCGATGCTCCGAACGCCGGGCGTTGCTCGAGAAGCGCTCGTCCTGCGCCAGCCCCGGCTGCAGCAGCACCTTGTCGCAAAACGCCAACCACTCGCGCTCGTTCTGCAGGCCGAGCATCACCGTGCCGCCGTCGCCGGTAGGGAACGGGCCGTAAGGGTAGATGGTGGCGTGCGCGGCGCCGGCACGCGGCGGCGGCGTCGCGCCCTTGTAGGCGTAGTACAACGGGTAGCCCATCCACTCCACCAGGCTTTCCAGCATGGAAACGTCGACGCGGCTGCCCTCGCCCGTCTTGTCGCGCAGCATCAGCGCCGAGAGCACGCCAGTGTAGGCGTACATGCCCGCGGCGATGTCGGCGATGGAGCAGCCAGCCTTGGCCATCTCGGTCTCGCCCGGCCCGCCGGTGACGGAGAGAAAGCCGCCCTCGCTCTGGATCAGCAGGTCGTAGGCCTTTTTCTGTTCATAGGGGCCGCCCTCGCCGTAGCCGGAGATGTCGCAGACGATCAGCCGCGGGAAACGCTCGTGCAGCGCCTCGAAGGACAGCCCCATGCGCGCTGCGGCACCGGGCGCGAGGTTCTGCACCAGCACGTCGGCACCCGCCAACAGCTGGTCGAGCACCTGCGCGGCGACGTCCTGCTTCACGTCCAGGGTCAGGCTTTCCTTGGAGCGGTTGGTCCAGACGAAATGCGAGGCCAGGCCGTCGACCCGCTCGTCGTAGCCGCGGGCGAAATCGCCGGCACCGGGGCGCTCGACCTTGATCACCCGCGCACCGAGGTCGGCCAGCTGGCGCGTGCAGAACGGCGCGGCGATGGCGTGCTCGAGGCTGACCACGGTGATGCCATCGAGCGGGCGGGGTTTGGCGGTTGTATCGTTCATATCCTGTTCCTGCAGATTCGACGTAGGGTGGAAAACGGCGAAGCCTTTTCCACGCGTTTGTTCAAGTCCCTGCAACCCTGGTGCTGTTCTGGTGGATGAGGCTTCGCCGTCATCCACCCTACGTTCAGGCCAATGCGTCCAGCCGCTCCAGCTCGCGCAGGCGCCATACCGTATCGATCAACACACCCGCCTCGTCATCGCTGCGCGTAGCGGAGAACTGCACGAGGCGGCGGAACTTGTCTTCCAGTTCGGCGCGACTCAGCGTGTTGCCCGGGTCGCCCTTGGGCTCGTCGATGGCGCCGTGCAGCGTGCGGCCATCGGCGGTGGTCACTTCGACGCGGCCGAGCCAGCGTGCCGGGTAGGCGCCGTCAACTTCGGGATCCAGGGTCATCGAGACCTTCTCGCGGAACGCACCCACGCGCGGGTCGCTAAGCGCATGACTGTGGAATTCGGTCAGGCCGGCCTTGCCGTACAAGGCGATCAGCCCCAGCACGGTGCCCATGGAGAACTTGGCCTGATGCACCGTCTGCGGCACCGTCACGCGGCCGAGCACGTCGATCGCGCCCTGATGCACATGGGCGGTGACCGAGGCGATGTCATCGGCCCCGAGCCCTTCGCGCTGCATCAGCGCCAGCAGCGCATCGGCGGCCGGATGGGTATGGCGGCAGGAGGCGTGGAACTTGAACGAGGTTTCCGCCAGCGCCCAACGCGTGCCGAGCCGGTCGGACAGCTTGCTCGGCTCGGCATCGCTAGACATGCCCGCTGCCATGCCCTGCTCGCCTTCGAGAATGTCTTGCGCGCCGGTCAGGCCATCGGCGGTCAGGTAGGCGGCGAGCAGGCCATCGGCCGCCGCCTTGGCGGTGTGCAGCTGCTTGGAGTCCGCCGCGTCACGGAGAAATTCCCACAGCCCCGCCGCTTGCGTGCCGGCGCTGCCGAGCAGATGGGTGAACTGCTGCTGATCGAAATCCATCAGCTTGCCGACGGCCACCGCCGCGGCCAGGGTGCCGACGGTCGCGGTGGTGTGGAAGATGCGGTAGTGCGAGCGGCCGAGGAACTCGCCGATGCGGATGCCCGCCTCGTAGCCGGCGACCGCGGCCACCAGCAGCTCGCGACCGGACTTGCCGAGATCCTGCGCGGCGGCCAGCGCGGCCGGGAACACCACGGTGGCCGGGTGCAGCACCGAGCTGTTGTGCAGGTCGTCCTGCTCCACCAGGTGCGAGCTGGCCGCGTTCACCAGCGCGGCGAAATAGGCCGAGCTGCTCTGGCCGTTGACCAGAATGCGCGCCGGGCCGTCGACCGGCCCCATCCTTTGCGCGTAACGCTCGAACAGCGGAATCGGATGCGAGCCGGCGCTGGCCAGGGCCGAGCCGAGCCAGTCGAGAAAGAGGTCTTCGCTGCGGGCGAGCACCGGCTCGGGGATCTGCTCGTAGTGCAGCCCGGCGAGGAATTCGGTCAGCGCCTGGGTGTGCTGGCTCATGCGGTCGGCTCCAGTGGGTTGGACAGTTCGATAAGGTTCTGGTCGGGGTCGCGCAGGTACACCGAGCGGATCGGTCCGGTCGCGCCGGTGCGCTGCACCGGACCTTCGATGATGGCAACCTGCTGCGCCTGGAGATGGGCGATCACCTCGGCCAGCGGTGTGGCAACGATAAAGCAAAGGTCCGCCGAACCCGGCGTCGGCCGCTCGGCCTTGGGCTCGAACTCGCGTCCGGCCTGGTGCAGGTTGAGCTTCTGGTTGCCGAAGGCCAGCGCCTTGCGCCCTTCGCCGAAGGTCACCGCCTGCATGCCGAGCACGCGGGTGTAGAAGTCGATCGTTGCCTCAAGGTCGGCGACGGTCAGCACCAGGTGGTCGAGATGGCTGATATTCATGACGCACTTCCCTCTTTCGTAGGGTGGAAATCGCGAAGCATTTCCACCAGCTGTGTCGCCTGTTCGATACGCGTGGAAAAGGCTTCGCCGTTTTCCACCCTACGTTTGGCTCCGTTAGAACGAGCGCGGCAGCTCGAGCAGGTGCTCGGCCACGTACGACAGGATCAGGTTGGTGGAGATCGGCGCCACCTGGTACAGCCGCGTCTCGCGGAACTTGCGCTCGACGTCGTATTCGTTGGCGAAGCCGAAGCCGCCGTGGGTCTGCAGGCAAGCGTTGGCCGCCTCCCAGCTGGCCTTGGCCGCCAGGTACTTGGCCATGTTGGCCGCCGCCCCGGCGTTGCGCCCGGCGTCGTATTCCTCGCAGGCGCGCCAGCGCATCAGGTCGGCAGCCTCGATCTCGATATGCGCTTCGGCGATGGGGAACTGCACGCCCTGGTTCTGCCCGATGGGCCGGCCGAATACCACGCGGTCGCGGGCATACTGAGCGGACTTCTCGACGAACCAGCGGCCATCGCCGATGCACTCGGCGGCGATCAGCGTGCGCTCGGCATTCAGGCCGTCAAGGATGTAGCGAAAGCCCTTGCCCTCCTCGCCAATCAGGCTACTGGCGGGAATCTCCAGGTTGTCGAAGAACAGCTCGTTGGTCTCGTGGTTGACCATGTTGGCGATCGGCTGCACGGTCAGGCCGTTGCCGATGGCCTCGCGCAGGTCGACGAGGAAGATCGACATGCCCTCGGACTTGCGCTTGACCTCGGCCAGCGGCGTAGTGCGTGCCAGCAGGATCATCAGGTCTGAATGCTGGATGCGCGAGATCCACACCTTCTGCCCGTTGATGACGTACTTGTCGCCCTGGCGCACGGCGGTGGCCTTGATCCTGGTGGTGTCGGTGCCGGTGGTCGGCTCGGTGACACCCATGGACTGCAGGCGCAACTCGCCGCTAGCCAGCTTCGGCAGGTAGTAGCGCTTCTGCTCCTCGTTGCCGTTTCTGAGCAGGGTGAACATGTTGTACATCTGCCCATGGATGGTCCCGGAGTTGCCGCCGCAACGATTGACCTCCTCGAGAATCACCGAGGCCTCGGCCAGCCCCAGGCCCGAGCCACCGTATTCTTCCGGGATCATCGCCGACAGCCAGCCGGCCTCGGTCATGGCGGTGACGAAGGCTTCCGGGAAGCCCTTTTCCTCGTCGATCTTGCGCCAGTAGTCGGCGGGAAAATCGGCGCAGAGCGCGCGTACGCCTTCGCGGATGAAGCTCAGTTCTTCGGTCTTGTTCGGGTTCATCTCGGTTCCTCAGAAAACGGGTGATGTCGAGTGGCTTGCCTCCCCCTCACCCCAGCCCTCTCCCTCCGGGAGAGGGGGCTGCATTCGCGTTTGGCTGGACTGCCTAGTAGCGCACTCAGCTTGAGTCTCAGCAGAATTTTTCCGCGGGACGACCATCACCTGCGCCCTTGACCACCCCGCAGATGCAGTCCCCTCGCCCCCTTGGGGAGAGGGTTAGGGTGAGGGGGCGGTGTCCCGCCATACACCTCAGTCGAATTCCACCTCAGCTTGCTGCGCCAGGCCGTTGTGGTCGCCGGCCCAGAGTTCGGCCTTGCCCGGCGCGACGATGCGACCGCCGACCTCGAATGGCTGCGACGCGATCAGCGGGCGCAGGCCGCGATAGGCGAAGCGACGCAGGCGCGCGTCGGGATTGGCGCGGCAGAAGGCACGCAGGTTGAGGGTGGCGATCAGCGGGCCGTGCACCACCAGTCCCGGATAACCTTCGCCTTCAGTGACGTAGGGCCAGTCGTAATGGATGCGATGGCCGTTGAAGGTGACCGCCGAGTAGCGGAACAGCAGCGTCGGCGTCGGCGTTACCGCCTCGCGCCAGCTACCGGCGATCATGGGTTCGCCGCTGCTGCTCTTCGGCGGGCTCGGCTCGCGGTAGACGATGTCCTGCTCCTCGCGGATGGTCAGGCGGCCATCCTGCAGGTAGTCGTGCTGCACGGTGACGAACAGCAGCGCGCCGGTGCGGCCTTGCTTTTCCTCGATGTGCTTGATGGTGGACACACGCCGTGCCTCGCCGCCGGCTTCCAGCGGGCGGAAGAACTCGACGCGGCCGCCCGCCCACATGCGGTTGCGGTTGTCCGCCGGTGGCAGAAAACCGCCGCGCGCCGGATGGCCATCCTCGCCCAGACCGCTCTCGGTGATGGGCTCCTGAAAGAAGCACCATTGCCACAGCGGCGGCAGCGCTTCGCCATGAGCGGGGGTGGTTTCACCGAATGTAGCGGCGATGCGCATCAGCAGGTTACGGCTGAGCTGGTCGTGCACTTCTTCGCTGCGGCCAATCCAGGCAGAGATATCGGTCATTGCGGCTTCCGGTCGTTGTCTTTGTTTCGCTGGAGAATGCTACCAAGGCGGCGTTCCGTGAATTTGCATTTACCAACACCGGCGTTCGGCTAAGCTGAACGCCGTTTCAAGTACGGGTTTCAAGCATGCATTTCGATCTGGCCGACCTGCGCCTGTTCATTCATATCGCCGAATCCCCCAGCCTGACTCAGGGTGCGCGCCGGGCTCATCTGTCGCCAGCGGCGGCCAGTGCCCGCATCAAGGCGCTGGAGAACCAGCTCGACAGCCGCCTGCTCTACCGCGACAGCCGTGGCGTGGAGCTGACGCCGGCCGGACACAAGCTGCTGCAGCACGCGCGGCTGATCATGCGCCAGGTGGACTACCTGAAGAGCGAGTTCACCGAATACGGCACCGATTCGGCCGGGCACATCCGTATCTTCGCCAACACCACCGCGGTGACCGAATTTCTGCCGGAAGTACTGGCGGGCTTTCTCGCCCAGCGCCCTGGCGTCACGGTAGACCTGCAGGAAAGGCTGAGCCGCGACATCGTCCGTGGCGTGCTCGATGGCAGCACGGACATGGGCATCATCGCCGGCCCGGTGCGCGCCGAAGGCCTGCAGGTGCTGCACTTCAGCACCGATCGCCTGCTGCTGGCCGTGCCGATCGGCCATCCGCTGGCGGGCGAACGGCAGGTCACGCTGCGCCAGACGCTGGCCTACCAGCACATCGGCCTGCATGAGGGCAGCACGCTGCTGACCTTTCTGCGCGATCAGGTGGAAAAGCTCGGTGGTCAGCTATCGCTGCGCATCCAGGTCTCCAGCTTCGAGGCCGTGTGCCGGATGATCGAGGCCGGCGTGGGCATCGGCATCATTCCCGAATCCGCGGCAAGGCGGCACAGCCGCACCATGCAGCTTGCGCTGGTGGCACTGGACGAACCCTGGGCGGTGCGCGAGCGCAGCATTCTGGTTCGTGAACTGGACGCACTGCCCGGCAGCGTGCGTGCGCTGATCGCGACCCTGATCCCCGACGACTAGGCCTGAGCGAACGTTACGCCCCGAATGCTGCCGAAAGGCGGGTAGCCCCGCTTCGGCGGAGCATCGCAGGGAGCCACCATGTCCGCACTGACCAACCGGCTGTTTCGGCTGTATCACCGAGTCATCGGCAGCATCGCCTTCTACCCGACACTGATCGCCCTGGGCCTGGCCGTCCTGTGCATCGTCACGATCCTGCTGGAGATGACCTGGCTGCAGCCGTACAAGGAGGATCTGGACCTGGGGCTAGTGAAGAACGCCGAAAACGCCCGGTTGATCCTCGGCACGCTGGTCGGCGGGATCATTTCGCTGATGGTGTTCAGCTTCTCGATGGTGATGGTGGTGCTCAACTCGGCCGCCTCGTCGCTGTCGCCGCGGGTCATTCCTGGGCTCATCAGCAGCCGCAGCCACCAGGTGGTGCTCGGCGTCTATCTCGGTACGATCATCAGTTCGCTGATGCTGATCTCTACGATTCAGGAAGGCGACGACATCAATGTACCCAGCCTCGGCATCTTTCTGGCGCTGGGGCTCGCGGTGATCTGTCTGTGCCTGTTCGTATATTTCATTCGCTCCATTTCACTGTCGATCCAGGTCGATTTCATCCTCAACCGGGTCTACAAGCAGACCCACGCCCAGCTGCAACAGCGCCTCGAGCGACTGGAGCGCTGCGAGGTCGCCGATTGGCCGGATGACAGCGGCTGGCAGACCGTCCGGGCGCGGCGCTCCGGCTATTTCAAGGCGCTGAACATCGCTGCAGCCCAGAACCTGCTCTGCGAACAGGACGCCTGCATGACCGTGCAGGTGCACTATGGCTTCTTCGTCATGCCTGGCCACCCGCTGATACGGCTGAGCCGGGAACTGGACGAGCAATGCGTGGCGCAGTTGCTCGACTGTTTCGATTTCTATGTCGAGGAATACGCCCACCGGCATTTCTTTTTCGGCTTCAAACAGATCATCGAGATCGCCGTACGCGCGCTAAGCCCGGGCATCAACGATCCGGGAACGGCGATCAAAGCAATCGACATGATGGGCGTGCTGCTCAGCGAGCGGATGAAGTTGCCGGACCACGATGTCGCGCCCGAGCAAGGCGAACCACGGATCTTCCTCAACGAGCTCGATCTGCATCAGATGCTCCTGCTGGCCTTCGGCTCGCTGCGTGCGTACGGCAAGGAGGATCTTCAGGTACTGCTGACTCTGCTTCAGGCGTGCAAGAACCTCCTGTTCAGCGCGACCGACGTCGAGGACGAACAGGTAATCCTGCGCCACGCCCAGGCGATCCTCGAACAGGCATCCGCCTCGCTGGACGGCGCGCTGGATCGCCGCGCCGTCGCCGAGGCGGTGCAGTTACTGAACAAGGCCGTGCGCCGCGCCGAGCCGCTGGAGAACACGCTGACGCGGGAGTCCTGAACATGCGCTATGCCCTGGACGGAGGCACGGCAGCCCCACGCCCCGTTCAATTCCTTACAAATCAAACAGTTGCATTTCGTTGTTCTCAACGCAGGACGCGCCGCGACTTGTTTTCAGCCATCTCGTTATTTAGGGTGTTCCGATGAAAACCTTGATCGCACCTATCAGCTCCCTGCTCGCCGGCGTGGCTCTGCTCCTGCTCGGGCACGGGCTGCTCAATACGTTGCTTACACTGCGCGGCGTTGCCGAAGGTTACTCCACCGGCATGATCGGTCTGCTGATGTCCGGCTATTTTGCCGGCTTCCTGATCGGCACCTGGCTGGCGCCCTCGCTGATCCGCCGCATCGGCCACATCCGCACCTTCGCCTTCTATGCCGCGCTGGCCGCAGTCGCCGTGCTGGTGCACGTGCTGATCGTCAACCCGTGGGTGTGGCTGGTGCTGCGGGTGCTCTACGGGGTGTCGCTGGTCACGCTGTACATGGTCATCGAAAGCTGGCTGAACGCGCAGGTCAGTGGCGAAAAGCGCGGCCAGGTGTTTGCCCTGTACATGGCGGTCAACCTCGGTGCACTGGCGGCGGCACAACAGTTGTTGAGCCTCGACACGCCGATGAATTTCACGCTGTTCGCGCTGGCGGCAATCCTCATCAGCAGCGCACTGATGCCGATCACCCTGACCCGCCAGGCGCAACCCGCTCTGCCGGACATGCCGGCCACCGACTTGCTGCAACTGGCGCGCGTCGCCCCACTGCCGTTGATGGCGGCCGGTATCTCCGGGCTTACGCTGGGCGGTTTCTGGGGCCTGGCACCGGTATACGCGAGCCAGGTCGGCTTCGATGCCGCCGGTGTCGGCCTGCTGATGAGCATCACCATTCTCGGCGGCGCGGTGCTGCAATGGCCGATCGGGCTGTTCTCGGACAAGCATGACCGGCGCGTCGTGCTGCTCTGGGTGGTGGCGATCGCGGCGGTCCTGGCGCTGGTGATCACTCCGATCATGTCCGGCTCGCTGCTGCTGGGGTTGATGTTTCTCTGGGGCGGGCTGGCCTTTTCGATCTATTCGATCGCCGTGGCGCAGATGGTCGACCAGTTGCACCCGGACGAAATTCTTTCGGGTTCCAGCGGCCTATTGCTGGCCAACGGCTTCGGGGCGGCGTTCGGCCCGGTGGTCGCCGGTGGTCTGATGCACCTGTTCGGCCACATCGCCCTGCCACTGTTCTTCGCCGTGTCGCTGGGCATCCTCGCGATCTACTCGTTCTGGCGCCCGCGCCGCGTGGTGGATCTGGTCACCGAGCCGCACGGTCATTTCACCCCGATGCTGCGTACCAGCCACACCGTTCTGGAGCTGATGCCCGACACCCCGGAAGTCGAAGCGACCGCGGCACCGGCCAACGAGGCAGAGATGGTCGACGAGCATCCGGCCGCGCAGGAAGAGCCGATTCCACCACGGACCGGTACGCTGTAGTCAGCGGCTCCTCAGGCGGCGTACCGGCAACGGCCGATCAGAAGTCGACTTTGCCCCGCCCTGCCTTGATCGCGCCGCGCTTGGTCTTGCCTTCGAGCCGGCGCTTCTTCGAGCCGAGCGTCGGCTTGGTCGGGCGGCGCGCCTTCTCCACCTTGGCCACGCTGCGAATCAGTTCCGCCAGGCGTTCCAGCGCATCGAGACGGTTCTGCTCCTGGGTTCGATACCGCTGCGCCTTGATGACAACCACGCCTTCACTGGTGATCCGGCTATCACGCAGGGCCAGCAGCCGCTCCTTGTAGAACGGCGGTAATGACGACGCCTGGATGTCGAAGCGCAAGTGCAACGCGCTGGAAACCTTGTTGACGTTCTGCCCGCCCGCCCCCTGGGCGCGGATGGCGGTCAGTTCGATCTCGGCATCCGGCAACTGCACGGCATTGGAAATTTCCAGCATGAAAGCTCGCGGCGGATGATGGGCGTCGGTGATTGTCCTATGACCTGCGCGCCACCGACACACTTTTTAGAGCATTAGCCGTCAACTGCCAGCAGCCATTCGGCTAAGGTAAACCCCGCCTCAATGGATCTGAACATGGACTCGATCACCCAGGCTCTACTCGGTGCCAGTGTGCAAGGCGCGATGCTCGGTCGCTGGCAGGGCCGCAAGGCGCTCGTTTACGGCGTCGTGCTCGGTACCCTGCCGGACCTCGATGTGGTCATCGACTACGGCGATGCGGTCGCCAACATGACCTATCACCGTGGCTTCAGCCATTCATTGCTCGTGCTGAGTCTGCTCGCCGTTCTGTTGACCTGGCTGACCAGGCGATTCCGCCCAGACGAGCGATACTCCGGCACACGACTGTTCTTCAGCATCTGGCTGGTGCTGATCACCCACGTCCTGCTGGACGCCTTCACCAGCTATGGCACGCAGTTGCTTTGGCCACTGACCACACAGCCTATCGCCTGGTCCAGCGTGTTCATCATCGATCCGCTCTACAGCGTGCCGCTGCTCGTTGCGGTGCTGGCAGGTCTGCTGTTTGGCCTGCACGGACGCACAGGCAAATGGCCCACCTACGCCCTGGCCATTTCCACCTGTTACCTGGGGTTCACCCTGGCCGGCAAACAGATGGCCGAGCACCGCGTGCAGACGACGATGGCCAGCCAGGGGATTCAGGCGGAGCAGATGTTCAGCACACCAACCCCCTTCAACAGCCTGCTGTGGCGGGTGATCCTGGTCGATGGCGAGCACTATTACGAAACGCTGGTCAGCTGGAGGGATACTGCACCACCCAGCCTCGTGCGGCTTCCACGCAACGCGCAGCTGGCCGCGGAGCTCGATGGCTCAGAACAGCACGAACGCTTGAAATGGTTTACCGGAAACGTGCTGCGCTATGACGTGGCTGGCAATCAGCTACTGGTGACCGACCTGCGGCTGGGCATGACCGGCTTTCATCCATTCCGTTTTCCGCTGGCAGAGCGCTCTGCCGAAGGCTGGAAGCTTATCGCCAAGCCCGAGCGAGTGCCGGCCAATCGAGGCGACATGAGCCGCCTGGTCAGCCTCTGGCAGCGCATCTGGCAGCAGGAACCAGCGCTGCCTCTGGCCGCCTGGGCCGCCGAGCTGAACGGCGGCCGCTGAAGAAAACGGCTCGAGCAGCTCGAGCCGCTTACCTCCCTATGCACGTCAGGTGCGGAACTGACGAACCAGTTCCTGCAGTTCCAGCCCCAGGCGTGCCAGCTCGGCGCTGGCACTGGCGGTGTGCTCGGTGGCACTGGCGCTCTGGTCGCCGATATCCCGCACACGGGTCACGCTTTCGGAAATGTTTTCCGCCACGGCGCTCTGCTGCTCGGCAGCTGCCGCGATCTGCTGGTTCATCTGCTCGATGGTCGACACCGACTCCGTGATGCGACCAAGTGCGACGCCGGCCTCGTTAGCCAGGTCCACGGTCTGTTGAGTGAGGCCACGGCTGCTCTGCATCTGCTCGACCGCCTGCTGCGCAACCCGTTGCAGATTTGCGATGAGCCCCTCGATTTCCTCGGTGGAATCATGGGTCCGCCGCGCCAGGGCACGAACCTCGTCGGCCACCACGGCAAAGCCGCGGCCCTGCTCCCCGGCACGAGCCGCTTCGATGGCCGCATTGAGTGCCAACAGATTGGTTTGCTCGGCAACCGCCCGGATCACCTCGAGTACGCTGCCGATGCGGCCGCTTTCGGCGTGCAACGCTTCGATCGCATGTGCCGACTGATTCACCTCGCCCGCCAGACTGCCGATCTGTCCGACGGCATCCTGCACCACCAGATCGCCCTGCCGCGCCTGCTGATCCGCTTGGCGTGCGGCAATGGAAGCCTGCTCGGCATTGCGTGCAACCTCCTGCACCGTCGCCGCCATCTCGTGCATCGCGGTGGCCACTTGCTCGGTCTCGACGCGCTGAGTCTGCACGCCGGCACTGGTTTGCGCGGTCACCGCGGAAAGCTGATCGGCGGCCGCGGCGATCTGGCTGACGCTGCCACCGATACGGCCGATCAGGTTGCGCAGGCTTTCGGTCATACCATGCATGGCATTCTGCAGTTGTCCGACCTCGTCACGACGCGTGCTTGCCGTGGAGTACGTCAGATCGCCGCTGGCGACGCGCTGGGCCTGCTGGACGGTGCTGCGAAGCGGGCCGACGATCATTCGCGAGATAATTGTGGCGGCCAGCATGCCGACGAGAATGGCCAGCGCGCCGATCACGCCGAGCAACATGTAGCTGCTGCTTTTCTGTTGCTGCATGGCGCTGCTGGCATTGGTCAAAGCCTCGTCGGCAGCAGCGATCACCACTTCGGATTGCTGGGCCATCGACTGTTCGAGTGCGAGACGTTCGCTACGATTCTGGCGAAACTCATCGAACGCCAGCCTGTACTGGTCCAGCTCCGACAGGGCCTTGTCCATGGAGGCCTTCTGGTCATCGTTCAGCCAGATCTTGAGGTTGCTGCCGATGGTGGTCACGTTCCCGTGCAGGTCGCTCCAGCTGGTGGCCGCTTCGTCGGAGCTGTTGCCGACGTAGACATTTTCCAGGGTACGCATGTCCAGAATCTGCTTGGTCAGACCCGAAGTCGCCTCAGCTACCGTCAGCGGATCGCTACCCTTGAGCCGATCACCTTCCAGCCGCAGAACCCGTACCGCGTCGTACATGTCCAGCTCGATGAACTCGAACTCTTCACGACTGACCTGGGCGGCTTCCTGCATCCGCGTACGCAGCGCCACGCCGCGCTCGATCAACTGCATGTAGCGGTCGAACTTTTGCGCATATTCGTCCGCTGCCTGGCTGATCCGCGTCAAATAGGCCCGTTCGGCGGCATCGGAGCTGGTCGTCAGGACAGTCAGCTTCTGACTCAGCTGCTGCAGCGAACCATGCAACGCCTCGGCAGAGGACGTCTTACGAGTCAGTGCGTAGTCACGCTCAGCACCCCGCGCCGCAAGAATGGAGGCGTTGACGCTGGAAAGCTGCTCGATCTGCTGAGCCCGGCCGAGAATTTCATCGACGGCAATGAACCCGGTACCGGCCACTCCAAGCGTGAGCAGCAATACCAGCCCGAAACCACCGATGAGCTTTTTGCCGACCGAGAGATTAGTGAGTGAATGCAGCACTGGTTCCATCAGAGAAGTTCCACAAAAGAGGCACGAACGGGAAGTCGGCAGAGATTACTAATAGTTGAGCATTGTAGCTGGATATTTTTGGCGCCTTAAGACTGACGGTTACGGCTTTCGCTTGGTACGGCCGGCGCTGGCATGCCAAATAATGGGTACGGATGAGCCTGGAGTTTCTGGCCACGTCCCAACGGCGAAGTCAGTGCATCAAGTGCGGGCGACTGAATTACCTGCGACAGCTAATGCTGCAGGTGTCCATAGAGCCGAGCGTAAAGCCCACCCTCGGCGATGAGCTGCTGGTGGCCGCCGTCTTCGGCGATACGGCCACCGTCGAAGACCAGTACGCGATCCGCCTGTTTCACCGCAGACAGGCGATGGGCAATGATCAGGGTCGTACGCCCCTGAAGGAAACGATTGAGGCCTTGATGCAGGGCATACTCCGTCGCCGCATCCAGCGCAGAGGTGGCCTCATCGAGAATCACGACCTTCGGCTCGGCCAGGATCATGCGCGCGACGGCCAGGCGCTGCCGCTGCCCGCCGGACAGACGCACGCCGGAACGGCCGACGATGCTGTCCAGACCGTTCGGCAACTGGCGAATGGTATCGGCCAGCTGAGCGATCTCCAGCGCCCGCCAGCAGGCCTCGTCATCTCGCTCGCGGCCCATCATCAGATTGGCTCGCACGCTGTCGTTGAACAGCGCAGGGTGCTGCAACACCACTGCAACATTGTCGCGCACAGTGCCCAGCCCGATCTCTTCAAGCGGCACGCCGCCGAACTGAATCTGCCCGGCCTGCGGCTGATAGAGGCCCAGCAGCAGTTGCACCAGGGTGCTCTTGCCGCCACCGCTGGCCCCGACGATCGCGACCTTCTCGCCCGGTGCGATGCTGAGGTCCAGCCCTTCCAGAATCGGTTCATCCTGATAGGCGAAGCGCAAACCTCGCACATCGATGGCCACCGTCGTCTGGCCGGCGAAAGGATCGCGTCCGCCGGCGTACTGCGGCTCGTCCGCCCGTGCCAGCAACTGGTTGATGCGACCCAGCGCACCGCCGGCCGCGTAGAAGGCGTACTGCAAGCTCAGCAGCTGCTCCACCGGACCGATCATGAACCAGAGGTAGCTGAACACCGCCAGCATCTGGCCAATCGAAAGATCGGAAAACAGCACGGTGAGCATTGCCGCAGCGCGAAACACGTCAATGCCGAACTGGAACAGCAAGCCACTGGCACGGTTGGACGCGTCGGTCTTCCACTGCGAAGCAACCGCATAGTCGCGTACTTCCCTCGCGCGCAAACCCAGGCGACCGAGGAAAAATCCCTGCCGGTTGCCAGCGCGCACCTCCTGGATAGCGTCGAGGGTTTCCGTGAGCGCCTGCGTGAAGCGCGACGTGCTGTCGTTCTCCAGCTTCTTCAGGTGCTTCACGCGCTTGCCCAACTGCACCGTGGCGTAGATCACAAGCGGGTTGAACAGGAGGATCAACAACGCCAGCTGCCAGTGCATCCACACCAGAATGGCCGCCGTGCCGAAAATCGACAGTACGGCCACCAGCAGGCGGCTGAGCGTATCGCCGATGAACTTGTCGATGGTCTCCAGATCAGTGACCAGGTGCGCCGCTACCGTGCCGCCGCCGAGGCTTTCGTATTCGGCCAGGGCAATGCGCTTGAGCCGCTCGATCAGGCGCACGCGAATGCGGTACACGATGTCCTTCGACAACCGAGCGAACAGACGCGCCTGCAACACGTTGAACACCAGCGCAGAAGACCGCAATACCAGAGTCACGCCGAGCATGAGCCCGATATAGCCGACCGCGGTTTCCCAGCTGGCTGGCAGGAATCGATCCATGATCTGCAGCGCCGAGTCGCCCGTTCCGAGCAGTACCTCGTCGACCAACAGCGGCAGTAGCAATGGAATCGGCACACTGCAGAGCGTCGCCAGCACGGCAACCAGATTCGCCAGGATCAGCGCTTTGCGATGGTGCAATGCGAGCCGACGTATCTCTGCCCAGCTGAGTTGGTCAGCCATGGGCATTACGCTCCAGCCAACGTTCCAATAGCGGGCTCAGGGCAGACAGCGGTTGATAGCCGTTGGTGACCAGCGCCAGTTGCCCTTCGTGCTCGGCCAGCAAGGTGGGGAAGCCGGCGATACCGAGGTTCTCGACCCAGGTGAAGTCGGCCGCGGTGGCTGCCTTGGTGGCCGAGTCGTCATAACGCTCGGCGAACTGACTGCGCGAAAGACCTGCGGTCTCGGCCAGGTCCACCAGCATCGACGGCAGGGTCACATCGCATCCGTGCTGGTAGAACGCCTGCTGAATCGCCAATGACAGCGACCAGACGCGAGACTCATCAAGGCTGCGAGCAGTGACAAGCGCACGGCAGGCGGGCTCCGTGTCGTAGATCAACGCGTCAGGCAAGCCCTTATCAAGATTGAATGGCTGACCAGTTGCCGAGTGCACGGCCTGCCAGTAGGACAGCGTGCGCTGACGCCCGGCCTGATCCATCGCTTCCTGTTCACGACGCAGACCGCCCACCCTCAGCCCAAGCGATACGCCTTGGGCCGCAGCTTGCTCGGCCAAAGCCGTCATTACCGGCGCGAACCCCCAGCACCATGAGCACATGGGGTCCATCACATAGATCAGTCGGGCCACTTCGAGACTCCACAACTACCTGGTGGGCCGACGCACGGCCAGTTGGCTTCAGCGATCCAGTTCTCGGGGGTCGCGGCCGATGGGATGCGGCTGGTTGCGCTGACGCGCCAGCTCGATCTGCTTCTGCCGCTCGCGGGCACCGGCACGCGTTTTTTCGCTCAGCGTATTCCAGCAATGTGGACAACTGATACCCGCAGCGTAGTGCTCCGATTGCCGATCTTCCATGGATAGCGGTGCGCGGCAGGCATGGCACAGATCGAACTCGCCGACGCTGAGGTCGTGCCGCACGGTCACGCGGTTATCGAACACGAAGCAGTCGCCTTGCCAGCGGCTTTGCGCCTCAGGCACCTCCTCCAAATACTTGAGGATGCCGCCCTTGAGGTGATAGACCTCTTCGAAGCCTTCACCGAGCATATAGCTCGACGCCTTCTCGCAGCGGATGCCGCCGGTACAGAACATCGCGACCTTCTTGTGCTTCGCCGGATCGAAGTGAGCCTTGATGTAGTCGGGAAATTCACGGAACGACTTGGTTTTCGGGTCCACCGCGCCCTCGAACGTACCGATCGCCACTTCGTAATCGTTACGAGTGTCGATCAGCAGCACTTCCGGATCGGCTATCAGCGCGTTCCAGTCCTGCGGCTCGACATAGGTTCCGACCTGCCGATTCGGATCGACACCCTCAACGCCGAGCGTGACGATCTCCTTCTTCAGCTTGACCTTGGTGCGGTAGAAAGGCTGCTCGTCGCAGTACGATTCCTTGTGATCGATGTCGGCAAGACGGACATCGCTCCGGAACCACTCAAGCAGCGCATCGATTGCCTCGCGGGTACCGGAAACCGTGCCATTGATGCCCTCCTCGGCCAACAACAAGGTGCCCTTGATGCCGTTGTGCGTAAGGGTTTCGAGCAGGGGTTCGCGCAGCGCAACGTAATCCGGCAGCGATACGAACTTGTACAGCGCTGCCACAACGATTTTTCGTGTCATGGGTAATTCCACCAGTGGTCACCCGCGTAAAGGGTGGACCGGATACAAACGAAAACGCCGGCGTGGGCCGGCGCGGGGAGGAAGTCTAACAAAGAACGGCAAGAATGGTCCCGTGCGAGACGGCGCCCTATTTATGCCCGCCAGCGCAAACCGGTGATGCCGGGGCCGAGCCCTGCTGCGTCCACTCCTCAGGTGTATAGGTATGCAGCGCGAGCGCGTGTATCTGTTGCATCAGCGCCCCCATCGCGGCATAGGCCTTCTGGTGGCGCTTGACCGAATTCAGCCCGGTGAACTGCTCGCTGACGATCACGGCTTTGTAATGGGTTTCCAGCCCGCGGCTGTGTGTATGGCTTTCATCGAGCACTTCAAGGTGCTCAGGCTGCAAGGCTTGCAGGAGGGCGTCTTGGATCAAATCGAGCTTGCGCATGGCAGGGTCTCTCAAGGCTTCTGTTTTTCGAGTTCGGCCGTCATTTCGGACAGCAGCTTGTTCACTTCCGGCACCGCGCTTTCCAGCTTGACCTGGGTAAGCTGAGCCGAGCGAGCATTGAGCTCCGGCAACTTGCTGAGCATCTTTTTGCCGAGTGGCGACTCATAAAAATCGATCAGCTGATTCAGTTCGGTTTCGGAGAATTGGCTGGTGTACAAAGCGACCAGATCCGGTTTCAGCTTGTCCCACCCTATAGCTTTGTCCAAAGCCGTGTTGGCCTGAGCCTGATAGCGCTCGAGCAGCGCCTTCTTGGTATCTGGCGCCTGCACTTCGGCAAAACGCTGCGCAAACATCTGCTGCACTTGGGCATAGACAGGCACGGCGAGCCGGTCAGCATTGGCAAGCTGGAGAAAACGCTCTGCGCTTGCCGCATGGCTCGCACTATCGGCGAAAGCCGATGAGCTGATACAGATGAACAGCACTGTAGCGCGCAGGGTCTGGACACGGAAAGTTGACATTGGAAATCCTTGGGCAGGCTATAGGTAGCCCTCAATGGACACATTCTGCGCCGGGAGTTCCAATGCCTCAAGCGGCCAAGGCAAAGCTACGGAACTGCCGATGCCGCAGGGCAGCCTAACCAGCAATATCGAGCAGGAGCATGGCATGACGCGTATAGAGACCGACAGTCTGGGACAAGTCGAAGTACCGGAACAGGCTTATTGGGGTGCACAAACGCAGCGATCACTGAGCAACTTCGCGATCGGTAGCGAGCGAATGCCTATCCAGATGCTGCATGCGTTAGCGTTGATCAAGAAGGCTGCCGCGCGTGTGAACAATCGAATCGGTGATCTGCCACCCGACATCGCGCGCCTGATCGAGCAAGCCGCGGATGAGGTTCTGCATGGTCAGCACGACGACCAGTTCCCGTTAGTCGTCTGGCAAACTGGCAGCGGCACGCAGAGCAATATGAACGTCAACGAGGTGATCGCGGGGCGCGCCAACGAGCTGGCGGGCGGCAACCGAGGCGGCAAGACGCCTGTCCATCCGAACGACCACGTCAATCGTGCACAGAGCTCCAACGACTGCTTCCCGACAGCAATGCACATTGCAGCCGCCAAAGCCGTGCATAGCCAGTTGCTGCCTGCCATTGCAGAACTGGCCGGGGGGCTGGCAGAGCTCGCTGTGCGGCATAACAAGCTGATCAAGACCGGGCGCACCCATCTGATGGATGCCACTCCGATTACCTTCGGCCAGGAGATGTCGGCGTTCGTCGCGCAGCTCGATATCGCCGAACGTACGATCCGTCAGTGCCTACCGGCTGTCTACGAGCTGGCTCAGGGGGGGACCGCAGTAGGAACCGGCTTGAACTCGCCGCACGGCTTCGCCGAAGCCATCGCAGCGGAGCTAGCTGCTCTCTCCGGCCTTCCCTTCGTCTCTGCCCCCAACAAGTTCGCCGCATTGGCCGGACATGAGCCCTTGGTCGCGATGTCCGGTGCCTTGAAGACGCTGGCCGTCGCATTGATGAAATTAGCCAATGATCTTCGTCTGCTCGGCTCAGGTCCGCGCGGGGGGTTCGCTGAAGTGCGATTGCCTGCCAACGAACCGGGCAGCTCAATCATGCCCGGCAAGGTCAATCCGACCCAATGCGAAGCCCTATCAATGCTTGCTTGCCAAGTCATGGGCAATGACATGACGATCAGCTTTGCAGCGAGTCAAGGGCATCTGCAACTGAACGTATTCAAGCCGGTGATCATTCATAACCTGCTTCAATCCGTTCAACTTCTCTCCGATGGATGCCGCAACTTCAATTCTCATTGCATTGCCGGCCTGGAGCCTGACCCGGCGCGTATGGCTGAGCACTTGGAGCGGGGACTTATGCTGGTAACAGCGCTGAACCCTCATATCGGCTATGACCGCGCAGCTGAAATCGCCAAGAAGGCATACGCACAAGGCACCACATTGCGCGAAGCAGCCATGGAACTCGGCTACCTGACCAGCGAGGAATTCGATCAATGGGTTCGTCCAGAGACCATGCTTGAAGCGGGGCAAAGGGAATAACGGGATAGCGAAATGGCTGTGTTCTTTCAACACGCCTGCCATCAGTCCGTGGGCAGGTGTCCGCGCCGACTGGCGCAGCCTAAGAGCCCAGCCAGAGCTATGGACCTGGACGACAGCTGCCGGCGGCTCCAGCTTCGAGCATCGATGCATTAGCTAGTGTCGGCCAAGACCGACAGCTAACACTGCACTGCTGCATGCAGCCGGGGCCGTCAGGACTAAACGCTGCATTATGCTTTTGGGGCCGGCTTTTGTTTTCAACACCGCGCTCAAAGCATTCCGACCTGGGCAAGCTTTATAGGCTGGCTTGCGGCAATGCCATTGAAAGATCGACGGGGACTTTCGCAGGTAAGCGCTAAATCGTCTCCTGTAACTCAGCACTTTTCTCCACCGCAAAAGCAAACCCCCGGCCAGCTTGCGCGGGTCGGGGGTTTGGGAAAGGAGCTTGACGATGACCTACTCTCACATGGGGAGACCCCACACTACCATCGGCGATGCGTCGTTTCACTACTGAGTTCGGGAAGGGATCAGGTGGTTCCAACGCTCTATGGTCGTCAAGCAATTCAGTTGCTGCCTCGGGGTTTAGCCGCTGCAGCGAATTGGGTATGTGATCGAACGGGTATTGCGTGTTCGTGCAGATTTTCGGTTTGTTTGTCGACTTACCGTCTAACAGCCAAATTGTTTGGGTGTTATATGGTCAAGCCTCACGGGCAATTAGTATGGGTTAGCTCAACGCCTCACAGCGCTTACACACCCCACCTATCAACGTCGTAGTCTTCGACGGCCCTTCAGGGAGCTCAAGGCTCCAGTGAGATCTCATCTTGAGGCAAGTTTCCCGCTTAGATGCTTTCAGCGGTTATCTCTTCCGAACGTAGCTACCCGGCAATGCCACTGGCGTGACAACCGGAACACCAGAGGTTCGTCCACTCCGGTCCTCTCGTACTAGGAGCAGCCCCTCTCAAATCTCAAACGTCCACGGCAGATAGGGACCGAACTGTCTCACGACGTTCTAAACCCAGCTCGCGTACCACTTTAAATGGCGAACAGCCATACCCTTGGGACCGGCTTCAGCCCCAGGATGTGATGAGCCGACATCGAGGTGCCAAACACCGCCGTCGATATGAACTCTTGGGCGGTATCAGCCTGTTATCCCCGGAGTACCTTTTATCCGTTGAGCGATGGCCCTTCCATACAGAACCACCGGATCACTAAGACCTACTTTCGTACCTGCTCGACGTGTCTGTCTCGCAGTCAAGCGCGCTTTTGCCTTTATACTCTACGACCGATTTCCGACCGGTCTGAGCGCACCTTCGTACTCCTCCGTTACTCTTTAGGAGGAGACCGCCCCAGTCAAACTACCCACCATACACTGTCCTCGATCCGGATAACGGACCAGAGTTAGAACCTCAAAGTTGCCAGGGTGGTATTTCAAGGATGGCTCCACGCGAACTGGCGTCCACGCTTCAAAGCCTCCCACCTATCCTACACAAGCAAATTCAAAGTCCAGTGCAAAGCTATAGTAAAGGTTCACGGGGTCTTTCCGTCTAGCCGCGGATACACTGCATCTTCACAGCGATTTCAATTTCACTGAGTCTCGGGTGGAGACAGCGCCGCCATCGTTACGCCATTCGTGCAGGTCGGAACTTACCCGACAAGGAATTTCGCTACCTTAGGACCGTTATAGTTACGGCCGCCGTTTACCGGGGCTTCGATCAAGAGCTTCGCTTGCGCTAACCCCATCAATTAACCTTCCGGCACCGGGCAGGCGTCACACCCTATACGTCCACTTTCGTGTTTGCAGAGTGCTGTGTTTTTAATAAACAGTCGCAGCGGCCTGGTATCTTCGACCGGCATGGGCTTACGTAGTAAATACTTCACCCTCACCGGCGCACCTTCTCCCGAAGTTACGGTGCCATTTTGCCTAGTTCCTTCACCCGAGTTCTCTCAAGCGCCTTGGTATTCTCTACCCAACCACCTGTGTCGGTTTGGGGTACGGTTCCTAGTTACCTGAAGCTTAGAGGCTTTTCCTGGAAGCATGGCATCGACCACTTCGCTTTCTAAAAGAAAGCTCGTCATCAGCTCTCGGCATCAAGCCCCGGATTTACCTAAGATCTCTGCCTACCACCTTAAACAAGGACAACCAACGCCTTGCTGGCCTAGCCTTCTCCGTCCCCCCATCGCAGTAACTAGAAGTACGGGAATATTAACCCGTTTCCCATCGACTACGCTCTTCAGCCTCGCCTTAGGGACCGACTCACCCTGCGTCGATTAACGTTGCGCAGGAACCCTTGGTCTTTCGGCGTGCGAGTTTTTCACTCGCATTGTCGTTACTCATGTCAGCATTCGCACTTCTGATACCTCCAGCCAGCTTCTCAACTGACCTTCACAGGCTTACAGAACGCTCCTCTACCGCTCAACTTGCGTTGAACCCGTAGCTTCGGTACCTGGTTTGAGCCCCGTTACATCTTCCGCGCAGGCCGACTCGACTAGTGAGCTATTACGCTTTCTTTAAAGGATGGCTGCTTCTAAGCCAACCTCCTAGCTGTCTAAGCCTTCCCACATCGTTTCCCACTTAACCAGGATTTTGGGACCTTAGCTGACGGTCTGGGTTGTTTCCCTTTTCACGACGGACGTTAGCACCCGCCGTGTGTCTCCCGTGCTGACA